>JBFJOC010000070.1:0-12659 GCA_041617855.1 Woeseiaceae bacterium | reverse complement strand
GGGCTGCGCCACGTTGTGTCGAAAAGCGTGGCAGCCGGACCTACGATCTTCTGCGAAGGCGAGGTGACCTACACGCGGCATAACGGCAGCCGAATCACACTGCCGTTCGTCGACGTCTTTGAGATAGAGGAGGGGCTCATCTCGGATTACAAGATCTACGTGGACATAGCGCCGCTTTACGCGGAATAGTGCGAATAATGGCCGCACGGATGCCGGCTGCTCCGCAATCTCAGGGGATTGCGCGATCTACGTATCGTCAGTCCCCGGCTCGGTACTTAATCTTTAGTTTCGCGGTCAATCGGCGAGAATCTTCCAGATTTCGGTGGAGGGCGTCGGAGAGGGTGCATTGAATAATTTCGCGAAATGGGCGGTGGTCGCGTGCCTGCTCGCCGTGTCGGGGTCCGGCTCGGCGGACGTAAGCGGCATGCTGAAGATCTGCACCGGTTGTCACGGCGAAGACGGTCGTGGCACGGACAGCGATACGCCGATTATTGCAGGCATTCCGGCCGTCGTGCAGGAAGACGCGATTTATGCTTACGTCGACGGCGATCGCAATTGCGGCGCGAAACCGATAATGTGCAAGGCGGTTTCGAGACTCAGTGAAGATCAGGTGCGCGAGCTTGCCGAGCACTTTGCCGCCATGCCATACGCGCCGGCCGGCGAGGAGTTCGACACGGCGCTCGCGGCAGAAGGCAAGACCCTGCACGACAATGCCTGCGCCATCTGTCATGGTGCCGACGACCCGGGCGATGCCGAGGCCAGCATTCTTCACGGTCAGCGCAAAGGCTACCTGCGCTACGCGATGCAGCAATATGCGGCAGGGGAAAGAAAACAGTTGCCTGCCATGCAGAAAAAAATCAGCGCTTTTTCCGATGAGGACATCGAGGCGTTGCTGAATTACTACGCCAGCTATCGCAACTGACGGCCTGGCATCGCACGGAGCACGGAGACCCGGGGTACCCGTTTCGAGTATGTCTCCAATGAAAACCAAGCGAGATCAGCCGGACTTCGGTTACCTTTCGAAAGCGCTGAATGCCGGCGCCGGCCTCGCGTCAGCTGCCGTCATCGCATCATTTTTTCTCTTGTCGACGGTACGCGCTCAGGACGCGACCAAGACCGACGAAATGATCCGCTTCGAAGGCTACCCGGGCGCGCCGGAAGTCGAGGTCGTACCGCGCAAAGATGAACTGTTCTTTTTTCCCTGCGATCAGTGCCATGCATCGATGGAGCCGAATCCCGAAATTCGGCCGCTGGATACCATGCATGACACCGGCATCGACCACGGGCGCGGCCGCATCTGGTGCCTTTCCTGCCATGATTTCGAGAAACGCGATTACCTGCGCACCTTGCTTGGCGAGCCCGTCGACTTCGACGATGCCTATATCGTTTGCGGCGGATGTCATGCCAATCGGCACAAGGACTGGGCTTTCGGAGTGCATGGCAAACGCGTCGCCAATTGGGCCGGCACAAGGACTCAATACAACTGCACGCACTGCCACAACGCGCACAGCCCGGCAATACCAGCGCGTCCGCCGAAACCGCCGCCGCCCGTGCGCGCGGGCCTGAAGCGGGAGCGCGATGCGGACCACGGCGAGTCATCGACAAATTCGACTGAGCAAGAGTGAGCACAGGAATGTCTGATAAAGCCGACTCAAAAGAAGAAAAAAACAAATTCGAGATGGCGAGAAGGAGTTTTCTTCGCGGCATCGGCATGAGCGCCGCCGCAACGGCGGCCACACCTGCCTGGGGAGGCCAGACGTTTAGCGACGCCTTTGCGGATTTCTTCCAAAAGCATTATCAACGCATGTCCGCGGAGGAAATCGAAGAGGCGCTCGAACGCATCGAAAGAAAAGCCAGTCTCAGGTATGGCGTGAAGATCGATTGCGCGAACACACCGCCGCAGGAAGGCGTGGTATTCGGTTATGCCATCAACATCTCACGCTGTCAGGGCTACCGTGACTGCGTAGATGCCTGCGTCAAGGAGAACAATCTCGGACGCGACTCCCAGGTCCAGTACATCCGCGTGCTGCAGATGGATCGGGGGGATACGAACCTAGAGCACTCCGAGCATTACTACGATCCCGCCGAGGTCCCGGTCGAAGGCAAATACTACATGCCCGTACAGTGCATGCAATGCGACGACCCGCCCTGCGTAAAAGCCTGCCCGGTCGAGGCGACCTGGATGGAGCCCGACGGCGTCGTCGTGGTCGACTACGACTGGTGCATCGGTTGCCGTTACTGCATGACGGCCTGCCCATACTGGGCTCGCCACTTCAACTGGACCGAACCCGAGATCCCGGCGGAGGAAATGAATCCCGACACGCACTTCCTCGGCAACCGGCCGAGGCCGCGCGGCGTCGTCGAGAAATGCCATTTCTGTCTTCAGAGGACACGAAAGGGGCGCCTGCCGGCCTGCCAGGAAGCCTGCCCGACCGGCGCGCGGATTTTCGGCAACCTGCTCGATCCTGACAGCGAGATACGGTACGTGCTCGCAAACAAGCAGGTATTCAGGCTCAAGGAAGATCTCGGTACCGAGCCGAAGTTCTGGTACTACAGCGACTGACGAGCGGAGATGGCCGTAATACGCTTCATATACGACAGTGGCCGGGAAATGCTGCGCGGCCCCAGGGAGTACTGGTTGTGGCTGATGATCCTGTCGGCGGTGGTAGCGTACGGGGCGTTTCGATATGCCGAGCAGCTAAGCACGGGCCTCGTGGTTACCGGCATGAGCGATCAGGTGTCCTGGGGATTTTATATCGCCAACTTTGCGTTCCTCGTTGGCATCGCTGCGGCTGCCGTCTTGCTCGTCATTCCTGCATACATCTTTCATCGCAAGGATATAAAAGAGGTCGTTCTTGTCGGCGAGGGCATGGCCGTTGCCGCGGTTACGATGGCGATCATGTTCGTGGTCGTGGATCTCGGGCGCCCCGACCGTCTCTGGCACATGATTCCGTTTATCGGCCGCTTCAACTGGCCGACATCGCTACTCGCGTGGGATGTCGTCGTCCTCAGCGGTTACCTCGTGCTAAATCTGGCGATTCCTTTTTACCTGCTCTATACCCGCTATTGCGGCAAAGAGGCCAGCTTCCGGCTGTATTTCCCATTCGTCGTGCTGGCGATGTTCTGGGCGATCTCGATCCATACGGTGACCGCTTTCCTGTTCTCCGCCAATCCAGCGCGACCCTTCTGGCATACCGCGTTGTTGGGTCCGCGATTCATCGCATCCGCGTTCGCGTCCGGTCCTGCGCTGATCATCCTTACGCTGGAAATCATTCGCAAGGTCGCGAGCTATAATGTGCGGCAGAGCGTTATCGACACGCTCGCACTGATCATGGCGACCGCGATGCAGATAAATCTGTTCTTTGTCGGCGCCGAACTATTTACGGATTTCTACAATGAAGGCGCGCACGCGGCATCAATCCATTATCTTTTCCTCGGACTGGACGGCTTCAATTCGCTGCAGCCGTGGATTTGGTTCGCGCTGACATTGAATGTGACGGCGGTGGTGATCCTGATGATTAATCCGCTGCGGGCGAACCCCGTCTATCTGAACGTCGCGTGCGTGCTGGCTTTTATCGGGATCTGGATCGAGAAAGGCATGGGACTCGTGATCCCGGGATTCGTGCCGACGCCTCTCGGAGAAATATTCGAGTACGCACCGACCGGTGTGGAGCTGAGCGTCGCAGCGGGAATCTGGGCCTTCGGGGTCCTGATGTTTACGCTGCTTGCCAAAGCCGTCATTGCCATCGAGCAAGGCAAGCTTCGGTATTCCGGAAACAGCCGATCGGCCTTGCTATGAGTCCCCGGGCCGCTGCTCGTGGGCTCTTCGGGCTGCATCGAAAATCCCCCTGAGCTCCCCGATCATTTCGATTGTCGCATCTTCCGTCTGTTGCAGATCGAACTGATGTACCCGATCGATAATCGACTGATAGCGTATATCGAGTCCCTTAATACGCGCCTCGCTGTCATCCGGCCAGCCATGGGACTCGTAGTGGATTCGCGTCCAGCCGAGCAGGCCGCCAGCAACATTCAACTGATTGAATACGTGTTCGGCCTGGTCCGCGATCAGCGGCAGATTCTCACTGTTGCCCTCGCCATGACAGTTTCGGCAGGCATTCAGAACGATGGTCCGTAATTCCGGCCGGCGGCTCATCGCGGCATGGCAGGTCGTGCAAGTCGGCGCCGAGCGCTGATCCATCAATGCGGCGTAGTGCTTGCTTCGCACAAACTGCCTTTCTTTGCGTCCGTGGCACTGGCCACAGGTTTCGGGCTGTCGCTGGTAGTGCAGGGTACTGCGTTTGTTGCTCATTGGCAGTACGCCCGAATGAGCTTTTTGCGCGGTAGTAGCTTTCGAGTTGCCGCCATGGCAGTCGTCGCAGCTGACACCCGCCTGCTCGTGAGGTGAGGCGAGCCACTGCTGGTAGTACTCGTGCAGCTTGGGATAATCGGCAAAAAAACTGGCTTTTTGATGGCAGCTTACGCAGCCGTTGCTTTCCGTCGCCGCCATGGCCGGTATCTGCACCAGTGCCAGGCCGAGCACGACAAATTGTGAAACAAAACGCAGTCGATTCATCTTCATCCTGGGCCTGTGTTGCGGCTCCTATAACGCTTCAGCGGTTCCTGCCGCGGTGGTTCTGAGCGCATCGAGATCCAGATAATCCCAAGATTCACCGTGACAGCCGGAGTTCGAACAGTAATTACGATCGTTTATGCCGAACCGGACCTCTTCATGACAAACCGTACATTGTTCGCCCACGAGATCCATGTGTTTCGAAATAAAGGCCGGATCATGATGGTCGTCCGGCTTCTTTTTGTCGATGAGCGAAAGGAAATAATCGGGAACACGATCACGTTGCGTCACCAAGGGAATCGAATGACAGTTAGTGCAGTTTACCGGGATCGGGCTGCCGGCATCCGTCTGCTGCCGACCGTTGTGGCATCGGAAACATCCCGGGTCGAGTTTATGGCCGTTGTGGTCCGGGAACGAGCGCCACGAGACGTTTTTCTCGGCAAAACGGCTGCGCACCATCAGATTGGCCAGGAAATCCTGACGTTCCTGCATGAACTCACGGGCGCCTTCCCAGGCCTCCGGATCTTTGTCCTGAAGGTCCGGAAAGTCCTGCTGGTACTGGCGCCAAGCGTCGTCTGTCAGCGACCTTGCTTCGTCTTCCGTCTCGAATTCCTGATCGAGCAACTCGAGGATGCGTCTCTTGATAAACGGAAGATCAGGGCTCAATCGACCGTCTGTCAGTGCTGCATCGACCTCGTCTTCCGGGCTTCTGAAAGGATGGCCTGCGCGATTGTGGCAATCAATACAATCCATGACTTTCTTGTCGGCATCATTGATTTCTTCGTTGCCAAGCGGCGAAATCACGTTGTTGTAGACTTTTTTGCTGCCGTCGTCAGCCGTCACTTCGACCCAGCGAATGTCGAGGTTTTGCGGATCCGTGGCGATAAAACGGATCGCGCCGCTGGCATGCCAGTTGACACCGCGCCGTACTTCGCCGCCGAACGTGCGCCCATTCAGGCGCATGGTCAGCGTAAGTTTTTTTTCCGTGTTTCTTCGATCCGCCTCGAACTTCATGGACGTCTTCACGATATTGTGGCGATGCGGACTCTTTGTGTGGCAGCCCTCGCACGAATCCTGCGCGCCGGTCATCGATTTCGAATGCGTTGGCCGCTCGTATCCGAACACGAAGTTCCACGCGTGCGCCACGTGACCGGATTTTTCGATCATCGCCTGAAAAGTCGGTAATCTGCCGACATGGCACTCGACGCAAGCGACGTTGGCATGGCGGCCGACCTGGTGTGCAAACGGTTCTTCCGGATGTACCTCGTGACAGGCATTGGCGCAGAAATTATCGCTGTTCGAGTATTCCCACCCTGCTACGCTCACTACGCCAAGAATGACGAAAACGAGGATGAGTACGACAACGCTCCCAAGTATCATGCGGACAGGGAGCTTGTTGCCCGCGCTGGGCTGTACAGGATCGGTATGCTCGGGCATCGGAATTTAACTATTTCTCGAAGGCGCTATATTGTGTCAGGATTCCACGGCAATTCGTATCTTGACCAGACCAGACGATAGAGGTATTCGAATTTCTTTCCGCTAGGGGATTGTACGTATGCTACTTGGCGCCACTCTGTCTGGAAAATCCGCTGGGGACCACAGATGAAAATCTCCGGCGTCGCCCCGTCCGGCCGCGCGGCCAGTCAAGACCGGGCCCGCCGCCAGTTGGCCTACGAAGTCCTGAGCGGCGCGAGCGGGCTCGTGCTCGCGCTGTTCATGTGGGGTCACATGATCCTGGTCGGCTCCATCCTGACGGGCGAACGTGGCTTCGACTGGCTCGCGAAATTGCTCGAGGACTATTACATCGCGCAGCCGACCGTCTTCGTCATCTTCTTGTTGTTCCTTCTCCATGCCGCGCTTGCGAGCCGAAAAATCCCGGCACAGTTGAGCGAGCGTCGGCGCATGCTGGAAATTGGCCGGGATCTGAGCCGTTCCGGGCTCGATGCGCAGCCGGGCCGGCACAGCAGCTCCGGCTTCCGGCCGCATTTGGATTCCCTGCTCTGGATCTGGCAGGTGCGAACGGGCATGGTCATACTTGTCCTCGGCAGTTTTCACCTGATTCTGCTCGGAGTCGACGTTTTCACGCCGTTGTTCGGGGAGCGGGCCGGCATCGAGGCGGCAACGAGCGTCGGGCGGGTGAGAGCCGGGCTTTGGCTCCCGTATGCAATCCTGCTTGTCTCGGTCGAATTTCATGCCAGTGTCGGCTTGTACAGGCTGGCCGTAAAGTGGGGCGCCGGCCTTTTGTTACCGCGTGCCGTCCTGCAAAACATTGAACGCGTACTGCTCTGGGTGTTTCTCGGACTCGGTGTGATCGTGTTGCTGGTGCTCGCCGAAATTATTGCCCCGCCGCTCGCGTTCCTGTTACCGGCGCCGACGTGATGAGTTCGAAACTAGCCAGCACGGACGTACTCGTGATCGGCGGTGGGCTGGCGGGCGAACGCGCGGCGATCGCAGCCGCTTCTGCCGGCCACGATGTCCTGATCCTGTCGCTCGTGCCGCCGCGTCGCAGTCACAGTTGTGCGGCGCAGGGCGGCATGCAGGCGTCACTCGGCAACTGCGTCATGGCCGAGGGCGATAACCCGTCGCTGCATTTTCTCGACACCGTACGCGGCTCCGATTGGGGCGCAGACCAGGAGGTCGCGCGTATTTTTGCAGAGGAAGCGCCGGTCGCGGTGCGCGAACTCGCTCACTTCGGCGTACCGTGGACGCGCGTACGGGGCGGCCGCAACACTTATTTCATCCGCGGCGAGCGCGTGGAAATCGACGAGCAGCTGGAAAACGATGGCCTGATCATGCATCGGGACTTTGGCGGCACGGCGAAATGGCGTGCCTGCTATGCGGCGGCCGGAACCGGGCATGCGGCCTTGTACGCCGTCGACAGCGAAGTCGTAAGGCTGGGCATCACGGTCAGGGATCGCGCCGAAGCCGTCGAGTTGATACACGACGGCACACGCTGCTGGGGCGCGGTCGCGCGCTGTCTCAGGACCGGCAACCACTTTGCCGTTGTTGCCAAGGCGACAATCATCGCGACAGGGGGCTACGGGCGGATCTACGGCAAATACACGACAAATGCGACCATCAACGAGGGCATGGGCGCGGCTATCGCGCTGAATACGGGCGTCGTGCCGCTCGGCAACATGGAGGCCGTGCAATTTCATCCGACGGCGCTCGCACCCAGCAATATACTGATAACCGAAGGCAGCCGCGGGGATGGCGCTTATTTGCTCGACAAGAATCTGCATCGGTTCATGGTGGACGCCGAACCCGAAAAACAGGAGCTGGCAAGCCGCGACGTCGTCTCGCGCCATATGAAGCAGTGCATGCGTGATGGAAATGGCGTCGAGACGCCCTACGGTCCGCACCTGTGGCTCGATTTGCGCCACCTCGGCGAGAAACATCTCACCACCAAGCTGCGCGAGGTGTTCGAGATATGTCGCGACTTTGCAGGTCTCAATCCCGTCACCGACCTCATTCCAGTGCAGCCGACCCAGCACTATTCGATGGGGGGCGTTCGCGTCAACAAGGACGGCCAGGCTTATGGGATGGCCGGGTTGTTTGCCGCCGGGGAATCCGCCTGCTGGGACATGCACGGTTTCAATCGTCTCGGCGGCAACAGCCTGGCCGAAACGGTCGTCGCCGGGCGGCTCGTTGGCCGTGCCGCTGCGGACTATGCAAGTGCCGCGAGTCTCGACCTGTCGACCAGTCTCGCCTTCGAAGCCAAGCAATCTGCCCAACGGCGGGCAAGCGACTGGCTAGATCGGACGGGATCCGGGCCGAGTGTCTACGACATACGGGATGCGATGGGTGAAACCATGATGGGCAAGGTCGGCATATTCAGAACCGGGCCCGAGTTGACGGAAGCCGTCGCCGAACTCACGGCGCTGTTGGCCGATTGTGACAGGGCCGTGCTGCGTTCCACGGCGCCGGGCATGAATCCTGAACTCACGTTTGCTCTGCGGCTGAAAAGCATGCTGCGGCTTGCGTTCGTTACGGCGGCGGGCGCGCTTGCAAGGACCGAAAGCCGCGGTGCGCATTATCGGTCCGATTTCCCGTTGCGCGATGACGCATGTTGGCTCAATCGCACGCTGGTGCGCTGGGCGGCGGATGCGACGCAACCGCAGTTCAGTTACGAACCCGTCGGCGAGATCGATTTGCCGCCCGGGCATCGTGGTTACGGCAGCGACGAGAGAATCGACATGGCCGTTTCGATCGAACAATACAACCACGACGTCTGCGAGCGACAAGTGGCAGAGGGCCGTCTGCCGACCCGAGAGCCGCCGGGCAGCCGGATGCGGCGCGGCGAGTGGGCCGGGCAGGCATGAGTAACCCCGTTTCAAAAGGCGCGCGGCGCCTGCGCTTCGAGATCTTTCGCTTCAACCCCGAGGACCCCGAGTCGCAACCACACATGCAGGCCTTCGAACTCGACGATGCGCCGTACATGTCGCTCTACATCGCCCTCAACGAGATCCGCGAAAAACAGGACCCCAGCCTGCAGTTCGATTTCGCCTGCCGCTCGGCGATCTGCGGATCCTGCGGCATGCTGGTCAACGGCCGTCCCGCGCTCGGATGCCGGACCCTGACGGCGGATCTGCCCGAGGTCATTCGCCTGCATCCGCTGCCGGTGTTCAGGCTGATCGGCGACCTGTCCGTGGATACGGGCACCTGGTTCCGTCGCATGGTGGAGAAAACCGAGGGATGGATCCATGCCGAGCGGGCTTTCGACCCTGCCGCGAGGGAGGAGCGCATGGACGACGAGCTTGCGCAGGCGATCTACGAGGGCGAGCGCTGCATCGAGTGCGGCTGCTGCGTGGCGTCCTGCGGCGTTGCGAACCTCAACGAGGAGTTCATGGGACCTGCGGGACTCAATCGCATCGCGCGTTTCATGATGGACCCGCGCGACAGCCGCCGCGATGCGGACTGGTTCGAAGTCGTCTCGACGAGTGAAGGCGTGTTCGGTTGTCTAGGGCTCATGGCCTGCCACGACGTGTGCCCCAAAGACCTGCCGCTGCTCGAAGTGCACGCCTACCTGCGCCGCAAGGCGCTCAGCGCGAAGTTGTAGACGGAAGGCGCGCCCGTCCCTCGACAGCCATGACTGGCGGCATCGGCGACGAGGCCGGTGCCACGCCGCGATCGTGCGCGGTCAGTTCGTCAGCTCACCGAGCGCGCGCAGCACGTCGCGACGGCTGATCTGGCCGACGAGACGGTTGTCCTTGAGCACGGGGTAGCGGCGGTATCCCGACGCCATGAACAGCTCGGCGAGATCGAAGATGCTCATGTTTGCATCGACAGTCTCGACGTCTGTCACCATGAGATCCGCGACCGGCCCACCGGGCTCGCCGTGATAGCCCGAGGTCAGCACGACCCGCATGCAGTCGAATTCCGACAGCATCCCGACGAGGTTGCCGTGATCGTCGACGACGGGTGCGCCCGCGATACGATGTTCAACGAGGGCATGGATCGCATCGAGCACGTCCGTGTCGGGCGAGAACACGATCAGATCTCCGGACATGTAGTCTTTGACGCGTGCGGACTTGAGCGGCATGCTGCTGTCTCCCGGTCGTTATCCTGACTGATTGTTCCGGGCGCTCGCCCGGTCGCGGCAGGTCCCGCTGCAGAGTTCGCAGCCCGCGCCGTTGAGCCCGCCACAGCTGCCCCTGATCGGTTTCCTGCCCGCGATGACACCGATGCCCATCGCGAGTATCACGGCGATCATGACGACGAACGCGAGCAGCACGGTCAGCAAGAGATTCATTGCGCCATGACCTCGTTCGCGAACAGCGTCGAGATGCGCTCGGCGATGCCATCGCCGACGCGCAGCAGAAAGTAGGCCGCGATGCCTTCGCGCTCGGCCATGTCCAGGCCGTCTGCAGGCCCGAGCACGAGCAGTGCCGTCGCGATTCCGTCCGCGTAAGCTGCGGTCTCGGCAACGACGGTCACGGAGGCGGCCTCATGCGCAACGGGCAAGCCCGTGCGGGGATCGATGGTGTGCGAGTAACTCGCGCCGGCATGTTCGAAGAAATTTCGATAGTCGCCCGAAGTCGCCATGGCCGCGTCCGTGAGGCCGACGATCGTCTGCACGGAGCGCCCGACGGGCTCGGGCGTCTCGATCGCGATCGACCACTTCTCGCGCCGCGCATTGGCACCGCGCATGCGCATCTCGCCTCCGATCTCGACGAGGTAATCGGCGATATCCGCCTCGTCGAGAAGCGCTGCCACGCGATCGACGGCATAGCCTTTCGCGTATGCCGAAAGGTCGACGTAGAGATTCCCCACTTCCTTGCGCAGCGCCGGAATGCTGCAGTCGGCATGCAGCCGCTCGTAACCGACGCGCTCGCGGGCGGCGGCGATGCCCGCGGCATCGGGTGGCTCGCCGGTCATCCCGTCCGGACCGAAACCCCAGAGGTTCACGAGCGGGCCAACGGTCACGTCAAAGGCGCCGCCCGAGAGCACACTGATTTCCCGCGCCGCCGCTACGACCTCACAGAGCTCGTGCGACACCTCGACCCAGCTCGTCGTCGCCTGTGCATTGAATCGCGACAGCTCGGAATCCGGCCGATACGTAGACATTCGGTCCTCGATCGAGACGAGGGCATTCTCGATGCGGGCGCGCAGGCGCTCGTCGGATCGCGGGCTGTCGACGATTTTCACACTGTAAGACGTACCCATCGCGGCGCCGGACAGGACGTGGGTAGGCAGCGCGTCGCTGCACGCGGCGACGGACAGCAGCGCGAACGCGGCGGCGGGCAGATCGACGGGAGTGCGCATGCGGGTCACCGTCACTCAGCCCCCGAAATCGTCGAGCAGGATGTGATCGCGGGTCACGCCCAGATCCTCGAGCATCTCGATAACCGCGGTATTCATCATCGGCGGCCCGCACAAATAATACTCGCAATCCTCGGGTGCCGGATGGTCGGTGAGATACTCGTCGAGCAGCACCTTGTGGATGAAACCGACGTAACCTTGCCACCCGTCCTCGGGCAGCGGCTCGGACAGCGCGATGTGCCACTCGAAATTGTCGTTCCCGGCCGCGAGTTGGTCGAACTCGTCGATGTAGAACACTTCCTTGAGGCTGCGCCCGCCGTACCAGAAACTCATCTTGCGCTTCGTATGCAGCCGCTTGAGCTGATCGAAAATATGCGAGCGCATGGGCGCCATTCCCGCGCCGCCGCCGATAAAGACCATCTCGTTGTCCGTATCCCGCGCGAAGAACTCGCCGAACGGCCCCGAGATCGTGACCACGTCGCCGGGCTTCAGGCTGAAGATGAACGACGACAGTTGTCCCGGCGGGACCGAGTCGTCCGAGCCGGCCGGCGGCGTCGCGATGCGCACGTTGAGCTTGATCAGGCCGCGTTCGAGCGGGTAATTCGCCATCGAGTAGGCACGCGAGGTCGTCTCCCTGACCGTCGATTCGTAGCGCCAGAGCTTGTAGCGGTCCCACTCCCCGCGGAATCGCTCATCGATGTCGAAATCGGCAAAGGCCACGTGGTGCGGCGGGCACTCGATCTGGACGTAACCGCCGGCACGGAAGTCCATCACCTCGCCCTCGGGCAGCTCGAGCACGAGTTCCTTGATGAAACTCGCGACGTTGCGGTTGGAGACGACCTTGCAGTCGTACTGCTTCACGCCGAATACCTCGTCGGGCACGCGCACGCGCATGTCCTGCTTGACGGCAACCTGGCACGACAGGCGCTGGTGATCCGCGGCTTCGCGCTTGTTGATCAACGAGGTCTCCGTCGGCAGGATCGCGCCGCCGCCGGACATGACTTGCACGCGGCACTGCCCGCAGGTGCCGCCGCCGCCGCAGGCGGATGCCACGAACAGGCCAGCATCGGCCAGGCCCTGCATGAGCTTGACGCCGACCGGCATCGCGAGTTCCCGGTCGTCGTTGACGAGCACGGTGACGTGGCCCGTCGAGACGAGCCGTGAGCGCGCCGCGAGAATCACGAGCACGAGTACGACGACGACAAGCGTGAACAGGACGATGCCGAGCCCGACTTCGAGCAGGCTCGCACCCACGCCGGTCAAAGCTGGATCCCCGAGAAGCCCATGAACGCGAGCGACATGAGCCCGACGACGATGAACGTGATGC
>JBFJOC010000069.1:0-13262 GCA_041617855.1 Woeseiaceae bacterium | reverse complement strand
GTTGTGGCTGCGCTGCTGCCGGAGTCGAGCAGGGATTCCGTACCGCCGTCGGCGAAAAAACGGGGTCAGACCCCGTTAATCGCTGGCGGAGAGGGTGGGATTCGAACCCACGAAGGGCTATTAACCCTTGCTGGTTTTCAAGACCAGTGCATTCAACCGCTCTGCCACCTCTCCAATCCGGTCATGGCCCGGCGCACTTCCGGGCCTCGTCCTGAAGATCAATCCGCACCCACCCTTGACGCAGAATCGGCGCAGGCATGCGGATTGCCCTTGCTGGTTTTCAAGACCAGTGCATTCAATCGCTCTGCCACCTCTCCGCTGCCGCCAGGGCGCCGGGGCATTGTGCGCGGCGGGGCAGGGTGATTCAACCGGGCGCGACCGTTGCATTGAATTTCCCGGCGGCGGTGCCAGTATGTGGTGTGCGTCGCGGAACGCTCGCGTGTAGAACGTGTCGATTACGCCGTAACGGCGCGATCATTAGCAAATATTTGACTTTAAATATGCTACGTAATCTTTTGATATACAGTATTTTTACGCTTCCTTTCGGCACGACGCTTGGCGCCGAGGAAACGACGGACGACGAGCCGTGCCAAACAGATGCGCGCTTCGCCGAATTCGATTTTTGGGTCGGCGATTGGGACGTCTTCGACGCGGCCGGCCAGTGGGTCGGTCACAACCGGATCGAGCGCGCGCAAGGCGGCTGTGTGCTGATCGAGAACTGGTACGGGGCCTCGGGCGGGACTGGAATGAGCGTCAACTATTTCGATGCGGTCGGCGCTCGGTGGGTCCAGATTTGGAACGCAGCCGGCGGCACGCAGATCGATATCCGCGGCGGCCTGACCGAGGCGGGCATGCTGCTCGTCGGCAAGATCCATTACCTGTCCAGCCAGAACACCGCGGATTTCCGCGGCCTTTGGACCCCATTGCCCGACGGCCGCGTCAGGCAATTCTTCGAGCAGTCCACCGACGGCGGCAAGACCTGGAAGCCGTGGTTCGAGGGCTTCTACGCCCGAGCGTCCGGGGCCTGAGCGCACGCGGATATTTGGCATGCGAAATTCGGCACAGATGCGGGGCGTTTCTCTGGGTAACCCGATCGCTAATGCTCTTGTCATCGTCGTTGGCATTGTTGCGATTGCCGCGGCGATCGTCCTTGGATTCTTCGCCTTCCTGATTCTCGGCGCCATTGTGAGTGTGCTGGTGGCCGTCGTCGGCATCAGGCTTTGGTGGTTCAATCGCAAGCTGGTCCGTGCGCATGCCCGCAAGGGCTCGGCCCAGCGGCAGGGATCGGGCAGCAACGTCATCGAAGGCGAATATCGCGTGCTCGACAGGGATGCCGACGGCCCATAGTCAAGGTCCGAAAAACCCCGTAAAGTCGCGGGTCATGCGCAAGCCCCTGAACGAAGAAGAGCGCCGCAGGCGCCGCCGCCGCCGCAGAATCCAGATCATCGTCATTTACACGGCGATCGCGATCGGGCTGGCCTGGTTTTTCGAGTCGCAGGCGACGACAACCGTGATCTTCGTGCGTCACGCCGAGCGGGCGGCGGCGCCATCGGCCGATCCGGGACTGAGCAATGCCGGACAACGGCGCGTCGCGGAACTGACTCGTCAGCTGGTCGATGCCGACGTGGTAGCGGGAGTCGACGCAATCTACGCAACGCCATATCGGCGTGCCCAGGAAACCGTGCGGCCGCTTGCCGATGCGCTGGATCTGCCTATCAACACCTATGATGTCAGCAACACCGAGGCTGTGCTCGAGACCATCCTCAAGAAACATAAGGGTAAAATCATCCTGCTCGTCGGCCACAGCAATACGATTCCGGAGCTGATTGCAAACCTCGGCGCGAGCAAGTTGGTGCCGCCAATCTCGGAAAACGAATACGACAACATTTATATCGTGTCGATTCCCTGGTTCGGGAAAACGAAGACGATCCGTCTTCGCTATGGCGAGCCATATCGGCCTGCGCCGGCCGCCGCGAATACCTGAAGTCCGGCAACTCGGGCAAAATAAGAAGTATGATCAAACAGGCGGAAATTCGCGTCAGGACGGATGGCCGCGGTACCTATGACCTGACCCGTCGCGTGCAGGAACTGGTCCGCAACTCGGGCGTCGGGACCGGCATGGCCAATGTTTTCATTCGCCACACGAGCGCGTCGCTGATGCTCTGCGAGAACGCCGACCCGGCCGTTCTTCGTGACCTCGAGGCGTTCATGTCGCGCCTCGCGCCGGATGGCGATGCGCTGTTCACGCACACTGCAGAGGGACCGGACGACATGCCGGCGCACGTGCGCAGCGTTTTGACACAGGCAGATCTCAATATCCCGATTCGCGACCGACGCTGCGCTCTCGGGACCTGGCAGGGAATCTACCTGTGGGAGCATCGGTACACGCCGCACGACCGCGAAATCACGGTGACGATCACCGGCGAACAGTAATCAGCCCTCTTGTTTCGCCTTGATGCCCGCCGTCTCGCGAAGAACGATGGCTTTCTTGATGAACTCTTCATGGCGGCCGATCATGATGTCGGCAAGGACCGCATCCTGAATCTTTCGATCCTGGCTGATCAAATACGTTGCCCGCCGGACGCCTACGCCAAACGGGCCATCGACGTCATACATTTTGATCGCAACCTTGTCCGGGTCGCTCAGGAGCAGAAACGGAAGCTCGTATTTGTCACGAAAGCGCGCGTGGCTGTCCACGTCCTGCGGGCTGACGCCGGCGATTTGTAGGCCGACAGCCTGAATGTCCGTATGCACGTCGCGGATCGCACAGGCTTCCCTCGTGCAGCCGGGCGTGAAATCGGCCGGATAGAAATACAGAATCAGCGGTCCGGCCTGCAGGAGGTCTGACAGCGACGTTTCGCCGCCCTGGTCGTCCGGTAGCAGGAATTCCGGCGCGCGCGCACCCGGTTTCAACATGGGCTCACTCCTTAGTATTAATTCTTTCTGCGACCAAATTCCCGCTGTCGCGATAGCCGCCACGGTCATTCGGACCGAGCCGCGCGCGGTGCTCAAAATGGACCCCGTAAGCCTGGCGCCCCGACCATGATTCGAACATGGGACCCCCAGATTAGGAATCTGGTGCTCTATCCGGCTGAGCTACCGGGGCGCAACGAGGCCAGCGATTTTAGCAGCTTGCTAGTGCTCGCGTGTTGCCCGATACGCATCGAGCGCCCGTTCCCGTGCTTCGCTGTGATCGACGACAGGCCCCGGATAATCGTCACCGAGGACCAGGTTCGCCGACGTCAAGAGATCATCTTTGACTTTCCACGGCTCGTGGACGGCGCCGGCCGGAAGCTTCCCGAGCTCCGGAACCCAGCGTCGGACGTACGCACCGTCCGGGTCGAACTTCTTACCCTGCAGCACCGGGTTAAAGATGCGGAAATACGGCGCTGCATCGGTGCCGCAACCCGCAACCCACTGCCAGCTCGCCGAATTGTTGCCGAGATCCGCATCGACCAGCGTGTCGAGAAACCACGTGGCGCCGCGCTGCCACGGGATCATTAGATCCTTGACGAGAAAGGACGCAACGATCATGCGGACGCGATTGTGCATCCAGCCGGTTGCCCACAGCTGGCGCATCCCGGCATCGACGATCGGATAGCCGGTGCGGCCACGCTGCCAGGCCTCTAGAAGGTCGTCGTTGTCGGCCCACGGAAAACGCTCGAACTCCTCGCGGAGGGGCTTTTCTGGCAGCTTGGGGAAGTGGTACAGCAAATAGGAGCTGAAGTCGCGCCAGTAGAGCTGGCGCAGGAAGGCCTCCGCGCCCTTTCCGCTCTTGGCCGCGGTGGCGGAATTGCGCACGGCGTGCCAGATCTGACGTGGACTGATCTCGCCGAAATGCAAATGCGGTGACAATCGTGATGTGCCGTCCTTGTCGGGGCGGTCGCGGTCCTGGGCATAGTCCTTCACGGCCGTGCAGGCCACGTCGAGTCGATCGAGCGCGCCGTCTTCACCGGGCTTCCAGGTGTCCCGTAGGCCGCCCGCCCAGTCCGGCTTGGTCGGCAGCAGGCCGAGCTCGTCGAGATCAAGCGAATCGAAGTCGGCATCAGCGGTGCTGAGCGGTGACGGCACCGGCTGCGGCGCTGTGGGGTCACCGAGTTCCGCGGAGGCCTTCCAGTACGGCGTGAACACCTTGTAAGGCGAGTCGCTCTGGGTCAGTGGCCCCCCCGGACCGCGCAACAGATAGTCGTGCACGGCGTGGATGTCGAGCGATTCGCCGAGGGCGTCGTCGAGCCGCTGCTCCTGGCGGCGCGCCTCGGGTTCGTAGCGGCGCGCATAAAAAACCGCGTCCGCTCCGGCGGCAGATGCGATCTCGCCGATTACTTTTTCGGGCTTGCCCTGCCGGAGGATCAGGCGACCATGGCGGCGCCTCAGGTCTTTGTCCAGGCTCGCAAGGCTGTGATGCAGCCACCAGCGGCTGGCGCCGCCCCGGTCGAGGTCATCGACGACGTACAGCGGGACGATGCGATGGCCGCTTTCGATCGCGGCAATCAGTGCCAGGTTGTCGCAGAGGCGGAGGTTGCGGCGAAACCATAGGATTGCGGTGTGCATGGGCAGATACCCGGCGTCTCGGGGAAGCGTTGATTCTAACGCCCCGGGTGTCACAAACCTGTAAGCGAATGTAACAAACGATTTCACGGCATTGGACCGGCCGCGGCGGCTTCGTACTATGCGTGTATCAATAGGAGGGCTGCCATGAGCGCTGTTACCTCAAAAGCCGTTGACTGGACCGAGACGGGCTTGGTGCCGGATGCCGTGATTCGCCACGGCATTCGTCGTCTGCTCGATCGAAAGATTCGGGAGATTCGGGCGACGAGCGCTGTGGCTGCCGCTGAAATCGAGAACGACTTCGTCTCTATGATGAACGCATCGCCGGTCGCGCCCGTGCCACACCTCGCAAACCAGCAGCACTATGAGGTTCCGGCAGAATTTTTCGCAGCGGTGCTCGGCCCGCGCCACAAGTACAGTTGCTGCTTCTGGCCGACCGGCGTCGAGACGATTGCCGAGGCGGAGCACGAGGCGCTGAGAGTAACGTGCGAGCGCGCGGGCGTGAGGGACGGCATGCACGTTCTGGACCTCGGCTGCGGTTGGGGGTCGCTGTCGCTCTGGATTGCCGAGCAGTTCCCCGATGTGCAGATCACATCGGTGTCAAACTCGCGCTCGCAGCGCGATTATATTATGGCGCGTGCACGTCAACAGCAGGTCGACAACGTCGATGTAGTTGTCGCCGACATGAACGAGTTCGCGACCGAACGCAAATTCGATCGCATCGTGTCGCTCGAGATGTTCGAGCACATGCGGAACTACGGGGAGCTCTTCCGCCGAATTGCAGGGTGGCTGGCAGACGACGGACGTTTCTTCATGCACATCTTCTGTCACCGGTCGACGCCCTACGAATTTATCGACCGGGGGCCGAGCGACTGGATGAGCCGACATTTCTTTTCCGGGGGCATCATGCCCAGCGCCAACCTGCCCCTGTTATTTCCCGACCATCTGATCATCGACAGGCGCTGGTACTGGAACGGCGAGCACTATGCGCGGACGCTGAGAGCCTGGCTGGATCGGATGGATGACCGCAAGGGGGACATCATGCCGATTCTGACCGACACATACGGCGCGGTAAGCGCCGAGCGCTGGTGGATGCGCTGGCGAATCTTTTTCATGGCCTGCGAGGAGCTGTTCGCGTATCGCGGCGGTGAGGAATGGTTCGTCGGCCACTACCTCATGCGCAAGGTGGGCATCTGACCATGCATCTGCTGCTCAACGTCGCGGCGTTCAAGATTGGCTGGGCATCGTCGGTTGTCGGCGCCGCGCAGCAGATGCCCTGGGCCGGACCGCTGATCGTCCTGATAGCTGTCGCCATCCACCTCGGGTTCTCGACGAAGCCGCGGCGAGAGCTGCTGCTGCTCGCGACCTGCGCATTGCTCGGCGGTCTGTTCGATAGCGTGCTCACCGCAACTGGCTGGGTGCGGTACCCGTCTGGCGTCGTAATTCCGATGCTCGCGCCGTACTGGATCGTCGGGATGTGGGTGCTGTTCGCCACGACGCTGAACGTTTCTTTGCGCTGGCTCAAGTCACGTAAGCTGCTGGCGGCTACGATCGGTGCCGTGTCGGGGCCGCTGTCATACCTGGCCGGCGCTCAGCTCGGCGCCATCGAATTCGTCGATCGCGGACCGGCACTCGCGCTCCTCGCGCTCGGCTGGACCGTGTTGCTGCCGCTGGTACTGACCGTTGCCGATGCCCTGGACGGCGTGCGTGACAGCGCGGCGACCGGCGAGCCGTTGGGAGCCGCATCACCATGAAACCGGAGAGCTACCTCGTTGCGCTGGCGATCTTGCTGGGCATCGGCATCGTCGCATGGCTCGTGAGCATTCCAAAGCGCGACGTCAGCTTCGTGGACAGCCTCTGGTCGCTGTTTTTCCTCGTCGCAGCCGCGGTCTATGCTGCGGGCGCCGATGCGCTGTCGGCGCGAAGCGTGCTCGTGGTGGTTCTCGTTTCGATCTGGGCATTGCGTCTGAGCGCCTACATCACGGCGCGCAACTGGGGAGAGCCTGAGGATGCCCGCTATCAGGCGATTCGTCAGCGAAACGAGCCCGGCTTCGCTTTCAAGAGCCTGTACATCGTCTTCGGGCTGCAGGCGCTGCTCGCCTGGATCATCTCGCTCCCGCTCCTGCCGGCAATCACGTCCACGGGGCCGCTCGGCGCGGTCGACTTGGCGGCGCTTGCCCTCTGGCTGTTGGGCTTTGGTTTCGAAGCGCTGGGCGACTATCAGCTGGCCCGCTTCAAGGCCGACCCGGACAACCGGGGAGCAGTCATGGACCGCGGACTGTGGCGCTACACCCGGCATCCCAACTACTTCGGTGACTTCTGCGTTTGGTGGTCGTTCTACCTGTTCGCGGTGGCGGCCGGCGGGTGGTGGAGCATCGCGTCGCCGCTCCTGATGTCGTTCCTACTGCTTCGGGTGTCGGGCGTTGCATTGCTCGAAAAGACGATCACGAGCCGACGGCCGGAGTATCGGGATTACATGGAGCGGACGAATGCCTTTTTTCCCGGTCCACCGCGACGCAAGCGAGCAGCCAAGGAGATCTGATGATGCGCAATCAGCTGATCGCGTTACTTATGACTCTTTTCGCCGTGACGTTCTCGGCTGTCACGCCGGCAGTCGAGCGTGGGGACGAGCGACAGACGCTGTTCTTCGATGTCTACCTGGACGATTCGAGAATCGGCTACCACCGCTATGACTTCCAAACGCAGCAGGACGGCCGCAGGGTCATCAGCGAGGCCAATTTCGACGTGAAGTTTCTGTTCTTCACGGCATTTCGATACCGGCACCGGAATGCCGAGCAATGGTCCAACAACTGCCTTGCAGAAATCGACGCTGAGACGGACTCGAACGGCAAGCGAACGGTCGTGAGCGGCATGCGGACCGAGTCCGGGTTCCTGATCGAACGTGGCGACGATGCGCTCGAGCTGCCGCGGTGTGTAAAGACCTTCGCTTACTGGAATCCGTCGTTTCTCGATGAACCCAAACTCCTGAATCCGCAAACCGGCGAGTTCCTCGCGGTCGACGTGAAGCAGCTCGAGCCGACGCAGCTGGATATCGGGGGTCGGGAAGTAATGGCGAGGCCGTACAAGCTGACCGCGAAGAACGTCGAGCTGACGATCTGGTATTCCACGGATGACGAATGGCTTGCACTCGAGTCCGTTGCCAAGGGCGGGCGCATCCTGCGCTACGAGCGAGCCTGACGTGCGCGCCATTTACCTCACGCTGTCCCTTCTTATGCTTGCCGCCGGGCTCGGCGGCTGCGTAACGCCGAGATCCGAAATGCATACCGTAAGTTACGTGGATATCGAACGCTTCATGGGGGACTGGTACGTGATCGCGAGCATCCCCACCTTGCTCGAGCGTGGTGCTCACAATGCCGTCGAATCCTATGCGCTGAATCCGGACGGCACGATTGCAACGACGTTTACGTTCAGAAAGAACGGCTTCGACGGCGACCGGAAAGAATTCAATCCGAAGGGGTTCATACAGGATACAGAAACGAACGCGATCTGGGGAATGCGCTTCGTCTGGCCGATCAAGGCCGACTACCGCATCGTCTATCTCGACGAAGACTACACGCAAACCGTCATCGCGCGGCAAAAGCGCGATTACGTTTGGATCATGGCGCGTACACCCACAGTATCGGACGCCGATTACGAACGTCTCGTCTCGTTCGTGGAGTCGATCGGCTATGACACCAGCGAATTGCAGAAGGTACCTCAGCGGTGGTGAAAAAGACTAGCAAGGAATGCGCAGGGTGAAGATAGCTATCATAGGCACGGGAATCGCGGGCAACGTCGCCGCGTACAGGCTCCGTGACGCCCATGAAATTACCGTATACGAGGCTGCTGATTACGTCGGCGGCCATACCAACACGATCGATGTATTCGAGGCTGAGCGACGTATTCCCGTAGACACCGGCTTCATCGTGTTCAACGATCAAACGTATCCAAATTTTCTCCGTTTGCTGGAGGAGATCGGGCAGTCGTCACAGCCCAGTGTCATGAGCTTCAGCGTGCAGTCGGAAAGACCCGAGCTCGAATACAACGGCTCGTCGCTCGGGGCGCTGTTCGCGCAGCGTCGAAATATGCTGCGACCGCCTTTCTATCGGATGATCCGTGACATATTGCGGTTCAACAAGTGCGCACCGCGGGCAGCTCGGGGTGCCGGCGACACGGAAACGCTCGGCAGCTTCATCGCCGCAAACGGCTACAGCCGCGAGTTCGTAAATCATTACCTCGTGCCGATGGCCGCCGCGATCTGGTCGTCGGAACCAATATCGATTCTGGACATGCCGCTCAAATTCCTGGTGCGCTTTTTCGCGAATCATGGCCTGCTCAAGCTGCGGGATCGGCCTGAGTGGCGCGTCGTCACGGGAGGTTCGGCCGAGTACGTCGCCAGACTGGTGGCCGGCCACCGCGATCGGATTCGGCTGAACAGCCCGGTCTTGTCGCTGCGCCGGCATCCGACCGGGGTGGCAATAACGACGGCGCACGCCGGTGTCGAGCATTACGACTGCGTGTTTCTGGCCTGCCATAGCGATCAGGCGCTGGCCCTGCTCGAGGATCCGACACCGGCCGAATCGGCCGTGCTCGGCGCTATTCGCTACCAGCAGAACGAGGCGATCCTGCATACCGACGCGTCGCTACTGCCGAAGCGGCGGCGCGCCTGGGCCGCCTGGAATTACCACATTCCGGCGAATCCGCGGCGCCACGTTGCGGTAACCTATAACATGAACATGCTGCAACGCCTCGATTGCAACGCGCAGTACTGCGTCACGCTCAATGCCGATCAGCAGATTGATCCGGCGCGGATTCTGCGCCGCATCGATTACCAGCACCCGGTGTTTACGCGAGACACGGTCGCGGCGCAGCAGCGGCAGCGGGAACTGAATTCGGACAGGACGTTCTACTGCGGTGCCTATTGGCGCAACGGCTTCCATGAGGACGGCGTGGTCAGCGCGCTGGCAGCGCTGGAGCATTTCGAGGAGCGATTGGCGTATGCAGAGCTGCATTTACGAAGGGCGAGTTAGACACACGCGAACCAGACCGGTGCTGCACCGGTTCAGCTACCGCCTGTACCTGATGTACCTGGATCTCGCGGAGCTTCCTGAGCTTTTCGAGCGTCGCTGGTTCTGGTCGGCGCGGCGTCCCGCAGTCGCGCGGTTTCGGCGCAGCGATCATCTCGGTTGCGACGACGAGCCGCTCGACGAGTCGGTGCGCCGGCTCGTTGCCGCGGAGACGGGGCAGCGCCCGGATGGGCCGGTCCGCCTGCTGACGAACCTCAGCTACTTCGGCTACTGCTTCAATCCCGTGAGCTTCTATTACTGCTTCGACGAGACCGACACGACGGTCGAAACGATTGTTGCCGAGGTCAACAATACGCCATGGGGCGAGCAGCAGACTTACGTGCTGCAGTGCAGGCCGGAACGCCTGCACGGCGGGGCATGGCGCTTCCGCCCGGAAAAGACGCTGCACGTTTCGCCGTTCATGCCGATGGACATCGACTACGACTGGGCACTGTCGATACCGTCGGGGCGGCTGTCGGTCTACATGGCCAATTCGCGCAACGGGCGGCGTTTTTTTGACGCCGGTATGGCGCTCGCGCGGACCGAGATTTCCACCTGGTCGCTCGCGAGCGTGCTGCTGCGCTTCCCGTTCATGACTACGAAGGTGATCGCCGCGATATACTGGCAGGCGCTCAGACTGTGGCTAAAGCGGACGCCGCTGTATGTGCATCCCGATAAAAAGCAGGCAGTTACAATTAATTCTTAATGAGAACTCTTTCCATAGATTCGGCCCGCTTCCTGCGCGGCACCGGCGTGCCGGCGCGGCTGGACGGACTCGGCCGACGTCTCATACTGTCCCGACTCGCCGGTCTCGCGGCGGGCGAGCTGACGCTGATCGAAAACGGCAGGGTGTCGCGCTTCGGGGCGCGCAGCGAGGCATGCCCGCTCGCTGCGGAGATACAGGTGCGGGATTCGAAGTTTTACAGCGACGTGGCATTCGGCGGGACGGTCGGCGCCGGCGAGGCCTTCATCCACGATCGCTGGCGCACAAGCGACTTGACCTCGCTGATCCGCATTCTGCTCGCGAACCGGGGGGTGCTCGACGACGTCGATTCCGGAACGGCGCTGCTGAGTCGGCCGCTCAACCGGATATTTCATTGGCTGAATCGCAATACCCGAGGCGGCGCCGAACGCAACATCGCTGCTCATTACGATGTCGGCAACGATTTTTATGGGGTGTGGCTGGACGAGCGCCTGATGTACTCATCGGCGTATTTCGAGACGCCCGACGCGACGCTCGATGAAGCCGCGGTCGCGAAGCTCGACCGAATTTGCCGCAAGCTCGAGCTGAGCGCCGCGGACCGGGTCGTCGAAATCGGTACGGGCTGGGGCGGTTTTGCAATTCATGCCGCGCGCGAGTACGGGTGCCACGTTACGACGACCACGATCTCACGAAGCCAGTTCGAGCTTGCCAGGCAACGAATCGTAGAAAATGGTTTGGAGGATCGCATAACGCTTTTGCTGCAGGACTATCGCGACCTCGAGGGACAGTACGACAAGCTCGTATCGATCGAGATGATCGAAGCAGTCGGTCACGAGTTTCACGACAGGTTTTTCCGCAAGTGTACCGACCTGCTCAAGCCCGATGGCCAGATGTTGCTGCAGGCGATAACGATCGTGGACCAGCGCTACGAGGTCGCGAAGAAGACGGTTGATTTCATAAAGCGCTACATCTTTCCCGGGGGCTGCCTGACGTCGGTAACGGACATGGCGAAGACTATGACGCGGGGAACGGACCTGCGTATCATTCATCTTGAGGACATCGGAGCGCATTACGCGCGCACTCTCAGGGAATGGCACGATCGCTTCAATCAGCGCCTGGATGACATTCGTCGCCTAGATTATTCGGAGCAATTCATCCGTTTGTGGCGCTTTTACTTCAGCTACTGCGAAGCTGCCTTCGTCGAACGCGCGATTGGCACCGTCCAAATGCTGATCGTGCGGCCGCACGCGCGCCGGGAAACGATCGTCTGCTGAGCATCGCGACGCTTTAATACCGCTCGCTGAGGCAGCATAATCGGCGCATGCAGGGAATCATTCTTCGTACCTTGATCTTCATGCTCGGGCTTTTTCTCGCGTCTCGGATCGTGCCAGGCGTGCAGATCTCGGGCGCAGGCAGTTTTGTTCTGGCGGCCGTGCTGCTCGGGCTCGTCAATGCGTTTGTCCGACCGATCGCGTTCATTCTCACGCTGCCAATCACCATCATAACGCTCGGCCTCTTCCTGCTGGTCCTCAACGCCGCGATGCTGGGACTCGTCGCGCTGCTCCTCGATAATTTCGTCATTCGCGGATTCTGGTCGGCGGTATTCGGTGCGCTCATCGTCAGCGTTACGAGCACGGTCGGGTCCTGGTACATCGGACCGGACGGCCGCTACGAAATATTTGTCGTGCGCAAGCGTTTGTGACCACGGCCGGTTCGCCGAGACGCGCCAACGGCAAATAATCGCGCCTGTCGATTGGAGGGAAGCAGCAGTGAGCATTCAAACGAGACTCGTCGAATACGAGCACGACGGCAACGTCCTCGAGGGCCTGTTCGCCTGGGACTCCACCGCGACCGGCGCGCGCCCCGGCGTGCTCGTGGCGCACGCCTGGGGTGGCCGTGGGGATTTCGAAAACGAGAAGGCTCTGCGCCTTGCCGGTCTCGGCTACCCGGCGCTAGCGCTCGATCTGTACGGCAAAGGCGTACGCGGCAGCGGCCCTGAGGAAAACGCGAGGCTGATGCAGCCATTTCTCGATGACCGCGGCATGCTGCAGCGGCGGCTGATCCTGTCGCTAAATGCGCTGCGCGCGCAGGAAGAAGTGGACGCTGCCAGAACAGCCGCCGTCGGCTTTTGTTTTGGTGGCCTCTGCGTCCTCGACGTCGCCCGCACCGGTGAAGACCTAGCGGGCGTCGTGAGCTTCCACGGTTTGTTCCGAGCGCCGGGTAACACGCAGGGTAACCGAATAAAGGCGAAAGTTCTGGCGCTGCATGGCTGGGACGATCCCATGGTGAAGCCCGAGCAGGTCGTCGATCTCGCAACCGAGCTGACGAGCATGGACGCCGACTGGCAGATCCATGCCTACGGCAACACGCTGCACGCGTTTACGAATCCCGCAGCGAACGACCGCGCTCGCGGCACCGTTTACGATGCCGACGCCGATTGCCGATCTTGGCTCGCGATGCAGAATTTTCTGGCTGAACTGTTCGAATGATGGGCGGTCTTCAAGCTTCGGCCCGATCCGAAGGGGCTGATTTCGATAAGGGGAAAGTTGTGAATTCAAGGACAATGCTCGTCTTGGGGTTAGCTGCAGTCGTGCTGTCGGCGTGCGGCCAAGAGGATGCGCAAAGGCCGCAGGCCGAGGCGCGTCCCGCGACCGAGCCCATGGCCCGAAAGGCGGCAGCAGAGCGGGCCGCGGAGCTGATATCGGATGCGTACATGCGTGAGATCATCGCGGAGCTGTCCGACGACAGGTACGAGGGTCGAGGGCCCGGTAGTGCCGGCGACGTCGCCGCACGCCAGTACATGGCCGACCAGCTCGCGAAACTCGGGCTGAAACCCGGCGCTGCTGATGGGAGCTGGGAACAGCCTTTCGACCTCGTTGGAGTCAACACGATCCCGCCCGATACGTGGACGTTCAAAGGATCGGAGGGTGATGCGACGTTCACGC
>JBFJOC010000068.1:0-13828 GCA_041617855.1 Woeseiaceae bacterium | reverse complement strand
TCCCGGTGCCCTCGTTCTGGTGCCCCTGAGCTAATCGCCCAACCTGACGTCCCGGTGCCCTCGTTCTGGTGCCCCTGAGCTAATCGCCCAACCTGACGTCCCGGTGCCCTCGTTCTGGTGCCCCTGAGCTGATTACCCGGCCGCTGGGCCGCGGAGAGCTGCAAGGGGGCGACTACGATACTCAAGCCCCGTTTCCCTGGCAAGCACGCTCAGCCTGCCTTCCGGTCGGCGATCCCGAGCCCGTGTTTCCGGATTCGCTGAATCTCGTCCCGCAGGCTCGCAGCTTCCTCGAATTCCAGATCGCGAGCATGTTTCAACATCCGCTTTTCGAGCTGGGCCGCGCGCTTCATCAGCTGTTCCGGACTCATCGCATCATACCGGGCCACGGCATCGGCAATCGTGTCGCGGGTTCTGCGCCTGCCGCGACCCGGAACCGGATAGGCCGCCTCCATGATATCGGCAACCTGTTTGACGATCGTCGCTGGCTCTATGTCGTGTTCGTCGTTATATATCATTTGCCGTTCCCGCCGGCGATTCGTTTCATCGATGGCGCGCTGCATCGAGCCTGTGATGCTATCAGCGTACAAAATAGCGGTCCCATTGACGTTTCGAGCTGCCCTTCCGATCGTTTGAATGAGCGAGCGATCCGATCGCAAGAATCCTTCTTTGTCGGCATCGAGTATTGCAACCAGCGAAACCTCGGGCATATCCAGACCCTCGCGCAACAGGTTGATGCCGACCAATACATCGAATTCGCCGAGACGCAGATCCCGAATGATTTGCGTGCGTTCTACGGTGCCGATATCCGAATGCAAGTATCGTACGCGGACATCGTGCTCCTGCAGATACTCTGTCAGATCTTCCGCCATGCGCTTGGTCAAGGTCGTCACGAGCACGCGCTCTTCGGAGGCAACGCGTATGTGTATTTCGGACAGGAGATCATCAACCTGTGATCGGGCGGGACGCACCTCGACCCGGGGATCGACCAGGCCGGTCGGCCTTACCAGCTGCTCGACCACGTTGTCGGCATGCTCACGCTCGTAATCGCCCGGCGTTGCCGAGACGTAAATCGTCTGCGGTGACAGGCGTTCGAACTCGTCGAAACGCAGTGGGCGATTGTCGAGCGCCGATGGCAGCCGGAATCCGTACTCGACCAGCGTCTCTTTGCGCGAACGATCCCCCTTATACATCCCGCCAAGCTGCGGCACCGTGACGTGACTTTCATCGATAATCAACAGGGCATTCGGGGGGATGTAGTCGAACAGGCACGGTGGTGGCTCTCCGGCGTTTCGGCCGGACAGGTAGCGGGAATAATTTTCGATCCCCGTGCAGTAGCCGAGTTCACGAATCATTTCGAGGTCGAATAGGGTTCGTTGCTCGAGCCGCTGCGCTTCGAGCAACTTGTTCTGGTAGCGCAGTACCCCCAGTCGCTCGCGAAGTTCGACCTTGATCAGATCGCAGGCCGCGAGCAGCGTCTCTCGCGGCGTCACGTAATGCGTTTTGGGATAAATCGTCAGACGCGGTACGCGGCTCGTCACCTCACCCGTCAGCGGATCGAAGTATGACAGTGATTCGATCTCCTCATCGAATAGCTCGATCCTTACCGCATCACGGTCCGACTCTGCAGGAAATATGTCGATGACGTCGCCACGCACGCGGTACGTGCCTTGCGATAGCTCCAGCTCGTTACGTTGATACTGTAGCTCTGCCAGTCGCCGCAGAATCACGCGCTGATCGATCCGGTCACCACGAACGAGATGCAGCACCATGCTGAAGTATGCCTCTGGATCGCCGAGCCCGTAGATGGCGGATACCGTGGCCACGATGATCGCGTCGTTGCGCTCCATCAACGCCTTTGTCGCGGACAGGCGCATCTGCTCGATGTGCTGATTGATCGATGCGTCCTTCTCGATATAGGTGTCGGAGCTCGGTACGTACGCCTCGGGCTGATAGTAGTCGTAGTAAGAAACGAAATACTCGACCGCATTCTTCGGGAAGAACTCGCGCATCTCGCCATACAGCTGCGCGGCTAAAGTCTTGTTCGGGGCAAGAATAATTGCGGGGCGTTGGACCGCTTCGAAGACGCTGGCCATCGTAAACGTCTTTCCGGATCCGGTGACCCCCAGCAGAATCTGACGTGCGAGACCGTCTCGGAGTCCCTCGACGAGGCCCGCGATGGCCGAGCCCTGATCCCCCGCCGGTTGATAGGCCGACACGAGACGCAGACGATCTTTGCCCGTCAAAGTTTTTGCCTTGGGAGCTTCCGGCGATTCACGTACCATGATCAGGTAAGCTGTGTGGGAAAACCCTTGAGTTTATCAGTTTCACAACGAATGACGCGGGTCCGCGCTTCGCCGACGAGTGCGACGCTAACGCTCGCCGCCGCGCTGCGCGCCGCCGGCCGCGACATCCTGAGCCTGGGCGCCGGCGAACCGGATTTCGATACGCCGGAGCACATCAAGCAGGCAGCAATTGCTGCCATCCGTGCAGGCACGACGAAGTACACCCCTATCGACGGCACGCCGGAACTGAAGGCGGCGATAATCCGCAAGTTCGAACGCGACAACGACCTGCATTTCGACTCGTCTCAGATCATCGTGACCTCGGGCGCCAAACAAGCGCTGTTCAACCTGTCCCTGGCCTTGCTCGGACACGGGGACGAGGTCATCGTTCCCGCGCCGTACTGGGTATCCTATCCGGAGATGGTACGTCTGGCGGACGCGGACGTCGTAACGATCGATACCGATATCGATTCGAATTTCAAGATAACGGCGGATCAACTCGACGCCGCTGTCACGGCCCGCACGCGGCTGTTGATTCTGAACAGCCCCTCGAACCCTACGGGCGCAAGCTACACCGCTCGAGAGTTTGCCGCTCTGGGGGAGGTTCTAGAACGCAGGCCACAGATTGTGATTGCCTCCGACGAGATCTACGAAGCGATTCACTGGGGATCGGAACCATTCGCGAGCTTTGCGATGGCCTGCCCTACGATCGCCGAGCGCACTGTGACCGTCAATGGCGTATCGAAGGCGTACGCCATGACCGGCTGGCGTATCGGCTACGCAGCCGGCCCCGAATCGATCATTGCGGCTATGCATACCGTACAGAGCCAAAGCACGTCGAATCCGTGCAGCGTTTCCCAGGTTGCCGCCGCCGCTGCACTGGACGGCGATCAGACCGTCGTGCATGAGATGACAGCAGCGTACCGCAGGCGACACGACTGGCTCGTGCCCGTATTGAATGGCATTCCTGGCATCGAGTGTCGTCCGGGTGAGGGTACCTTCTACGCGTTTCCGCGCGTGTCCGGCGCTCTCCGGGAGCTTCGGCTCGACGACGATGAGGCTTTCGCGAATCATCTCATCAACGAAGCAGGCGTGATCGCGGTACCGGGCGCAGCATTCGGCGCCCCCGGTTATCTGCGTCTGTCGTTTGCCTGCCCACTCGAAACGTTGCGCAATGCCGTCGCCCGCATCGAGCGCGCCGTGGTTGCTTGACTTCACAGGATCCCTGGACCAGAATCCCGGCCCGCGGATGCGGGTCATCTATACGGGCATTTCACGCGATTTTTCCCCGGTAGCTCAGTTGGTAGAGCGGTTGACTGTTAATCAATTGGTCGCTGGTTCGAGTCCGGCCCGGGGAGCCAGCTCAATGAAGGTCCTCGTAACGAGGACCTTTTTTTGCGACCAAAGACCGTGCACCTCGACGCAGCGGCCGATCGTCATCCCTGCGACGATCTTGCGGCTGCTCAAACCTTCGGGGAGCCGTTACCGATGCGATTCCTGCATGCGCTCATCGTCGTCGCCGCTGTGCTGGTGATTCCGGCGGCTCTCGCCGCACCGGACCGGGAGTCTTTGATCGAAACCTGGGAGCAACGCATTGCAGACATGCCTGCCACAGCCGAATTCCGGTTTCTGGGAGACGGTGTCTACGAAATTCGGGATACCGACCTGCCGTACACCGGCAAACTGAAACTGCTGGGTGCTCGGGTACGCGATGCGGATCAGACTGTCGTCGCAACCGACTTCACGCACGTCGGATTGGTCGATTCTCAGCTCGTCGATCTGCCCGTCGAGCGGGCGTCCTCACAGAGCTTCTACTACTGGCTTGCGGACCGGCAAAACCTACACTATTCGGCCGCCGAGCAGCGCTGGGTCGACCCCGCGACATACCACAGGGCCTTGAAGGCATCCTACGGTAGTCCCACTTCGCGGTGCGTACTGTCGTTCATGCTGAACTATGGTATCTGGATTCTGTTGATTACCCTGGTCGGTATGATTTTCATCGCCGTGGTCCGACAGGCAAAGAAGGCTCGGGCGCTGATGGACGAGACCGCTGCGATCAATCAGCAGGCACGCGACAATTTGGACCGTAGTAAGGCCATGCAGGATGAATTGATGGCCGTGACGCGGGAAATGCGCGACCCGCAGGCCGAGACAAACCTGCTCTTGGCTCGAATCCTGAAAGCCGTCAAAGACTAGGCCGCTTCAGGAATCAGGCAGCAGCGTTATCTGTATCCGGCTGTTCCCGTCCGCGATTCGATTCCACGCGCCGGCCGTTACGCCCTCGGAGAGCAACGGGTAGGCCTGCAATGGGCTCGAGATACCCTGCGGTGCGACGACGAAACGTAGCTGACCGCCGCTTCTGAGCTCTTCCGCGAGGAGGAAATCAGCCATCATCACGGACTGGCGCTGGCTCATGACCATCGCCTCTTCATGGCTCAGGCTGCGCGCGTCGCAGTCGGCAGCCGCTAGCCCGGGTGGGGCGAGTGCATACCCCTCGGTCGTCAGTACCAGGCAATGCTCGCCAACATGAGTTTCAACAATGATCTCGCCGCTGAAACCGACGCCGTTGAGATGATGCGACAGTTCCTGGAACTCGGCGATGCGGTAGTCGCCGAGCGGATCCTGGCCGAATGCATAGGCCCCCGACCGATTGAATCCCCATTCGATGGCCGCGATTGCCGCGTTGCTCAGGGTATCGGTCGTGGCCTGCTGCGAGACGAGCTCATTCTGCAGCAGGCGCTGCCTATTTGTAACGTCGGACTCGATCTGCTTTAGCGAGCCGGCCAGGCTCTCATTCTCGATCAGCGCCTGCTCCCAGCGATCGTGCAGCAGCATGTACATGGTACCGAGCACGACGGTTACGATACTCAAGAGCCCGGCTGCGATCGCCCAGATCGATGCGCGGTCCGCTGCGGCCTTTTCTGAGCCCTCTGCCGCCCTGTTTTCCGGCTCGAGCTCCGCAGCAATTCTTTTGGCAATCGCATCCACCGCTTTGGACAAATCTCTTTTCAGGATGACGCGCTGTTGATCGAACAGATTTTCGAGCATCAGGCGCATGCCATTATCGAGGCTTTGAAAGCTGCCGGTCTCATGCAGCGCGATCTCAGGCGGTTGCTCATCTGCTGGCGCTACGGGCGGTTCACCGATGATGTGCAGTGCTTCCAGGACTTTGGAGACTTCGACAGGCTCGACGTCCTTTGGCAGTACGCCGACGGCACCGAGTGCACGTGCCTGACCGAGGTACACCTCACCTTTTTGTGAGGTGTACATCATGATCGGGATCATCGCTGTTTTGGGGTCCCGCTTGATTGTCTCGACGGCCTGGAGTCCGTCCATCCCCGGCATCATGTGATCCATGAAAATCACGTCGGGGCAATTGTCGATGAGATAGTCGAGTGCCGACTCGGCAGATTCGGCAGTATCAACCGCGAGATCATAAGTCTCGAGAATGCGCCCGAGCACGACTCTCGACGTCCTCGAGTCGTCAACGATCAGTGCACACTTGCCCAAGCTACGCCTCCGCGATTAGCGCGCTGAACGCAATGAATGCTAGAGGGTGTCACGGTTTAATCCCGAATTCATATAATTTTGGACAAAGTGTGAACTGGTTCGAACCCGTTGCCAGGGCTCGAGCGGTGCCGTGATCGCGCGTCGAGCGACGGCGAGCGCCTGGGTTCGGTAAGCACCCCAGTAAGCACAATTTATTTCCATAAAAATCAATAAGTCCCGTGGGATACCTGCGACGATATGGCTGCCCCGCGACGGGACACATTCAGTTACACTACAGGGCGCGCAGTCAGCGAACCTGCGACTGTGTAATCTTCGGCAGGAGCAGAAAAAATGAACAAGAATTTCCTGATTTCCTGGGTCGCGATTTTCGTGGTCTGGATGGCGGGCAGCTTCGCGGTACATGCTGCCTGGTTAGGGGACACGTATGCCGGTTTCCCGAATCTGTACCGGTCGGAGACGGACTCGGCGCAATACATGTACCTGATGCTGCTTGCGCACGTCGTTATGTCTGCCGCGTTTGTCTGGATTTACCAACGCGGCAAAGAGAACAAGCCCTGGGTTGCACAGGGTCTGCGGTACGGTGTTGCGATCGCCCTGCTTGCGCCGATCCCTATGTACACGATTTATTTCGTCGTGCAGCCAATGCCCGCCAGCCTTGCCGTGCAGCAAATCATCGGTGATACGGTTCTGCTGTTGATACTTGGCGTGATCGCGGCGTTCCTGAATCGCGCGACTTCCGCCTAGCGTTTCTCATCGACTGGGAACGGAACCCCTCAGGTCTCGAGTAGACTGCGCAGGTGGTCGCGAAATGCCGGTCCGGTATCCGGATGGTCGAGCCCGTAGGCGACTGTCGCTTTCAGGTATCCGAGCTTGTTGCCGCAATCGTAGCGAACGCCCGTAAACGCGTACGCGAAGACCGGCAACTCGCCGAGTAGCCCAGCGATCGCGTCGGTCAGCTGAATCTCGCCGCCAGCGCCGCGCCCGATGGTTTCGAGCTTTGCAAAGATTTCGGGTGGCAGCAGGTAGCGGCCGACGACCGCCAGATGGGATGGCGCCTCGTCGGGTGACGGCTTTTCGACGATTTCCGTGATGCGGTTGTTGTCGGCTTCGTCGACCGCCACGATCCCGTAACTCGACGTCTCGGTGCGGGGAACGGGCTCGACCGCAATGACGTTGCCGCCATGTTCGGCGTGCTCGTTGGCCATTTGCGCGAGACACGACGGCTCGCCCGCAATGAGGTCATCGGCCAGGTGCACGAAAAACGGCTCGTCGCCCACAGCCGGCCGAGCGCACAGGACTGCATGTCCAAGTCCTAACGGCTCTCCCTGGCGAATATAAATGCAGGTGACTTCAGCCGGTACGATGTCCCGAATTGCCTGCAGCAAATCGTCTTTACCACTGTCGGTCAGGGCGCGCTCGAGTTCCGGATCCGTGTCGAAATGATCCTCGATCGCGCGTTTGGAACTGCCAGTCACGAAGACGAGTTTCGTAACCCCGGCTTCGATCGCCTCCTCGACCGCGTACTGAATCAGCGGCTTGTCCACGATCGGCAGCATTTCCTTCGGGCTGGCCTTGGTCGCGGGCAAAAATCGTGTGCCTCGACCGGCCACGGGAAACACCGCGGTGCGTATGGGTTTCGACAAGGAATTGCTCCGTCGTTCTGAAAACTGCGCATGATACCGGTTTGCCGCGGCCGGCGTTATGACGGCCATCACAAATGCCGGCCGCGGCCCGGCAGAGGCAGGTTTCAGCGTTTGTCAGGCTGGCCGACCCGAATATCGGCTCGGTTTATGGCCACGGTTCTCTCGCCGATTCCGTTGACCAGCGATAAATCGTCCGGGCTCTTGAACGGACCGTGTTTCTTGCGATATTCGACTATTGCCTTCGCTTTCGTCAGGCCGATGCCTTGCAGTTCTGCGGAAATCGTTTCCGCATCCGCGGTATTGACGTTTACGGGGCCCGCGGCCGCGCACAGCGGCAAGCACGCCAGGAATATCGTCAGGGCTCGAAAACTCGTTCTCATCATAGGCTCCTTTGTTGATTGACGCCGAATCGTTGCGGCAGCAAAGGAACTTAAGCCGGGCTGACGTATCTTGCCGCCGCAGTTATTGCGGTATTTACCCGGTTTCGGAGCCGGTGGTTCGCCGGCATCAATTCGTTATGCTGCGCTGCAAGACCGTGTCGAACTGAACCCGGGCTGCGGGTCGCTGCGTCTCCCAGTTTCGGCAGCTCGGACACTGCCAGAGCAGGCGTTGACTGGAAAAGCCGCATTCCTGGCACTGATAACGGGGCGTGGTGCGGGCCAGTTTCGATAACGCCCGGCGGACCTTTGCAAGCGCTGCCGTGCGTGCCTCCTCGTCACCGCCCGACAGCTGCTGCAGGTCGACGAACTCGGCCAGCGTCGGCTCTTCCAGTATGTACTGCTCGACGCACTGGTCTACGATCGGAATGCCGCCGAGATCGTTGACGATAGCGGTATATGCGACGAGCGAGCACATGTCCGGGTTCTTGTCGAGCATCGCACGCAGCGTCTTGTCGAGATTGCCAACCGACCCCTCGCGCTCGTACGTCGCAACAGTTTCGGGCAGCGCTTCGGCGAGCAAATACGTGTGCTCATGGATGATGCGGTGATACAGGCGCAGCGCGGTCTTATTATCATTCGTCGCCTGGGCGATGTGTGCGCGCGTAAGCGCACCTCGTAGCGTTCGCGGGCGGCCGGACTGCGCTTTCTTTACGCAGGCTCTGGCCGCTGCGTAGTCTTTGCGCGCCGCGGCCGCCTCGGCGAGTTCGCAATGGTAATGCGCGATCTGCAGTGCGAGGGATCGACCGCTGAGCACTTCCAGGCGCTTACCGGCATCGATCGCCTTTTCCCACTCTTTCTCTTGCTCGTAAATATTGCAAAGATTTTCCAGCGCCTGAACCTGATAGCGCGACCCTTCCGCGAGCCGCTGACAGATGCTTTCGGCGCGATCGAGCAGCCCGGCATGCAGATAATCCTTGGCCAGAGAGTACAGCGCCTGGTCACGCTGCTCAGCCGCAAGATCGGGTCGCGCGATGATGTTCTGATGAATCCGGATCGCGCGGTCGACTTCACCGCGGCGGCGAAAAAGACTGCCGAGCGCAAAGTGCGTCTCTATGGTCTTGTCGTCGACCCGGACCATTGCGAGAAAATGTTCCAGAGCCTGATCGGTTTGCTCGTTGAGCAAAAAATTTAAGCCCTTCAAATAATCGATATTGAGCGGCGGTGCACGCTCCTGATCTTCGCGTTCGCCGAAGCGGCCGAGCGCCCACCCGGCCGCGGCGAGCAGCAGGAACAGTCCTGCCAGCAGAAACGTCGATTCAGTCGGCATCCGACAGCGGCAGACTACGCAGCGAGCTGACTTCCGATTCCGACATGCGAAGTGCCCGACGCAGGACGCGGCGCTCGTGTATCAGCCGAAACACGAAAACCACCATGCTGAGCATGCCGAGCAGCCAACCGATGACCAAAGTCGCGGCAATGGCCATCGAGATCGGGTAGCTGGCTTTGTGAAAGCCGAGGTCGAGTTCCACTGCCCCGGTGTTCAAGGCCGTGAACGTGAACATCACGATAAAAACGACGACGATGAGTAACAGCAGGGCCACGCGTTTCAACATATGCAATCCTCAAGAACGACACCTGCTGCAGCCGGGCGCGCCGGCCACTGAGCGACGACAGCGAAACTCACCGCGACATCAGTGTATTTCAGTTTTCCGGCATTGAGAACCGAAGTCTGACGGCACCACGAAGCGATGTGCATGAGTCGCGCACGGCGTAGCGCAGCGCGTCGGGCGCTGCTGGTTAGCTCTTGATCGGGAAGTGGCGGCTGGCGTTGACGCGCTCGCGCAGATCTTTACCTGGCTTGAAGTGCGGGACGTACTTGCCCGAAAGAGCAACAGCCTCGCCGGTCTTCGGGTTGCGACCGATGCGCGGCGGCCGGAAATGCAGCGAGAAGCTCCCAAAGCCCCGAATTTCGATGCGCTGACCCTTGGCGAGAGAGTCGCTCATCAGGTCGAGCAGGTGTTTTACGGCGAGTTCGACGTCCTTGGCGGGCAGGTGCTTTTGCTTGCGGGCAATTACTTCAATGAGTTCTGATTTGGTCATCGCTGCGACTCGCCTTTCTCTTTCTGATCGTAACTCACCGATAATACAGACAATATAGCCCGTCCGAGCGGCTCCGGGCCAGCGTTTTTACGTATTATTTGCCCTCACCGGTCATTTTTTCCTTGAGCAGCTCGCCTAGCGTAGTACCGACAGGCGTTGCGGCCGCGTCCGACTTGTACGTGCTCATAGCCTCCGCCTCCTCGTGGGCCTCTTTCGCCTTGATTGACAGGGCAATCGTCCGGTTCTTGCGGTCGACGTTCGTGAACTTGGCCTCGACTTCTTCGCCGACCTTGAACATGCTCCGTGCGTCTTCAACACGACCGCGCGCCATCTCGGAAGCTCTGAGCGCGCCGACGACCCCGTCGCCGAGATCCAGGGTCGCGCCTCGTGCATCCACCTCGGTCACCGTGCCCTTCACGATCGAATTCTTCGGGTGTTCAGCCAGCCACGCGGAGAACGGGTCCTTCTCCAGCTGCTTGATGCCGAGCGAGATGCGCTCCCGCTCCGCATCGATTGCGAGCACCGCGGCCTCGATTTCCTGGCCTTTCGAATAATTCCGTACGGCCTCCTCACCCGGAAGTTCCCAAGAAATGTCGGACAGGTGCACGAGACCGTCGATGCCGCCATCCAGGCCGATGAAAATGCCGAAGTCCGTGATCGACTTGATCTGACCCGACACTTTGTCGCCACGGTTGAACGTCGCTGAAAATTCGGCCCACGGATTCGGCTTGCACTGCTTAATGCCGAGCGAGATCCGACGGCGTTCCTCATCGATCTCAATGACCATGACTTCGATATCTTCGCCAACTGAGACGACCCGTGAGGGATTGACGTTCTTGTTTGTCCAGTCCATTTCCGAGACATGCACGAGCCCTTCGACACCGTCCTCGATTTCCACGAAGCACCCGTAGTCCGCGATATTCGTGACCTTGCCGAAGATGCGCGTTTGCGGCGGATAACGCCGTGCCAAGTCTTTCCAAGGATCGTCACCGAGCTGCTTCATTCCCAGCGAAACACGCTGGCGCTCGCGGTCGAATTTGAGGATCTTGACATCGATTTCATCACCGACGTTGACCACTTCGGAGGGATGCTTGACGCGTTTCCAGGCCATGTCCGTGATGTGCAGCAAGCCGTCGATGCCGCCCAGGTCAACGAATGCCCCATAGTCGGTCAGATTCTTGACAATACCTTTGATAGTCTTGCCTTCCTGCAAGCCCTCCAGCAGTGCTTCGCGCTCTGCCGAGTATTCCTGCTCGACGACGGCCCGTCGCGACACGACGACATTGTTGCGCCGCCTGTCCAGTTTGATGACCTTGAATTCCAGGCTCTTGCCTTCGAGGTAGGCCGGGTCGCGCACGGGGCGGACGTCCACCAGCGAGCCCGGCAGAAATGCCCGCACGTTGTCGATTTCCACGGTGAAGCCGCCCTTGACGCGCCCGTTGATGACCCCTTCGACGACATCGCCCTTTTCGAAAGCGTCCTCGAGCTGCGTCCAGGTCCGGGCGCGAATCGCTTTTTCACGCGACAAGCGCGTCTCGCCGAAGCCGTCTTCGACGGCATCGAGCGCCACTTCGACCTCGTCACCGATCGAAATCTCACCGTCGCGAGTGTCGTTTTTGAACTGCTCAATGGGAATGACGGCCTCGGACTTGAGGCCGGCACTGACGATGACGACATCATCATTAACTGCAACGACCGTGCCCTTGATGATGGACCCCGGCTTTATTTGTTGGCTGGCGAAACTTTCTTCAAATAACTCGGCAAAACTTTCAGACATTTAAAAAAAATCCAGGAGAACCTGCGTTCTCACGTCAAAATCCGCTCCGTCCAGGAGCAGACGGTCATACAAAAAATGGATCGGACATCCTGTACGATCCGCGTACCTACCACTTCGGTAATTTCCAAAACTCTCCGGCCCAATCGAGCACGATCTGCGTTACAGCCTCGATCGTCTTGCCCGAAGAGTCCAGGATTCTTGCGTCCCTCGCGGGTCGGAGCGGTGCGACCGAGCGTTCCGAATCACGCCGATCACGGTCCTCGATGTCCCGCGAAAGGGCCGCGAGACTAACATCAATACCTTTGTCCTTCAACTGCTTATGGCGCCTATGGGCACGTTCGGCCGGGCTTGCCGTCAGGAACACCTTGAGGCCCGCATCACGAAACACGCGGGTCCCCATATCGCGGCCGTCGGCCACCAGGCCGGGGCGGCGCCGAAACCGCCGCTGCAGTCCTAAGAGCGCCTCTCTGACCGGCCGCAGCGCCGCAACCTGCGATGCCTTCGCCCCGGTCTCTTCCGCGCGCACAGCAGCTGTCACGACGTCACGTCCAAGCCATATACGCTCCTCGCCGTGCTCGTCGGTGTCGAAACGCGCGTCCAGGTTCCGTGCGAGCGCAGTCAGACCCGCGGCGTCGTCCAGTGCGACCCCGGAACGTTCCGCCGCCACGGCCAGCAGTCGGTACAGCGCGCCGCTGTCGAGAAAATGCCAACCCAGCGCGCCGGCCACGCAGCGAGCGATCGTGCCTTTGCCGGATCCGCTGGGACCGTCGATCGTGATCACCGGAGCTCGGCGGCGCAGCCAGCGCATAGTCACTCCGCCGCCGTGGCTACGCTGCCACCGAGCCCGGCCAGACAGTCCGCGAACGCCGGAAACGACGTGTCTACCGCCGCGACGTCCCGGACCGTGAGCGGGCCCGTCGCCACGGTCCCGGCGACCGCAAACGCCATAGCGACGCGGTGGTCGCCCCGACTGTCGACGGTACCCCCGACGAAACGCCCACCATGGACCACGGCGCCGTCCGACAGCTCGTCGACGCGGATTCCCAAAGCCCGCAGTCCTTCCGCCATAACGGCGATGCGGTCGCTTTCCTTGTGGCGCAGTTCCTTTAGTCCGGAAAAATGCGAGCGACCGCTGGCGGCCGCGGCGGCTACGAATAGTATGGGAAACTCGTCGATTGCCAGGGACACCATGGCCGGGTCGATGGTCTGGCCGTAAAGTCGAGATGACCGCGCGCGGATGTCCGCCACAGGCTCCTCGCCGAGCCGTCGCTCGTTTTCGATTCGGATGTCGGCGCCCATGGAACGCAGAATATCGATGACCCCGGTTCGGGTAGGATTGATGCCGACGTTCGTTACCAGGATGTCCGCATTCTCGGCGAGCAGCGCTGCCAGAACAACGAATGCGGCGGACGAAAGGTCAGCCGGGACGCTGATATCGCGACCAACGGGAGCGCGCCCTGACAGGATCGCGATCGTGGCGCCGTCGCAACGGACGGTCACGCCCATCGACTTGAGCATGCGCTCGGTGTGATCGCGGGTCGCCGCCGGCTCCACGACGCGCGTAACGCCGTCTGCATAAAGTGCCGCGATCAGGATCGCCGATTTGACCTGAGCGCTCGCCATCGGCAGGGCATAGTCGATCGCAGTGAGCGGAAACCGGCCCTTCACGGTCAGCGGGGGACGCCCGCCCGCGGCGCTCGAAATTTGCGCGCCCATCCTAACCAGCGGGGTGATGATGCGCTGCATGGGTCGCGCTGCCAAGGATGCGTCGCCCGTCAGCGTCGTTTCGAAGGGCTGACCCGCAAGCAGACCCGTAAGCAGACGCATCGCAGTCCCGGAATTGCCGAGATCGAGCGGCGCCGAACTCTTTCGCAAGCCCCGCAGCCCGACACCTGACACGTTAACCTCAGTCGGCGAAACGATGTCGATCTCCACCCCGAGTGACGACATCGCTGCCATCGTCGCCAGGCAATCATGCCCCGGCAGGAATCCGCTGATCGTCGTGGCTCCCTGCGCGATGCCACCGAGCATGAGTGCGCGGTGAGAAATGGACTTATCGCCGGGAACGGTCAGCTTACCGCCCGTAATCGCCGACGGCTCAACGATAAACTGCATGCCTCGGTACAACCCTCTCAG
>JBFJOC010000067.1:0-14309 GCA_041617855.1 Woeseiaceae bacterium | reverse complement strand
GTCGATGGGCGCCGCGACGCCGGAGCCGCAGTCGGACAGTCACGCGCTCGACGGCGAGGCGTTCAAATGCGTTGCCGATGCGCTCGTCATGGAGGCCGGAATTACGCCGATGCTGCACCGGCTAGGCGTTCTGCCGATCATGGACGGTAGCGCAATCACAGGCGTGATCACCGAAAGCAAAGCGGGACGGGAAGCCATTCTGGCGCAGCGCGTCATCGACGCCACCGGCGATGCGGACATCGCGTTTTGGGCCGGCGCGCCGACCGTCAAGTCGCCCAAGGAAGAGATGATGGGCGCCTCCGTGATGTTTTCGATGACGGGTGTCGACAAGCGCAAGTTCATCGAGCATATCAAGGCGGATCCGCAGACGTACAAGGACTGGGAGAGCGGCGAGTGGAGCATCGAGACGTCCGGCAAGGAAGACGACATGTTTTCGCCGTTCCTGCGCAAGCCGTTCGAACGAGCCCGAAAGTCCGGGCTGATGCCCGCCGATCTCGATACGATCGCCGGAACCTGGGGCGCGATCTACGACACAGGCGATCTGACCTATCTCAACCTGGTCCACCTCGCGGCGTGCGACGGCACCGATCCCGGCGACCTCACGCATTTCGAGATAGAGGGTCGAAGGCAAGCCATGCATGCAATCGCGGCCATGCGCGCGTATGTCCCGGGCTGCGCGACTGCGAAGCTCAGAAATTTCGGCATGACCCTGGGCATCCGGGATACGCGCAAGATCGATGCCGTCTACAACATGACCGCCATCGACGTCCGTGGGCAGGCACGGTTCGACGACAGCGTCGGCATCTTCCCGGAATTCATCGACGGGTACGGCCTCCTTATTCTGCCGACGACCGGGCGCTATTTCCACGTACCGTATCGCACGCTGGTTCCAAAGTCGGTGGAAAACTTGCTCGTCGCCGGACGTGCAACGGGCGGCGATCGCATCAGCCACGCGGCGACGCGCAACATGATGTGCTGCACCGTGACCGGGCAGGGAGCCGGCGTGGCCGCGGCCGTGTCGGTCAAGCACCGCCAGGCGCTCAGCGAGCTCGATATCGGGCTCTTGCAGGCGGAGCTCACCCGCCAGGGCGTCCGGCTACGATGATGAAAGCTGCCGGGTCGACAGCTGTGAGCGGCCGCTAGCATGGGAGAGATTCCGGTCATCGATATTTCCCGGGGCGAGCAAGCGGTTGGCGATATCGAGAGGGCCAGCCGCGACGTCGGCTTCATGTATATGACGGGTCACGGCATTCCGGCCGCGACGATAGTGCGCGTTCGATCGGCCATCAGCGCCTATTTTGCGCTGCCACTGGCGGTCAAGCTGCGAGATCGGATAACGCGCGACAACTATCGCGGCTATATCCCTTTGGGATTCTTCAGCGCGAACGCCGGCGACGGCGCGGCGGACCGCTACGAAGGCTACAAGCTTCATCACGAGACTCCGGCCGACGATCCCGTTTGCGCCGCGTGTGACTTATACGGACAGAACAGGTGGCCGGAGCAACCGCAGGATTTCCGGGAAAGCCTCACCGAATACTGGAAGAAATGTGAGCGGGTCGCAGATACGCTGCTCCGCGCTTTTGCCCGGATCCTGGGCGTGTCGCCCGACCGGTTTCTGGCACTGTTCGAGAGCCCGCTGACGAATATGACGCTGCTGCATTATCCCGCTCAGGATCCCAATTCGGCTGCCTTCGGTCTCCATCCGCACAAGGACACGGACGTGTTCACGATCGTACCGCCGGATCCGGTAGGCGGACTGATGATTCGCTGCCGCGGCGCTGCCGACTGGATCCGCGCCGACGCGCCGGGCGATGCGCTGACGGTGAATATCGGCGACCTTCTGGAACTCTGGTCGGGCGGCTATCTCGTGTCGACACCGCACAAAGTCGTCAACACCAGCGGCGTAGAGCGTTACAGCTTCCCGTATTTCGTCGTGCCGCGCTTCGATACGGTCGTGGAGCCGATGCGCTTGCCGCAGCCGGGATTCGAACGCGCGCGCGTCCATGTCGGCGACGCATCGCGAGCGGTGTGGCGGACGAACTGGCAGGATGCGAAGCTCACGGAGGCGCAGCGCGAGCTCGTCGAGGTGAATTGCTGATGTCCGAGGTCAGCGACCCGAGTGAAATAAGCACGCTGCGCCGCTACGCGCAGCTCGGCGTGCTGATTCTCGCCGGTGGCGCAATCTATCCGCTGATCTACCTGCGGCAGAATTTCGAGATCTCGATACTCGAATCCTTCAACATCGACGTTGCCCAGCTCGGCCAGTGCTACGCGATGCTGGGCGTCATTTTCGTCGCAACTTATTTGCCAAGCGGGTGGCTGGCCGACCGCGTGCCGCCGCGCGGGCTCGTGTCTTTTTCGCTGGCGGCGACGGGGTTGCTCGGCCTGTGGTTTTCGACGATGCCGTCGTTCGACACGCTGCTGGTCATCTTTGCAGGCTGGGGCATCGCGACCGGCCTCACGTTCTGGGCTGCGCTGATCAAGGGTGTCGCGGTGCTCGCGCGCCACGACGAACAGGGGCGCTTCTTCGGTCTCCTCGACGGTGGCCGGGGTCTGGTCGAGGCGATCGTCGCCAGCATCGCGGTGGCCGTGTTTGCCTACGTGCTGGAGTCGCTCGGCCAGTCGACGAGCGTCGCGCTGCGGCAGGTCATCTATCTGTACGTGGGCTTTATGCTCGTTCTCGCGCCCATCGTGCTGTTCGTGATCGACGACATCAAAGACGATTCCGCGCCGGATGTTGCCCACCGCAAGACCGGATCGCTCTGGGCCGACCTCAAAATGATCCTTTCGACGGTCGAGGTCTGGCTGGCGGCGTTCTGCATCCTGTGCGGGTATCAGCTGTTCTGGGCCACCTATTCGTTTTCGGCGTACCTGCAGACCAGCTACGGGATGACCGCGGTCATGGTAGGCTCGATCACCGTCGCGAAGCTCTGGATGCGGCCGATCGGCGCGATCGCCGCAGGGTTTTTGGGCGATCGCTACAATCGCGAAAAGACGCTCGCCGTGCTGATGCTCTCGGGCTCCGCGGCCCTGGCGGCGCTCATCGTCCTGCCGCTCGACGCCGGTGCCCCCGTCCTGCTGGGGGTCGTGCTCATCGTCGGCCTGACAACCTACGCGATACGCGGAATCTTCTGGGCAACGCTGGACAGCTGCAACATACCGACCCGCATCAAGGGCCTCGCCATCGGCGTCATTTCACTGATCGGCTACTCGCCCGATATTTACCTGCCGCTCATCAACGGCGCGATCCTGCAGCGCTATCCGGACAAGTTCGGCTACGGCCTGTATTTCGCGGGAATCGTGATCATGGGCCTGCTGGGGACGGCATCGGCCTGGCGACTGAACGTGATCGTGTCCCGGCGCGAGCGCGCGGATACGGGTCTCGCCGTGGGCCCGGAGCCTGCCTGAGCGGCATGCGCCTCAAGCGTCCGCCACGGTTACTGTCCGCAGCGTTAGGCCTCGCTGCAGTGGTGGCTGCCACGCGGGCATGCGCCGAGGTCTCGGTGACCGTGGGACCGACCCCGATACCGCGCGGTGACGCCGTCGGCGCCAGGGACATAACGATCTCGAACGGCCTCTTCGCGATCGCGTTCGCCGTCGATAGCCCGCCGCCCTGGGGGGTCGCGCGCGGTGGAATTGTCGATATCGCGCCGCTGAGAGACGGCAAAATCGGCTACGACATTGCGTCACTCGTCGATTTCATGCCGAACAACTGGTCCGATTGGCCGACGACGTATCAGCATGTATCCATCGGCGAGAAAACCGAGGAGGTGGTGATCGTCAGGACCGTCCGGGATTGGGGCGCGGTGCAACTCGAGACGACGGTTCGCGTTCGCGATCGCAGCAGCCGAATTCACATCGTCACGTCGATGACGAACAGAGGCGAAGCGTGTCTCGAGAATTTGCTGTCTGGGTACGTCCTCTGGCCCGACGGCGGGCATCTGATCGGAGAGTCGATCGTGTCGATCGAGGACGATGTGCATTCACCCGGAGGCTGGACTGCAGCATACGACGACGGCTGGTTGCTCGGAATACATGCGCCGTTTTCGGACCGTGTCATGCGTAACGGACGCGACCGGTACCGGCGGCACGATTTGCGGCCGGGTGAGACCAGAACGTTCGAAGCGTGGCTGCAGATCGAGGACACTGGTTCGCTCGCGCCCCTCGTGCGGACGGAGATCGAGTTTGGCCGGCTCGCCACGGGGAAGATCTTCGGCAGCGTCGAGGCCAGGGACGGCAAGGCTATCGCGCGGCCCGCAGTCATCGCGAGCAAGAACGGCAAACCGTTCGTGTGGACCCTGGGAGACCGCGGCCTGTATGAATTGGAGCTGCCGAGCGGCAGCTACGAGGTCTACGCAACCGCGAAAAGCCATGCCGCCAGCGCGTCCAGGAGCGTGACCGTGTCGCCCGACCGTGCGACCCGAATAGACTTTACTGATGTCGGGCTGCCGGGCAGGCTTCATGTCCGGGTGACGGAGGCAAAGACCGAAGCGCCTTTGGACGCCAGGTTGACCGTTCGTGAAGGTAACAAACCGCTGATCGGGTTTTTCGGCAAGGATACGTTCTTTACGCGGCTGCAACCTGTCGGCGAAACGATCGAAGCCATGGCGCCGGGGCGCTACCTCGTGGAAATAGCGGCAGGCGCGGGATTTACGTCAAAACCCGGACTCGTCGAGTTTGTCGTTCAGTCCGGACAGGCGCTGGAACTGGACGTCGACATCGCCAAGACCGCCGATCCTCGCGAGCGCGGCTGGTACGGCGCGGACCTGCATCACCATTCGGACGTGTTGGACGGTTTCACCGATCCGGAGCATGTGCTGCGTTCGGAGCTCGCCGCGGGCGTCGATATCGCGTTCCTCAGCGACCATGATTCGGTCGTCAACAATGCCGCAATGCAGACGCTGTCCGATGCGCGAGGCTTGCCCTTCATACCGGCGACGGAGCTGTCGCCGTCGTGGGGGCACTTCAATGCGTTTCCCCTGGACGATGGCAAGTCCCCTGGCATCGAGACGGGCAGCGCGACCGTTCAGGAAATCTTCGCGGAGGCGCGCCGTATGGGTGCCGACATCATCGACGTCAATCATCCGTATTCGTCCTACGGGTACTTCGAAAACCTCGCCCGGGGCGCGGCGCCGGGCGGCTTCGATCCGAACTTTGATCTGATCGAGATCGAATCGTCCAGGCTGGAAGGCTATGCGCAGAGAAACGGGAAGACCCTCGCGCACGTCTGGCAGATGTGGAACGAGGGTCAGCGCGTGTATCTGGTTGCCGGTTCCGACGCGCACGACGTATGGTCGGAGGAGTCCGGATCAGCGCGCACATACGTGCACGTCGAGGGCGACCTGACCGTCGCAAAGTTTATCGCGAACCTGAAGGCGGGTTGCTCGTTTGTGAGTCAGGGACCGCTGGTCTATCCGGACATCCTTTTCGGCAGCGATGTGTCCCTTTTGGCGGGCGGCGAGCTGGCGCTGTCGTACACGATTCAGGCCGTGTCGGGGCTGCGTGCGATCACGCTGATCGAGCAGGGGCGGGAGGCGGAGGCAAGATCTTACGATGGCATCGACGGTCTCATCCCGGTCGAAATTACAGTGAGGCCCGAATCCGATACGTGGTATAGCCTCATCGTCGAGGACATGCGCGGCAGATTCGCGTATACGAATCCGGTCTGGATCAACGTGATGAAATGAAGATGCAAGGCGCGGCGTGGCACTGATCCTGAACGTCGCGATGGCGGTCACGCTGCTGACGGCGGCGGTGCTCGTGCTTCGCTGGCGCAACGTCCGCTGTACCGGCACCGTGCCCGTGTCGTTTTTCACGTTCATCGCGATACTGTTCACGTCAGGCCTCGACGTCGGCCTGATCATGTTCCCGCTGGTCGACTTCGAGCTGTACGCGAGTGACCAGGCATACGCGTTTGCCAACCCGCTGGCGATCGAGTTCGGCTTCTGGGGATTTCTGGTCTGGGCGTTTTATTTCCTGACCACGTTCTATTTTTGTATCGTCGAGCCCAAGCTCAAGCTGTTCGAGATCCCGTTCATCAAGCTGACGAACAACGTCGTCATCATCGGCACCTGTGCGTTTACCGCGTTCCTGTTCCTGCTCTACCTGCCGGACTACATCGACGGTATCGCCAATCCATTGCGCTACGGCCTGGTGGCTTTCGTCATTCTCGTTGCGGCGGTCTCCAGCACGGATATCCGGTTCGTCAAGGTGCTTAGCGTGTCCTCGACCTGGCTGTTCTTCGCTCTCATCGTCGGGGCCTGGGCGGCATCGGGCATGGGCGTGTCGGGGCTCGCGTGGTCGATGAGCGGGCTCGGCGACTACTTTGCAAACATCCATCGCTTCGTCTCCCCGATCACCGAGTATCACCAGTTCTATTTGTACTGGTGGTTTGCGTGGAGCATCATGATCGGTCAGTTCGTCGCCCGCTTCGTGGGCGGCATCAAGGCGTGGCAGCTATTGCCGGCACTCGTCATCGTTCCGTCGATCCCGATTGCGATCTGGTTCTCGGTTCTGTATTTCTATTTCAGCAGCGGTCAGGAGATCGGTGAACACTGGCGTCTGGCGATGGTCGTCGTCGGCGTCATTTTCGTAATCAACTCGCTGGACTCGCTGATCCGCCTTTACACTCAGAATTTGGACTTCACGCCGGTGCGGTTCGGCCGGTTGCAATACGTCGCCGGCAACTGGGTGGTGCTGGCGACGCTCGTCGTGCTGTACCGCTTCACGCCGCTCAAGATCGAGTGGATCGGCCTCGTGGTCGTCGGCATCTACGCGGTGATCTACTATCTTGTTTACCGGCGGCGCTCCGAGCTGGGTGCGTGATCCGGCAGGACTGCGGCGCGGCCGATGCATACGCCTCGGCGCATTGACGCAAGGAATCGAGTATTGAACGAAGATCTCCGAACCTGCGAATGAGACTCGAGGACTGCTACAACACGGAGCGGTTTCGCCGCCTCGCAAAGCGGCGTCTGCCGCGCCCGATATTCCACTACATTGACGGCGCCGCCGATGACGAAGTGACGTATCGGCGCAATTCGGCGGCTTACGAGGACTGCGACCTCGTGCCGAATGTTCTCGCCGGCGTCGAAGCAATCGACATGACGACGACCGTCATGGGCATGCCGCTGGCGCTGCCGTTATTCCTGTCGCCGACCGCGTTGCAGCGGCTGTTTCATCATGAGGGCGAGCACGCCGTCGCGCGCGCGGCTGAAAAATACGGCACGCTGTGCGGCATCTCCTCGCTTGGTACCGTCAGCATCGAGGATATCGGTTCCTCGATTCGCACGCCGAAGATGTTCCAGCTCTACTATCACAAGGATAAGGGGCTCACGTACAGCATGATCGAGCGCTGCAGGGACGCGAATTTCGACGCCCTCGCGCTGACCGTGGATACGATCGTCGGCGGCAATCGGGAGCGGGACCTCGTTACCGGTTTCACATCGCCGCCGAAGCTCACCTTGCGGAGCCTCGCGAGCTTTGCGGCCCATCCGCGCTGGACGTTGAACTACCTGTTCCGTGAGCCTTTCGAGCTGTCGAACTTGAAAGACTTTGTCGACGAAGGCACGAACGTGAGCGTGTCTGTGGCGCAGTATTTTTCGACAATGCTCGATCAGTCAATGGACTGGAACGCGGCCGCCGAAGTCCGCAAGCGCTGGGGCGGCCAGTTCTGCCTGAAGGGCATCATGTCGGTCGAGGACGCGCGACGGGCGGTCAACATCGGCGCCACCGCCATCATGGTGTCGAACCATGGCGGCCGGCAGCTCGACGGCTCCCGCGCGCCGTTCGATCAGCTCGCCGAAATCGTGGACGCGGTCGGCGACCAGATCGACGTCATTTGCGATGGCGGCATCCGGCGCGGCACGCACGTCCTGAAAGCGCTTTCGCTCGGCGCAAAGGCCTGCTCGGGCGGGCGTTGGTACCTCTACGCCCTGGCCGCGGCAGGCCAGGCCGGTGTGGAGAAAGCGTTGAGCAACATGCGCGCCGAGATCGAGCGCGACATGAAGCTCATGGGTGCCCGTGGAATCGCCGATCTGGGGCGCAATAACCTGCGGTTTCGATAGCCACGAAGACGGCGCGACGAAGGGTTATCGTAATCACGGGGCCCATCGCGCTGCGATCAGCCGCCGCTCGAGAGGAACTGATTGCGCGGCTCTTCTAATTCGGCGCGAAGAAAATCCACGAGGTCCTCGACCGTGCACTGCGATTTCTTCGTGAAGTCGTACATGTGCGCCGGTCGCGGCCGCCTGTCAAACCAGACATTGTCCTCATCACTGGCCGCAGGGCGCGCTGCGCACAGCCACAGGGCCGTGTCGGTGCCCTGTCGTGGGCTGCGCAGGATCAGGTTCTGGATCTTCCAGAACGTCGGCAACGATTTTTTCACGCCCGGCGTCTTGGCCCAGCCCGGATGCGTTACGTAGACGCGTATGCCTTTGCCTTTGTATTTCCTGTTCCAATGCGGGGTCAGCGCCACCTGGGCCCGTTTCGCGTACGCATAGGCGAGCTTGCCGTTATACGTTTCCGAGTTGGTGTCATTGAGGCCCTGAATGCCGAGTGGGACGCTGTACATACCGCCCGACGTCATGTTGACGATCACGGCGTCGCGATTGAACGCGTCATTGTCGGCAAGACCCTCGGTCAGCAGGCAATGACTCAGGACGTTGGTCACGAAACTGGCTTCGCGGCCTTCACTCGTGATCGTCAGCTCGTTCAGCAGAATGCCGACATTGTTTATAAGCACGTCGATTTTCCTGCCGGACGCCAGCACGTCGTCCAGCAGTCGCCGAGTCTCGCTCAGCAACGACATGTCCGCAACGATCCGGTCAACGCGTGCGGCAGCGTCGGCGCGAAGCTCGGCAATTGCGGCGGCGAGGTTCTGCTGGCTGCGGCCCACAGCGAGGACCTCCGCGCCGGCGGCCGCCGCAGCGTGCAGCATTGCCTTACCCAAACCTGCCGACGCGCCGGTGATCAGCCAGCGCTGGCCGGAGAAGTCGAGCTCGGGGCCCGATCCCCAGAACAGCCTGCGGCCGAAATAACCTATTTTCGTGTAGCTCGGCGTGAAGCGCGCGTAAAAACCGACGATTGGGGAAAGTTTTTTTATACTCATTGCTCGACACAGTACTGCCTGGAGCGACCGTATCTCAACCAGCCATCAGTATCGGTACCCGACTGTCCGAGCGAAACGTCGACCGCAGTGCCGGACGCGATGTGCTGATTGCGCCCAGTGACCGCAATTGCAGCGGATGCGCAATGAACGAATGGATTCGAATGCCGCAGAAAAATCCGGCACAGAGCCCGGCAGATTGATTACTTGCACAATTAGACTTACAATCGAATTTCCCTGAGGCCGGATGTATGAAGCACATGATCGAGCGCTGGCGAAACGCTGCGCTTCGCTCGCGCACCGATGACACGATGCGATGCCTGCGCGACTGATCAATCACATCGATGCGACGCTGAAGGCGAATACGCATCCGTATCTCAACGGCGCATGGCAGCCCAACTATGACGAGTATGACGCTTCCGATATGCCAGTGCTCGGGACGATCCCGTCCGATATCGATGGTGTCTATGTGCGCAACACGGAAAACCAGGTCCACGAGCCGATAGGGCGTTATCACCCCTTCGACGGCGACGGCATGATCCACGCGATCAGCTTCATCGACGGCAAGGCGGAGTACCGTAACCGCTTCGTCCGCACGAAAGGTTTCGAGGCCGAGCGCGAAGCAGGGAACTCGCTCTGGGCCGGGCTCATGGAGCACCCGGAGCGGTCGACTCGGCCGGGCTGGGGTGCGCAGGAGTGGCTCAAGGATTCCTCATCCACCGACGTGATCGTGCACTCGGGACAGATTCTTTCCACGTTCTACCAGTGCGGCGACGGCTACCGGCTGGATCCCTACACGCTGGAACAATCCGGTGCCGAGTCGTGGGTACCGCTCGACGGCATCTCCGCGCATCCGAAACTCGACGAGCAGACGGGCGAGCTGCTGTTTTTCAACTACGGCAAGCACGCGCCGTACCTGCATTACGGCGTCGTCGGCTGGGACAACAGGTTGAAACACTACGTGCCGATCGACCTGCCGGGGCCGCGTCTGCCGCACGACATGGCGTTTACCGAGAACTACACGATTCTGAACGACCTGCCGCTCTTCTGGGACCCGGCGCTGCTCGAGCGGAACACGCACGCGACGCGCTTCTTTCCGAATCTGCCTTCGCGCTTCGGAATAATGCCGCGCTTTGGCGAACCGGATTCCATACGCTGGTTCGAGGCGGCGCCGACGTACGTCCTGCACTGGGTAAATGCCTACGAAGACGGCGACGAAATCGTGCTCGACGGCTATTTCGAAGAATCGCCGGAGCCGGAGAACTATCCCGGCGCGCCGCCGGGTTTCGAGCGCATGATGGCGTATCTGGATCAGTACCTGATCAAGCCGCGGCTCCACCGCTGGCGCTTCAATCTCGCGACCGGCCAGACGACGGAACAACGCCTCGATGACAGAACCCTGGAATTCGGCACGATCAACCAGCGCTACGGCGGTCGGAAACATCGCTATGCCTACAGCGCCATCCCGAAGAAGGGCTGGTTTTTGTTCACGGGACTCACGAAACACGACCTCGATACGGGGCAGACGTGGACCATGGACTTCGGCCCCGAGCGTTACGGCAGCGAAGCCGCATTTGCGCCCCGCCTCGGCGCGACGGGCGAGGATGACGGTTATCTGATCACGTTTGTTTCCGATCTCATCGAGGACAGATCCGAATGCCTGATTGTCGATGCGCAGGGTTTGGAGTCCGGCCCGGTCTGCCGAATCGTGCTGCCGCAGCGCATCTGCAGCGGCACGCATGCGACCTGGGGACACGGCGAAGACATTCGTGCCGCGCAGGCTGGGCGAAAACGCTGAACCCGCACTAACGACCGATGACGAAGCTCACGGTCGTCGTCGCGCTGCCGCCGATGTTCAAGGTGGCGACATTGCGGGCACCCTCGATCTGATAGTCGCCGGCATTGCCCGTTACCTGTTTCCAGCTGTCGAGCACCATGCGGACACCGGTCGCGCCAACGGGATGACCGAGACCGATCAGTCCGCCGCTCGCGTTGACGGGAATCCGGCCGCCCATCTCGATGTCACCCTGTTCGATAGCTTTCCAGTTTTCGCCGGGTTGCGTGATGCCGAAATGATCGATCGCCATGTATTCCGTGCTCGTGAAACAGTCGTGCGTCTCGATGCCGTCTAGATCCTCGACGCCGCCGATACCGGCCCGCGCGAACGCATCGGTAATTGTCCCGCGCACGTGCGGGAACACGTAGTCGCCGCCGCGGCTGTCGTCGATCTTCTGCTGATACGCGATCGGCGCCGTGCGGTGCCCCCAGCCCTTTATGCTAGGTATATCGTCGAGAGAGACACCGTGGCGCGTCGCGTACTCAGAGGCCTTGTCGAAACCTGCAAGGAACACGACGGCGGCACCGTCGGTGATTTGGCCGCAGTCCTGCTTGCGGATCCTGCCCTCGATCACAGGGTTCGCTTCGTCGTCTTCCGCGAAGCTCCGTTCATTGAACTGCCAGCGTCGGGTCTGGGCGTTCGGATTTCGCTTCGCGTTTGCGAAGTTGATCTGCGCAATCCTGGCAAGATGCTCCTGTCGGATGCCGAAGCGCGCGTCGTACTCGTCCGCCAGCTCGCTGAACATGTGCGGCCACGGGAAGTCCACGTCGGTGCACTCGTGCCCGCTCCACATGGCCGGTGCGCCGATGTAGTCCGCTGCGACCTTGCCTGGCACGTTGCGCATCTGCTCGATGCCGACGACCGCGGCAAGTCCGTAACGGCTGGCTTCGATTTCCGCAGCGGCTGCGAGCGTGGCTATGCTCCCCGAGGCGCAGGCAGCTTCATGACGCGACGCGGGCAGACCCGAAAAAGCCGGATGTGCGGCGGCGAAGAAGCCGCCGAGATGCCCCTGTTTACAAAACAGCTCGGCCGCGAAATTGCCGACGTGCGCCACCTCGATGTCCGCGGGTTCCAGGGCGACGGTATCCAGGGCACCGAGCACCGTTTCGGCAAAGGCATCGAACAGCTCCGCGCCGCTGCGCGCCCAGTTCTCGGAAAAGTCGGTCTGATAGCCGCCGAGAATGTAAACTTTACCTGCCATTTGTCTTGCCTGCCGTCGCGGACCGTCGTGCCGCTGCATTACTGCGCGAGGCGCCGTTCCAGGCTTGCGAGCCGGTCCGCGCCCCAGAACATTTCCCCGCCGACGATGAACGTGGGTGCGCCGAACACGCCGTTTTCCATCGCTTCAGTGGTGACGTCCTTCAGAATCTGCTTCACGTTGTCGTCTCTCGTTGCCTCCAGCAGGCGCTGCCCGTCATGTCCGAGACTGTCGGCCACGTCGGCGAGGACGGCAGGATCGGAGCAGTCGCGACCCTCGGCAAAGCTCGCATTGAAGACCGCCCGAGCCCAGGCCTCGGCCTGCTGTCGGTCGTCTCTTGCGAGCACGTAAAAAATGCGCGCCGCCGGAATGCCGTTGAACGGAAACGGCTCGGGCCACGTGTAGTCGAGACCGGCTTCTGCAGCACAGCGCACGACGTCGTGCCAGATGTAGGCGCCCTTCGGGTCGTTCGGGTTCGGCGGCATTTGCCCGCGGGACTTGAAGACGGCACCGAGCGCAATCGGCTTCCAGCGGATGTCCCAGCGGTGTTGCTCCGCGAGCCGGCTCAGCTGCGCCTGCGCGATGTACGAATACGAGGACGAGAAGTCAAAATAGAAATCGATCGAGGCCGACATTGATTACGTAGGCTTTCATAAATAGACTTTGTAGGTTAGCGGGCGGCAGCGCGGGAATCAATCCTGGCAGGCGCAGGCTGCGGGGCGATAATGATGAAAGAAAAATCACGCAACGCTCTGATAACTATCTGAATCACTGGGGGTAGACGATGCGTACGACGGCCAGCGAGCGAATCGAGGACTTCACGCGACGCGGCTGGTGGGGCGAGCGCACGATACTCTCTTTCTTCGATGCGGCGGTGGCCGAGCGCCCGGATCAGCTCGCGCTGGTCGATCAGTTCAACCGCGCGGATTTCGCGGACGCGGAAGCTCAGCGGTTGTCGTTCGCGGACGTCGCTGACGCGGTGGCAAACGTGTCGGCCGCATTTCATGCCGCCGGCCTGCGCAAAGACGATATCGCGGTCGTCCAGCTGCCCAACATCGTCGAGCTGCCGATCGTCTACCTCGCGCTCGCGAGAATCGGTGCGATCGTGAGCCCGGTGCCGATGCAGTACGGCCGATACGAGTTGGCGAAAGCCCAGGAGCTCGTCGACGCGAGCGTGTATATTACGACGTCGAGTTTCGGCGGTAAGGATATTGGGACGCTCAACAGGGAGGCGTTTCCGGATTCCTGCAGCGTTTTCGTCTTCGGGGACGCCGTACCCGAGGGCACTACCGGCGTATCGCTCGCGGACGTGGATAGCCGCGATCTCGGGCGCTGGCGGCGCTACGCAAACGAAGTCGACGTTTCGGCGAACGATATATTCACGATCTGCTGGACATCGGGCACTACGGGAACTCCGAAAGGCGTGCCGCGAAGCCACAATCACTGGATCGCAATTGCAGCGGCTGCGGCGGAGGCCGCCGAGGTTCGGACTCGAGAAGCGCTCCTGAATCCGTTTCCACTCGTCAACATGGCGGGATTGAGCGGTTTCCTGTTTCCCTGGCTGATGAAAACGGCCACGCTCGTCCTGCATCATCCGTTTTCCCTCGACGTGTTTCTGAAGCAAATCGAAGCCGAAAAGATCGGCTATACGATCGCGCCGCCCGCGGTGCTGACGATGCTCCTGAAGCAACGCGCGCTGCTGGACGCCGTGGATCTTTCGGGCCTGCGGGCGATCGGCTCGGGCGCCGCACCGCTGTCGCCGTGGATGGTTACGAAATTCCAGGAGGACTACGGCATCGAGATCGTCAACCTGTTCGGTTCCAACGAAGGCATGTGCCTCGTGTCGAACGCGCGCGACGTGCCGGACCCGGCCGACCGTGCACAGTATTTCCCGCGCTACGGCGTCGAGGGCTACGAGTGGAGCAATCCGGCGAGCAGGGCAATCCGGACCCGGCTCGTCGACCTGCAGTCGGGCGAGACAGTGACCGAGCCGGGCGTGCAGGGCGAGCTCGAAATCTGGGGCGCGACGGTCTTCGACGGCTACTGGAAATCGCCGGAGGCCAACAGGGAAGTGTTTACCGAGGACGGCTTTTTCCGCACCGGCGATGTCTTCGAGATTGCCGGCGAGGGTGACAAAGCGAGGCTGTACAAGTTTGTCGGCCGCTGCAAGG
>JBFJOC010000066.1:0-14353 GCA_041617855.1 Woeseiaceae bacterium | reverse complement strand
GCGATCATCGACGGCGACACGAAAGAGATCGTGAGCATCGTCGAGACGGGTTACGCCGTGCACATCTCGCGCGTGTCGGCCTCCGGGCGCTATGTGTTTACGATTGGCCGCGACGCGCTGATCAACATGATCGACCTGTACATGGATCCGCCGGCGACGGTCGCACAGATCAAGATAGGACTGGAAGCGAGATCGGTCGAGACCTCGAAATACAAGGGCTACGAGGACAAGTACGCGATTGCCGGCGCCTATTGGCCGCCGCAGTACGTCATCATGAAGGGCGACACGCTGGAGCCGCTCAAGATCGTATCGACACGCGGCATGACCGTCGATACCCAGGAATACCATCCGGAACCGCGCGTCGCGGCGATCGTGGCGTCGCACGAACATCCCGAGTTCATTGTCAACGTGAAAGAGACCGGGCACATCCTGCTCGTCAACTACGCAAGCATCGACAATTTGTCCGTCACCGATATCGGCGCGGCGAAATTCCTGCACGATGGCGGCTGGGACAAGAGCAAGCGTTACTTTCTGACGGCAGCAAATCAGTCCGACAAGATAGCCATAGTCGATTCGAGGGAGCGCAGGCTCATCAGGCTCGCTGACGTGACCAAGACGCCTCATCCCGGCCGTGGCGCAAACATTCAGGATCCGAAGTTCGGACCTGTGTGGGTAACGAGCGCGCTCGGTAACGCGAACGTCACGTTTCTCGGCACCGACCCGGCCGGTCATGCTGGTAGCGCCTGGAAAACGGTCCGGGTTCTCGACGGCATGGGCGGCGGGTCTCTGTTCGTGAAGTCCCACCCGAAATCCCGCAACCTCTGGGTCGACGCGCCGCTGAATCCCGATGAGTCCATCAGCCAGAGCGTCGCCGTCTTCGATATCGACAATCTCGAGGCCGGCTTCGAGAGGCTGCCGATCGCGGAATGGGCGGAACTCGGCGAGGGCCCGAAACGGGTCGTCCAGCCCGAATACAACAAAGCGGGCGATGAGGTATGGTTCTCGGTGTGGAGCGGCAAGGAGCAGGAGTCTGCGATCGTCGTCGTCGACGATCAGACGCGCAAGCTCGCCGCCGTCATCAAGGGTCCAAAGGTCGTGACGCCGACGGGTAAATTCAACGTGTACAACACGTTGAACGATATTTACTGAGGCGCGCGCCATGCTGCTGATAGCGCGTTATTCGGCGCTGGGCCTGGGCGTTTGGCTCGCCGCCACGCCGCTGCTGTGCGTCGCGGCGGAAGAGGCCATGGATCTCGGGTCTGCGCTCACCGCCGGCGCGGCGAACGTGAGCGTCCGCTACCGTTATGAGCACGTCGACCAGGATACGTTTGCGGACGATGCGAACGCGTCCACGGCGCGACTGCGTCTGAGCTACCGGACCGGCCGCTGGCGGGGTGCACAGGGTTTCCTCGAGTTCGATCACGTGTTTCACGTGGTGGCACGCGACTTCAATTCCGGGGCCGGTACGAGTCCGGGCAGGGAGCGCTATCCCGTCGTCGTCGACCCGAAGGGGTCGGATCTCAACCAACTCTATGTCGATTTCAAGGCCAGTGACGACTGGTCCGTCCGCGTCGGGCGTCAGCGTATACTGCTCGACAACCATCGCTTCGTCGGCAACGTCGGCTGGCGCCAAAACGAGCAGACCTACGACGCCATTGCGCTCACGACTGACGTGATCCGAAATTCGGATCTGATCTACGCTTACGTAAACAGCGTGCGCCGCATCTTCGGTGACGACGTGCCGGCGGGCCGAAATCAGACGCACGTTCATCTGCTGAACGCCGCAGTGTCACTTGCTGGCGAATGGTCGGTGACGCCGTATTTCTACTACATCGATAATTCGGATGTGCCGGCGTTTTCGACCGCGACGCTGGGTGCCCGAATCCGCGGCAAGCCGAAGCTCGGCGATGCCCATCTCGACCTGCTCGCGGAGTTTGCGACGCAGTCAGATGCTGCGAACGCACCGGTAAACTACGACGCAGAGTATCTGCACTTGAAGGCGGATCTGGCGCTTACCTCCGCGCTGTCGCTGAGCCTCGGATTCGAGTCCCTCGGCGGCGACGCACGACCGGGACGGATGTTCCGAACGCCGCTTGCAACGCTGCATGCGTTCCAGGGCTGGGCTGACCAGTTTCTGGAAACGCCGCCCGGCGGCATCGATGACCTATACGCCGGCTTCAGCTACGCGTTTGACGCCTGGAAGCTCGTGGCGACGTATCACGACTTCTCGGCAGAAACCGGCGGCGGTGATTACGGTTCGGAGCTCGATTTTTCGATCGGCCGCAAGCTGGCAAAGAACTATGCGCTGCTGTTCAAGGGTGCGCTATTCGACGCTGACGCAGCGCCATACGTGGATACGACGAAAATCTGGATCATGCTGACGGCGGATTTCTGACGCCGCCGCCCCGTGTCAGGCGGCGTCGTGCTTCTCCATGTCGACCGGCGTCTCGAACCAGTCCGGTTTCACGATCAGAAGATCGCACGGCAGGTGCTCGAGCGTGCGCTCGGCCGTTGCGCCGATGAACAGCCGTTTCCAGCGATTTCTGGCTACGGCACCCATCACGACGATGTCGGCGTCGAGCTGCTCGGCGATCTGCGGAAGCTCCTCGTGCGTCAGACCGGCGACCAGGTGCGCGTTGTCATTGGAAATCTCGTGGAATGACGTGATCTCCTTGAAACGCTTCTCATGATCTTCGTGCATCTGCTGCTCGATTTCGTCGAAAGGCAGCGAAACCGGGATGTAGGCGTTCGCGGTCGCAGTCGCGACGGCAATGCGCGGGTCGTAGGAGTGGAACGCATGCACATTACCGCCCACCGTGCCGGCAATGAGCTTGCTGAGCTGCAGGATTTCGTCGTCGAGCGCGGCAGGCTTGTCGTGCTGATTCATCGGATCAATGGCTGCGATGATGGCCGGCGTGTCCGCGAGCTCGTGAGGCTTCACCAGCCATAGCGGCATCGGGCAGGTGCGGATCAGGTTCCAGTCCGTATTCGTGAGCAGAGCGCGGGACACCGTGGAGTGGTGGTGCGTGTCCTTGAAGACGATGTCCGCGTTCGAGACCACCGCATGGCGCACGATCGCGTCGGACAGGGGATGATCCCAGTGCGCCGTCGTCTTGACGACTATGCCCGATTTCCGGATCGGCTCTGCCAGGGTTTCGAGATGCTGCTCCTGATTCCGAATGACCTCTTTGCGTGCTTTGGCCAGCGAGGGCGAGTCGAACAGCCTGTCGCCACTCAGGTATTCGTTGTAGTAGCAAATCAATAGCTCGAGCTCCGCGCCCGATTTCTTCGCAAGCCAGGCTGCACGTCGCATGGCGGGCTGGTCTTCGACGGTCGGGTCGACGACCGAAAGAATCCTGGATATCGTTTGCATGGTCCTACCTGACGTCAGATCAGCGCATCGCTGGTTGCGGTGCAGCCATAAGGCTAGCCGGCGCGCCGCCCTATGGCTATACGGCGAGATGCTTAGCCATTGACGGATTTTACCTAGATCCCATCTCAAAAACCCGTAGACGGCGTCCGCTAGCGGCGCTGTGGGAGATCCGAGCCGAGCTGCCGAATATTCTGATTTTTTCCTCAAATCCGGTACGCTTACACGTATTGGACTTCGCGAGGCGAACACGTCGTATGAAATCCGATCCCCATAGGGAATTACGGCAGCAGCTCGTGGACAAGAAGGCAGAGCTGTCGGCGCGGCTCGAGCGTATCACCGCAAAAGTTCGCCGCGGCTACGAGGCCGATTCGAAAGAGCGGGCGACGCAGCTCGAGGACAGCGAGGTCGTCGATGCGCTGGGCAACGAAGCCAGAGCGGAAATAGCGAAGATCTCGGCAGCGCTAAAACGACTCGACGCCGGCGAATACGGAATCTGCACCGAGTGCGGCGGCGACATCGATGAGGGCAGGATTCGCGTTCATCCGTATGCTGAGGAGTGCATCGATTGTGCGCGCCTCCAGGAGCACCGACAGTCGCGACAGCGATGATGTCTACTTGATGAGGTGCATCTTGACCAGGTCGGCAAGAGACCGCGCCTGCATCTTCTCCATGACACGCGCCCTGTGAATCTCCACGGTCCTCTGGCTGACGCCGAGCTCGTAAGCGATGACCTTGTTCGGTTTACCCGTCACGACGAGATCGAATACCTCAGTTTCGCGTTTCGTCAATCGTCTTGCACGCTCCGTCACCTCCGTCTGCAGCTGATGCTTCTCGCGGTGTTCGCTGTCCGATGTAAGAGCGTCGCGGACGCGCTGCAGGAGCTCCTGGTCGCGAAACGGTTTTTGAATGAAATCGAAGGCGCCTTTTTGCATCGCCTCGACGGCCATCGGCACGTCACCATGTCCCGTGATGAAAATGATTGGCAGCGTATTGCCGCGACGCGCCAGCTCTTCCTGCAGTTCGAGACCGCCGAGACCGGGCATGCGAATATCCAAAACCAGGCACCCGGGCCGCTCGTCGCCGACCTGCTCTAGAAAATCGTCTGCAGATGCGAATACTTCGTGACGCAGTCCGACCGACTCCATAAGCGCCTGCATCGCTACGCGAATACCGGCATCGTCGTCAACGATGAACACCGTCGGATCTATGTCTCGGAATTCCGTCATGGCATCTGAGGTTGCCGCAGCGATCAAGGGTGCCGCTGTGCCTGCAAGCCCGGTCGCGTCGAGCACGTTTCGCGCCGGCGTTGTGCATTATTTGACCAGAATGACAGTAATTTTGCGAGCATTCGGGTAACTGAGCCCTCACAGATCCACTGCGGCATCTTGCGATCGTCTGGATAGTCGTCTACGGCGCTGTCGTCGCGGCGAAGGTGACGCGCCTGACGCCGGTGCTCTGTTCCATGTTCTTCGGCTGCGTGCTGGTCAACACCGGTGTGCTCCCGCAGGAGAGCGGCGCTTTTCTCCGGATCTTCGCCGAGCTGGGAATTATCTTAGTCGTGTTCGCGCTCGGCTTCGAGGCGACGACGGACGATTTTCTCGACAGCGTCTCGCGCAGCTGGGGTATCGCACTGTTCGGTGCGCTGGCGCCGTTCGCGGTAGCGTAGGCAATCGCCGATTACGTCCGGGACGACCCGACTGTCTCCATGATGTGTGGGCTTGCAATGACCGCGACGGCCGTGTCGTTGACCAGGGTGTCGCTGAAAAGCCGCGGGCTTGAAAAGGCAGTCGTCGCCACGCGAGTCATGACGTCGGCGGTCCTCGACGACATCGGCTCACTCGTGTTGGTCGCGATCGTCGCGCCGCTTGCGACCGGCGAGGAAACGCTGTGTGCGGGCGGTCTCGTAATCACGGCCGGCAAGGCCGTTGCTTTTTTCATTTTCGTTACCATCATCGGCAGCTGGATTTTTCCGGGAGGTCCCGCGCGCTGGCTCAACGAGCTGCCTTTGATCAGGGCGCTCAACCTGCGCGGATTCCTGACCTTCGACGAGGGCCAGGATGCGACGCTGGGCATACTGCTCGCGGCCCTTTTCGTCGGACTGCTGGCGAAATACTTCGGTTTTCACCCCGCCATCGGCGCGTACATGGCGGGACTGATCGTCAGCGAAGAACATGGCGACGTCACGGAGCCTGACGAACCCGCCGCGAACCCCGACAAAGTCGAGCTGTATTCCCAGACCAAGCACATCATCGATGATGCAACATTGCGGTGGGTCGGGCCCGTGTTCTTCGTCGACCTTGGCGCCAAAATCATCTTTTAAGTCGATTTTGTCGTCGAGGTCTTGCCTTACGCGCTCGCCATGACTGCCGGTATCGCGGTCTTCCAGGTCATGTCTGCCGGGCTCGCAACGCGCTTTACGGGTGGCATGAACGGTGCCGAGAGCCTGATGATCGGCTTCGGCATGCCGGGGCGTGCCGAACTGGCGTTCGTCATCAAGGATATCGCTTATGTGCAGCACAAGATACTGCCGCTCGAGGTATTTTTACGCGGATGACTACCGCGTTTCTTTGAACATCCTCGTGCCCGTACTGATCACGTGGTGGCGACCGCATTATCTCGCGGCGAGCGGGGAATCGACGGCGGGCCGGTAGCCGCATTATCGGGAAGTCAGCAGGGCGCCGAACGGTGCCATAATACGGCGTCATGTTCACGTATCTCGATCCCAGCGTACGCGAGCGGCTGCTCTCGCAGGGAAGGCTGTTTCGCATCGACAAGAACGGCGAGCGCCTGCCGCGCGATCGGGCGAGCACGGGCGGCGGCACGATCAGCATCCTCGGGCCGATTCCGCTGCCCTTGTCGCTCGCGGGGAAGCGGTATGCGGTTGACTGGTATGCCTGCGTGCGCAACACCGAGTTGTCCAAGATCGAGGAAATTGCCGACGATCTGCGGGCCCGTCAGGGTCACGCACTGTTTGCCACTCTCGCGTCGTCGATGGCCGTCAACAGCGTCTTAGTGATCGGTAATCCGGTAGCGGCCGACAATCCGCTCGTGCGCGTGCATTCGAGCTGCCTGACCGGCGACGTGTTCGGCTCCGAACGCTGTGAATGCGGTCCACAGCTGCAGCTCGCGCTCGAACGTATCAGCGCCGACCCCGAGGGTGGCATATTGATCTACATGTCCGGACACGAGGGTCGCGGCATCGGCCTGTGGGCGAAAGCCGCAACGTATCTGCTGCAGGACGGCGGCGAGGACACGTACCAGGCGAACCGGTCACTGGGTTTACCCGACGATTCCCGCGATTTTGGCGATGCGGGCGCGCTGCTGAAGTTCTTCCGCAAGGGGGGGCGGTTTCGACTGCTGACGAACAATCCGAAGAAGGTCGACGACCTTAAAGCCGTCGGTCTCGACGAGATCACAGTGGTCAAACATGTCATAGGCGTCACCGACAGCAATCGCCGCTACCTCAAGGCCAAGCAGGGATGGGGCCACGAGCTGACGCCAGACGACATCGAGTCCTGAACGCGTATCAGGTGAACACGATATCGCGGCCGTTGGCTCGTGCGCTCGGCTGTTACTGGCGCCAGGTTCTGGTATTCGCTGCGCGCGCTCCGGCGTTGGATCGGAACGGGTTGATGTCGATGCCGCCGCGACGCTGATAGCGTGCGTAAACGGTTAGCCGCGTCGGTCGACAGCGGGCGAGAATATCGACGAACAAGCGTTCGACGCAGGCTTCGTGAAAATCCTGGTGCCGGCGGTAGGAGACGATGTAGCGGAGCAGGCCGTGTCGGTCGATGCGCGGGCCGCTGTAGGCGATCGCGAGACTGCCTAGATCGGGCTGCGCCGTCACCGGGCAAAGGCTGTAGAGCAGGTGCGAATGGAGTTCCTCGCTGACAACGGTCGCGTCGTCAGCGGAAAGCAACTTGGGATTGACGTTCCACGTGCTGCAGGTCACGGTCGAATCGTCGACCGACTGGCCGGGGAGACGCCGGACTTTGAATTCATTGTGGTCCTTCGGCGTGCGCATCCGCACGCTGACGGGGCCACCGGCTCGCCGGCCCAGATCCGCGGCGATCGTCCGGCCGACTTGCTCCGAAGACTCGAAGGGCGTCATCGCAAAAGAGCCCAGGTAGAGCTTCACCGATTTGGACTCGACGAGATTCAGCGTTTCCGCGGGCACGCGGATTTCCGCGGCTGCCGTTTGCGGCAGTCCCCCCGCTCCCAGCCACGTCAGATCCCAGGCATTCCAGATGTCCCAGCCGGTGAAGGGCAGCTCATCCGCAAGACCCAGTATTGCGCGGGCGTCGGCGCGAGCGATCGTCGTCAGGATATCGGGGGCATAATGGTCGGGAACCGGCGCATCCCTGCCGAGCAGGGGACCGTCAGTCATCCGCTCCTCCCGGCGACGACGCGCGCGGCGCACGCGATATTGCCGCAGTGCGCATTACGTGTCCTCGTTCGCCAGCGCACTGCTCACGAAAGTGACAATATGCTCGACGACTGTATCGGTCGTTTCGGGGGACAGGATATGTCCCGCGAGCACGTGCTGGGCGGGGTCGCCGACCTGACCCATCTCGATCAGGCGCTTCGCAGGGGCATCGATTTTGGCAAATGCCTCGAGGGCGGCGCCGGGCGACACGATCGTGTCGCGCTGGGAGATCAGCATCAGCAGCTCGGCGTCGAGCGTCAGCGGCAGCTCTGCCTCTGCGTAGTCGACGAGCCGCATCATTTCGACCAGCGTTACCGTCGGGTAGCTCGTGGTCCAATAGCGGGCCTGGGTCTGGTTGTGCGGCGTCCAGCTGTACGAGTCGCCGATGACGTAGCGCACGATCAGGGCCCCGCCAGGCCGCGTCAGCCAGCGTGCGGCGGGATCGCGGGGCGCGAAGTTCGGCGATATGAGGATCAGCGCCGCAACGGACTGCGCGAGCGGCTGGTCTGCCATGGCTATTCCGAGCGTCGCGCCGGTGGATGCGCCGATGAGTACTGTCTGCCGGCCGATGCGCGCACCAATCGCGAGCGCCTCCGCGGCATCGACGAGCCAGTCCTCGGCCGTGACGCCGACGAGTGCGTCCCGTTCGAGGCCGTGGCCTGCGAGGCGCGTTTCGAACAGGTTTGCCCCGAGCGCATTCGCGACGGCCTCGGGCAGGGGCGCGAGTTCCTGGCGGGTTGCCGAGAATCCGTGCAGGTATAGGACGGCAATATCGGTCGCCTGCCCCTCGGTCTGCCAGACGATGCGTTTCTGGGTGCGTGGTACCAGGCCGCTCCGCTCGGCGACCAGCGCTTCGCGATTACGCAAATAGTCGTCCAGATCGTCGAGCAGTTCGGGATCCGGGACGTCGTAGACGAGCGGTGCCGGCGTCAGGACATACGCGCCCGTCGCAATGAGCAGCACGAGGCCGGCGGCGACAGCGACGAACCAGCGCATGTTCCTACTCCAGCTCGAGGATTCGCGCCCAGTGCTCATCGCAGACCGGCATAATAGACAGGCGATTGCCCCGTCGCGTCAGCAGCAGGCCGTCGAGCTCCGGTCGATCCTTTAGTTCCCTGAGCGGAATCACGCGCCGCAGCCGGCGCACGAACTCGACGTCGACCAAGTGCCAACGTGGATTGTCGGCGTCGCTCTTGGGGTCGTAGTACCGCGATTTCGCATCGAACTGCGTCGGGTCCGGATAGGCTTTGCTCGCCACCCTGGCAATGCCGACGATACCGGGTTCCTTACAGCTCGAGTGGTAGAAAAAAACCTCGTCGCCGACACGCATCTCATCGCGCATCATGTTGCGGGCCTGGTAGTTGCGGATGCCGTCCCAGGGCTCGCGTCGATCGCGTTCGAGGTCGGCTATGCTGTATGCATCGGGTTCCGATTTCATTAGCCAGTGTGCCATCGATCCTGAGCAGCAAGTCCGAGCGAGCGAGGCAGTGTAGCATGCGGAGCGGTGCGCACTGCGGCACGGAGATGCTGCTGTGCTTGTCAGCTATGGATGTCCGGGTCATACTGAGCATGCTGCCGGGCGCGCCAATTTCTGAGACCGTCTCGAGGTCGTTTATTAAAGTGCAAGGATGCCGCGACGTGACAGGCTTCGGTCGACCGAATCGCGCACGGCGAGGAGCCTCATGGTAAATACGGTCGCAAATATCTTCGGGGCATCGCCGGTGATGCCGCTCGAAAAGCACATCGATATCGCGTATCGCTGTGCGAAAAAATTGCACGCATTTTTTGCGGCCGCTATCGAAGGCGACTGGGACCAGGCCATCAGCGTGCGGGAGAGCATTGAGGCCCTCGAACACGAGGCCGATGATCTCAAGAAACAAATTCGACTGAATCTGCCGAAAAGCCTCTTCATGCCGGTGCCGAGGGAAGACCTGCTCGAGCTCCTTCTGGTGCAGGACAAGATTGCGAATCGGGCCAGAGACGTATCCGGTCGGGTCCTCGGCCGCAGGCTCGAAATCCCGACCAGCGTGGCGAATCAGTTCCTCGCGTATGTCGACCGCAACATCGACGCGGCAAAGCAAGCCCGCAAGAGCGTTCGCGAACTGGACGAGTTGTTTACGACCGGTTTTCGCGGGGCCGAGGTCGCGCTGGTCGAGGGGCTGATCGAGGAACTGGACCGGATCGAAACGGACACGGATACGATGCAGGCGGAACTTAGAGCATCGCTATACAAGATCGAGGATTCCCTGAACCCGATCGATGCGATATTCATCTACCAGGTCATCGAGCAGACTGGGGAAATCGCCGACATGGCCGAGCGCGTGGGGCGTCGTCTCGAACTGCTGCTTTCCTGACAACAATAATTTCAACGGCGGCTAGCCGCAGGGAAACATGGAAGCACAGCTAACCTACATCATACTTGCGGCACTGTTCGGCATCTTCATGGCGTGGGGCATCGGTGCAAACGATGTCGCAAACGCGATGGCTACCTCGGTCGGGTCCCGCGCCCTCACGATCAAACAGGCGATTCTCGTTGCCGCAGTATTCGAGTTTCTCGGCGCCGTGCTGGCGGGCGGCGAGGTCACTTCGACGATTCGCAAGGGTATCGTCGACGCCGAGCTCCTGACCGATACGCCGGAGCTGTTGGTCTACGGCATGCTTGCCTCACTGCTGGCCGCAGGAACCTGGCTGCTAGTCGCGTCGCGAAGCGGCTGGCCGGTTTCGACGACGCACTCTATTGTCGGCGCGATCGTTGGATTTGCGGCAGCGGGTATCGGCCTCGACGCCGTGCAGTGGGGACAGGTCGGTACCATCGTGATGAGCTGGGTCGTTTCCCCCGTCACCGCGGGCTTCATCGCGTTCCTTGTTTATACGAGCGTTCAGTGGCTGATCCTGCGTGCGGAGGATCCGCTCGGCCGCGCGAAACGTTTCGTGCCCGCCTACATTTTTCTTGCCGGTTTCACCATTACGCTTGTCACCATTCTGAAGGGGCTGAAGCACGTCGGGCTGTCCATCAGTATTCGCGACGCTTACCTATTCGCGATCCTCATTGCGTTCGGCATTGCACTGGTCGGCGCGTTTTTCATTCGCCGCATCGAGCCGGATCCCAAGGCTGAGAAAGCCCAGCACTTTTATACGGTAGAGCGCGTGTTCGGCATATTGATGATCGTGACTGCCTGCTCAATGGCCTTCGCGCACGGCTCGAACGACGTTGCGAACGCGATCGGGCCACTTGCTGCGGTGATCAGTGTCGTGCGTACAGGCACGGTCACCGCCCAATCGGCCCTGCCACTGTGGGTATTGCTGATCGGCGGCGGCGGCATCGTTATCGGGCTCGCCACGTACGGGCGGCAGGTTATTGCGACGGTCGGCCATAAAATCACCCAGCTGACGCCCAGCCGCGGTTTCGCCGCCGAGCTCGCCGCGGCAACGACGATTGTCATCGCGTCCGGAACGGGCATTCCGATTTCGACAACTCATACGCTGGTCGGGGCAGTTCTCGGCGTCGGGCTTGCCCGCGGCATCGAGGCCATCGACCTGACCGTTGTCGCACGGATTTTCGTGTCCTGGATCGTGACGATCCCGGCCGGCGCGTTTCTCGCAATCGTTTTCTTCTACCTATTCCGAGTCGTCTTACCCTGACTGTCGGTGATCACAATTTGTGGTTAGGGGCCCTGCGAAGCCGGTCGATCGCCGGATTGGCGGCGCTGACGCTGACCGCGGCCTGTATTGCGCCCGATGCTCGGGACGAAGCGGCGGCCCGGCCGAGTTTGGCCGGCGCGGCCGAGCAGCCGGTCATTCGCTACCGTGCTCTCAGCCATCCGGTGCAGAGCACGACGGGCATGGTTGCCGCCCAGAATGCAGAGTCGGCAGCGGTAGGTGCCGAGATCCTCGCCGCCGGCGGTAACGCCGTTGACGCCGCCGTCGCTGTGGGATTCTCGCTCGCCGTTACGCTGCCGCGCGCCGGCAATCTCGGCGGCGGCGGCTTCATGCTGGTCTACGAGGCGGATCGCGGGACGACGATCGCGATCGATTACCGGGAGATGGCGCCGCCGCGGGCGACACGCGACATGTTTCTCGACGAGGACGGCAACGTCCATCCGACGCGGTCGAAGTTCAGCCACCTGGCAGCCGGCACGCCCGGCACCGTCGCCGGGCTGTATCTCGCGCACTCCGAATTCGGCCGGCTGCCGTGGCGGCGCGTCGTGGAGCCCGCGATGGACCAGGCCCGGCGTGGCGTCATCGTGAGCCACGATCTCGCGAATTCGCTCGGCCGGCGCCGGGACCGCATGTGCGCGAATCCGGCCAGCTGCGGCTACTTCTATAAGCCGGGCGGCGTCCCGTACGCCGTAGGCGAGCGCCTCGTGCAGTCCGATCTCGCTGAAACGCTGCGGGCGATTGCAGATAGGGGTCCGGAGGCGTTCTACAAGGGCCGGATTGCCGATCTGATCGCCGCGGAGATGCGGGCCGGCGGCGGCCTGGTCGACGAGGCAGCGCTTGCCGGCTATCGTCCGGCCGTGCGCGAACCGCTGCGCGGGCACTATCGCGGCTACGAGATCGTGACGATGCCGCCGCCGAGCTCCGGAGGCGTTCACGTTCTGCAAATGCTGAATATCCTGGAGCAGTTTCCGGTCACGGCAATGGGTTACGGCAGCGCAGACGCGCTGCACCTGCTTGCGGAGGCTGCGCGCCTCGCCTATGCCGATCGCAGCAGGCATCTCGGCGACACGGACTTCTATCCTGCGCCGATAAGCTGGCTGACCAGCCGTGAGTATGCCCGTGCGCTTGCGGCAGCGATCGACATGCGGCGCGCGCGCCCTTCGACTGACGTATTACCCGGAATCGCCCCGTTGCCGGAGAGTCCGGATACGACGCATTTCTCCGTGATCGACCGCGATGGGAACGTGGTCGCGAATACCTATACGCTCAATCTGTCTTACGGATCGGGAATTTCGGTGCGCGGCGCCGGGTTTCTCCTGAACAACGAGATGGACGATTTCGTGTCCAAGCCCGGCGTTCCGAATGCCTTCGGCCTGCTCGGTGGCGAGGCGAATGCCATCGCCGCGAATAAGCGTCCACTCAGTTCGATGACGCCGACGATCGTGTTCGCCGATGGCGAACCCTGGTTTGCGACCGGAAGCCCCGGCGGTAGCCGAATCATCACGACCGTGCTGCAGATGATTGTCAACGTGATCGATCACGGCATGAACATCGCGGACGCGTCCGCCGTGCCGCGCATGCATCACCAGTGGTTTCCGGATGTGCTGCAGCTCGAATATGGCTTCAGCCCGGATACGATCCGGATCCTCGAATCGCTCGGGCACAGCATTCACCCGACGACTTATTCGATGGGCAGCCTGCAGACCGTGGGGAGCGAGGGCGGAATGTTCATCGGCGCCGCCGATCCGCGGCGACCGAATGCGGGCAGCGTCGCGCCGCGCTTGCCGGCGCCGTGATGCTCACACCGCGCGCAGGTACCAGTCGAAATCGAGAGGACTTATAACTTCGTGATATTGCTGGCTCTCCGCGCGACGGTTCCGAACAAAAAGCCTGCAGTACTCGGCACCCAGATAGTCGCGTAGGACTCTGCTCCTTGCGAATCGGTCGATCGCCTTGTCCCACCGGTCCGGTATCCGCACCTTCGAAGTAAGGACTTCGCCTTCCTCGACCATTTGTGGCGGCTCACATCGGTTCGTGAGCCCGTGGTGAATCCCGGCGACCACGGTTGCGGTTACGAGATACGGGTTCGCGTCCGCACCGGCGACGCGGTGTTCGATGCGCAGATTGTTCGCATCCGATAGCGGAATTCGAATCGCGACGGCCCGATGATTCGGCCCCCAGTTCGGTTCGACTGGCGCAAATTGATCGGGGAGTATGCGACGGTAGGAATTCGCATTCGGGGCAAATATCGCTGTCGCGTCGGCCATCGTATCGAGCATGCCGCCAACGGCGTGCCGAAGACGGGCCGAGAACGGCGGCATTGCGAGATTGTTGCGTCCGCGGGAGAAATAGTTGTTGCCGTGCTTGTCGACGATGCTCATGTGCAAATGCAGGCCGCTGCCGGATTCGCCCGCGAACGGTTTGGCCATGAAGCAGGCCACGAAACCGTGCTTTCTCGCCGCGGCCTTGATGACGCGTTTGAGCAGGACCGCGTGATCGCAGGCAAGCACGGGATCGTCGATGTGTCGCAGGTTGATTTCGAACTGTCCGGGCGCGTATTCCGCAATGGCGGTATCCGCGGGAATCTGCTGGGCCTCGCAAAAATCGTACACGTCCTGCAAAAACGGATCGATCTCGACCAGATCGTCCGGGTGATAGACCTGCGCCCCGGGCTGCGGGCGGCCGATGCCCGGAACGCGCGCCCCGCGCGGCGTCGGCCGGTCCGCCCTGCCGTCCAGCAGGTAAAATTCCAGCTCTGTCGCCATGACGATCTTGAGGTGCCTGTCGTATAAGGGTTCGAGCGCACGCTCAAGCACCGTCCGCGGGTCCGCGAAAAACCGCTGGCCCTCCGGATCGTATATCCGAAACAGGCCCTGCGCGCTCGGCCGCTCCGT
>JBFJOC010000065.1:0-14587 GCA_041617855.1 Woeseiaceae bacterium | reverse complement strand
TGCTCACGTTTCCGAAGCTCAGGCCGGAAGATTTCCGGCCCTGGGTGAACCAGCGCGCGGCGACGGACAAGGGACAGACACCGGACGAGTATGCGGCTGCCCAGGCGAAGCTCTGGAAAAAAGGGTTGGGCGAGTGGGGGCAGGACGGCGAACGCATCGCAAGGCTGCGCGAGAGTTCCGATCTCGCCATCTATACACCCGGCAGCAACTCGGGCCTGAGCGTATCGGTGCTGAAGTCCTTCGCGGCGCCGGAACAGGCATTGATCGACGATATCGACCTGTATCGCGAGCGTGTCCAGGCGACGGCGACGGGCATACTGACGCTGCTCGATATCGACGCGGACCCCGTGGCGAGCCGCGAGCACATCCTGATTTCGCGACTGCTCGACCATGCCTGGCAGGCCGGCCGGGACCTCGACGTCGCGGGCCTTATCGCCGAGATCCAGAATCCGCCGCTGACCCGGATCGGGGTCATGAGCCTGGATTCTTTTTTTCCGGAGAAGGACCGGTTCGCGCTCGCGATGCGGCTCAATAACCTGCTCGCCGCGCCGGGCTTCGAAGCCTGGATGCAGGGCGACGCGCTGAACGCCAAAAACCTCCTTTACACTGCCGACGGCAAGCCTCGCATATCGGTCATGTCGATCGCCCACCTCGACGACGCGCAGCGGATGTTCTTCGTGTCGATGCTCCTGAACGAGCTGATCGCCTGGATGCGCGCACAGCAGGGCACCTCGAGCCTCCGGGCCATCCTGTACATGGACGAGATCTTCGGCTACATGCCGCCGGTCGCGAATCCGCCCTCCAAGAACCTGTTCCTGACGCTCCTGAAGCAGGCGCGTGCGTATGGACTCGGGCTCGTCCTTGCGACGCAAAACCCGGTCGACCTCGATTACAAGGGCCTGTCCAACACCGGTACGTGGTTCATCGGCCGCATGCAGACGGAACGCGACAAGGCGCGCGTCATGGAGGGACTCGAAGGCGCAAGCCAGGGCGGTGAGTTCGACAAGCAGAAGATGGAACGCACCATTGCCGGTCTCGGCAAGCGCCGCTTTCTGCTGCATAACGTCCACGAGGACGAAGCGGTCGTGTTCAATACCCGTTGGGTGATGTCGTACCTCGCCGGCCCGCTGACCCGCGACCACATCAAGGCGTTGATGTCCGACCAGAAGCAGGTTGTCGAGGCTGAGGCCGCCGTCGCGACGAAACCAAAAGCACACAGCACCGCCAGCGCACCCGCGCTGCCGCCCTCGATCGAGCAGTACTTCGTGCCGGGAAGCGCTGAGAAGCTCGTCTATCACCCGACGCTCATTGCCGCATCCGACATCGTATTCAACAGTGCGCGTTACAACGTCGAGGACGAACGCCAGCGCGTGTTCAGCGTGGAATTCGATGCCGGTCCCGTGAGCGTCAACTGGGACAACGGCGAGCCGCTGGAACTGACCATCGATGACCTGCGCGACGGGCCCGTCGACGGTGCCGCCTACGCGGACTGCCCGGCCTGCGCTGCCGATACAAAAGCCTATGCAGCATGGGGCAGGGACTTCAAGCGCTGGCTCCGGCAAAATGAAACGATCTCACTGTATCGGAGCAAGCGCTTTCGCGTGACCTCCGAGGCAGGCGAGACCGAGGGCGACTTCCGCGCCCGGCTGCAAACCATCGCAAATGAGAAGCGGGACCAGGAGATTGCCAAGATCCGCAAGCGCTATGCAAGCAAGGTAACGACGCTCGAGAATCGGCTGCTGCGCGCCGAGCAGGCCATTGAACGGGAAAAAGGCCAGTCCACGAAAAAGAAACTCGACACGGCCATTTCCTTCGGCACGGCGATCCTCGGCGCCGTCCTTGGCCGCAAGCGCGTGTCGACGAGCGCAGCCACGCGCATCGGCAGCGCCATAAAGACAGCGGGCAGCGCGCGCAAGGAAGCGATGGACATCAAGCGGGCCGAGGAGACCGCGGAGAAAGTCCGGGCCGATCTCGCGGCATTAAACGAGCAAGCCGAGCAAGAGATTGCCGAGCTTGAAACTTCATTCGATGCACAGGCCGAGGAACTCGACGAGATCGTCGTCAGAGCGAAAACAACGGATATCCACGTGCCCATCATCGGGCTGGGCTGGCTGCCATATGCGGCCGACGACAAGGGGCGATTACGGCCGGCGTGGTAGGCGGCTACGATTGGGGACATTCGGGGACATTCCGAAAACGCAGCACGCGCGAGTCTGTTTAATGCCGTCCTGATGTGAAACGAGTCTTCGGGAGCTTCGTATCACCGAATCGGAATGTCCCCTGAGCTGCGCCTGCCCGTCATCGCGCTGGGCTGGCTGCCATATGAACATTCGGGGACATTCCGAAAACGCAGCACGCGCGGGCCTGTTCAATGCCGTCCTGATGTGAAACGAGTCTTCGGGAGCTTCGTACCACCGAATCGGAATGTCCCCGGATGTTCCCGAGAAGCTAGTCCGCCACGCACGCCCCGGCGTAGGCTCTTTCGATACCGGCGTTTTCGAGCTGGCAGGCATTATCGTAGCTGATGCCGTCCATACCGCAGACGGGTGCGTACAGGTTCGGGCAGTTGCGCCCTTGTCCCTCGCACAGCCCCGCGTAATCGATACGGACACCGCGCCGCTCCGCCTGGCAGGCATTGCCGTAGGTCATCCCGTCGGCTCCGCAAACTGGAATGAATCGCGACGGACACGGACGCACGTTACAGATTCCTTCGACGAATGACTCGACATCGGCGGCATCCGCCCTGCACGCATTTGCATAGGTCTTGCCATCGTTGCCACAGACCGGAGCAAACACCATGGGGCAGTTCTCGAAGTCGCAGTATCCCTCGCGCTGTACCGGTACGCGCTCCGCATCGGCCTCACAGCGGTTCTCGTAGGTGCGGCCATTCATGCCGCAGACCGGATCATGTATCGGCGGGCAGCCGCTTTGCGTGCAGGCACCGAGGCCCGCGATATCCACGCCGGACTTGATCGCGAAGCATTCGTTGATGTACGTGGTTCCGTCCACGCCGCAGACGGGATCGAAGTCTTCAGGACAGCCGCCGTTTTCAGATTTGCAGATGCCCTGGTTCGCGACTTCGACGCCGGCCACGCGCGCGACACAGTCATTGCTGTAGGTCTTGCCATCGACGCCACACACGGGGTCGTACTGCATCGTACAAGCCGTGTCTTTACCTTGCGCGATGCGAAAATCGTCGTCCGCCGCGAACAGCGAGTCGATGTCGACGGTTTCTGCGCGGCCTGCTGCAAAGGAGAAGAGCAGCAGGCTGAGCGCAATGAGACCGGGCCGGAAACGGACATCCAAGCGTACTTTCATAATCTCGGGAATCGGACCTCGGATTGACTTAGAGAACCTTTGGGCCGTCGGGTTCAGCGAATCTTCGCCCAGCCCCAGAAGTTGTACGTCAACAGTCTCGGGCCGGGGATATAATCACGATTGTCATCGGTAATCGTAAAGCCCGCGGACTCTATTAGCCCCGGAATGTCGCGATTGACGTTGCAGCCGCCTGCAATCTTGCCCCAGTAGGGGTTTATGCGATCCTGCCAACGCCTGACGTTTGCATCCGGCGAGCGGCCATGCTCGCAAAAAATGAGCTGCCCGGACGGCCGCAGCACTCGCCGTGCGCCGGCCAGCGCGGCAAGCGCGTCCGGAATCGTGCATAGCGTGTAGGTAACAACGACCGTATCAACGCTGTCAGCATCGAGTGGAATTTCTTCGCCGGGCAGATCAATAAGCTCTACGTCGAGCGGCGTTGCGGATAGTCTCTTGTGCGCCAGGCGCTGCATCGCTTTGGAGGGCTCTAGGCCCCAAAGCTTCCGCACTCTGGCCGGGTCGTACCAGGGCAAATTGTGGCCGCTGCCGAAACCTATCTCGAGCACGTCGCCGCAAGCGGCCGGCACGACTTTCTCACGCTGCTTGCGCGTAGGCTTCGTGCCGCAGGCGAGATTGATCACGTGCGGCAATACATGATCGTCGTACCACCCCAAAGTAACGACCCTCAGCGAGTTGCGGTGCCGCCAGCGGCGGCGCGGGCCATGCGCGCATTCGACTCGAGCAGCCGGCTGATCGGGACCAGCTCGAATCCGTCAGCCTGGAGCGTTGGCAGCTCGCGTTCCAGGAATGTCAGTGTCGTCGGATATGGATGGCCAATCCCGACCGCCGTGCCGCGGCTCGCCGCAAGTCTTTTCAGACGTGCGAACTGGTATGCGATTGCTGCGTGAGACGGATCGTGGTCAAGAAATACGTCGCGGCGCGTTGCCGAAATTCCTGCTTCTCTGGCCATTCTGACAGCCACACTCTTTGTCGTAGTATAACTGTCGACGAAAATCAGCGAGCCGCGCGCGGCCAGTTCTTCCATCAGCCAGCTCATGTGGCCCGGATGGCGGGTAAGCAGGCTCCCCTGGTGGCTGCTTACGCCGATCGCGAACGGAACCGATTCGAATGCGGCGGCGAACGCATCGCCGAACATGCCGCGACTCATGTCGAGCGTAAGCGTCGCCGGCTGAAAAGTTCCGTCCGGCGCAATCGCCTGCAGCGGCAGGTGCAGCAGCACGTCCTTGCCGTGCTCATACGCTGCGCGCGCCAGCTCCGGACCCCGCGGCGTTTGCGGCAGCACGGCGAAGCTGACGGGTCCCGGCAGCGCAAGCGCGCGCCGACCGGCGTCGCGCTGATAGCCGAGATCATCGATGATAATCGCAAGCCGCGGCAGCGGCTCGGCGACGGACGGGGCAGCAAATAAGCACAGCGTCGCAGCAAACAGCGCGCGGATCATCGTGCGTTGCTGTGCATCACCCGGCGTCGCTGCAGTCGATCCAGCGCCGCCATCAGCTGTGCGTCATGTTCGCGATCGACGAGCCCCGTGAGGCTGAGGTTCGGGTAGCCGGGCGTGTCCTCGACGTAGACATCCGGCGTAATGCCGGTCTCATGAATTGAATCACCGGATGGCGTGTAGTAGCGCGATGTCGTCAGTTTGATCGCCCGACCTTGCGACAGCGGCATAACCGTTTGCACGAGGCCCTTCCCGAACGTGTCGGTACCCATTACCGTGGCGCGGTCGTTATCCTGCAGCGCGCCCGCGACGATCTCGGAGGCGGATGCGGATCCTTTGTTGACGAGAACGATCAGATCCGCGCCGTCGAGCACGTCACCACGATGCGCGGAACGGGAGAACCGTGCATCCGGTGTGCGTCCGTTTGCCGTGACTATAATGCCGGAATCGAGAAACAGGTCCGAGACGTCGACGGCCGCATCGAGCACTCCTCCGGGATTGTTGCGCAGGTCGAGTATCAGTCCGTCGAGCATGCCACCCCTCGTGTCCTGCAGCTCGTCGATCGCGCGGCTGAGCTCGCGCGCCGTCGTGTCGCTGAATTGATTGAGGCGCACGTACCCATACGCCGGCGCCAAAATTTCACTGTACACGCTGGCGACCCGGATCACCTCGCGGCGCATTTCGTGCAGAATTGCCTCGCCGTCGCGCAATACGGTGATCGAGATGCGTGAGCCGGGAGAGCCGCGCATGCGTTCGATCGTATCCCGCAGTTTGCCGGGCTCGACCGCGATGCCGTCCACCGCGATGACCTGGTCGCCACTGCGGATGCCCGATCGGGCCGCCGGCGAGCCAGCGATTGGCGATATCACGCGGATCACGCCGTCGACTTCGCTGACCTCGATACCGACGCCCGTGTAGTTGCCCGTCGTGCTGATTCGGATATCACGGTACTCCTTTGCATCGAGGTATTGCGAGTGCGCGTCGAGGTCGCTGACCATGCCGCGAATCGCGCTCTCGAGGAGGGCGATGTCATCGATCGGCTCGACGTAGTCGCGTTTGACTCGATCCAGGACCTCGGCAAACAAGCGTGCCTGCTCCCACTTGAGCTCTTCGTGCGCGGATTCGCTTTGTGACCGCATCACGCTGCCGCCATAGGACAGGCTGAGGCCCAGCGCGGTGCCGATCGCCACCACCAGAATCGCCCTAGTTTTCAACGGCATGGGAGAGTGCAAGGCGGGTCCGTTGAGTCTATCCGTTCGAGCGCTCGACGATAGCACAGCGACCCGGCAGCGCCTACTGGCGTGGGTCACGGTTTAGACGAGGACCCTGTACCGAGAGACCGGGGGGCGGCCGCGACTCCGGACTGCGCGGACGGCTGTCACGAGCCTGGGCGGCGCGTGACCCACACGCCTGGATTCAGCGGCTTCGTGCCCCTGCGTATCTCGAAATACAGGCCCGTCTGCGGCCGGCCGCCGCTATCGCCGACGGTTGCGATCACATCGCCGGGTGCAACCCAGTCACCGGCGTCTTTGAGGATGGTCTCGTTGTAGCCGTAGAGCGTCATATAGCCCTCTCCATGATCGACGATGACCAGGAGACCGAGACCCGCAAGCCAGTCGGCAAAGGCGATGCGGCCATGGTAAACCGAGCGCACTTCGCGGCCGCGCGGCGCGCCGAGAACGACGCCGTTCCATTTCAGGCGATCGCCTACCCGCGGCTGCCCGAAGTCGTGGAGCAGCGTTCCTGCGACGGGCCACGTCAGCCTCCCCTTGAATTCGCTGAACGGCTGCTCCGAGGAAATGGGGTAATCAGCAAGAATACTCGTCAGCTCAGCGATCAGTCGCGCCAGGTCCTTTTCCTGCGCCGCGAGCCGATCGATCTCGCGGGACTCGTCGCTAAGACGCCGCTTGAGGGCAGCCAGAAGCTCGCGACGATGCTCCTGGGCATCGTTGAGTTCGCCGAGTTCGCTATACCGTCGCTCAGCGATTTCGGTGAGGTGCGCCTCGGCCTCGGCGGCTTCGGCCGCGAGCCGAGAGAGTTCCTTCATGTGCACCTTGACGGCGTCTATATTGCCGATCCGGTGTGCGTTCAGATAATCATAATAGGTCATCATCCGACCGAGTGTCGCCGGATCCTGCTGATTGAGAAACAGCTTGAGCTTCTCGTCCCGGCCGCTCATGTACGACGCACGCAGCTGCCTGGCCAGCTGCTCGGATTCCGCGACCAGTGCCGATTCCGTCTCGACCATGCGCGCATCGATGTCGGCCTTTTTACGAGCCGCATTGTCACGCTCGTGTTCGATTTGCCTGAGCCGCTGTCGCTTTTCGGCGATCACGATCTCCGCCGCCTGCAGCTCACTCGTGACCCGATCACGCTGCAGAGCGCCGCGGTCCATGCTTTTTTTCAGGTCGCTAATCCGTTCTCGCACCTCCTCGAGCTCGCGTTCCTTGACCTGACTCAGATCGTCGTTGCGCGCGACCGCCAGCGCCGGAAGGATGGTCAGCGCGGTAAGCACCAGGGCAAGAGCCCCCGAAGTCTTATGCACGGCGATGCGGTTCATGGCTGCGCAGTGTAGAGGCTCAGCGCCGCGCTGAAAATCGTCGATTCGCGGGATCAACAAAAACCTGACCGCCTCATTGCTATAATGGGCGATTGGCCAAAATACGGCGGCGTCCCGGCCGCCGATAACAACCGTCGATGGACAGATTGCTGGAGTTTGCCGGTAACCACACGTTACTGGTTTTCGCACTCATAACGAGCTTTTTCCTGCTCGTCTTTACGGAGCTGCGCCGCAAGGCGAGCGGCCTACTGTCCGTGGAACCGAACCAGGCCGTCAAGCTGATCAACAATGATGCGGTCGTCGTCGATATCCGCAGCGCAGAGGCATTCGGTCGCGGCCACATCGTCAGCGCAAAAAACATTCCATCCGATGAGCTCGATGCGAAAACGGACAGCCTGAAACAATATCGCAACAAGCCGGTGCTGGTCGTTTGTGAAGGCGGCATTACGTCAACGAAAGCGGTGAACGCGCTGCGTCAATCCGGTTTCGAGAGCGCCTATGGCCTGAAGGGAGGAATGGGTGCCTGGACTCAGGCCGGACTACCGGTCGTCACCGGCAAGAAGACCAAGAGCAAGAGCGCGGCAAAACGCTCATGAGCAGAGCTCCCAAGGTACTTATCTACGGCAACCGCAGCTGCGGTTATTGCATGGCAGCCCGTATGCTTCTCAAGAAAAGAGGTATCGAGTTCGAAAACATCAATGTCGCAAACGATGCCGACGCGCTCGGCGAAATGGAGCAACGCAGCGGCCAGCGCACCGTGCCGCAGATTTTCATCGGCGACACGCACGTCGGTGGCTTCGATGAACTATATACGCTCGACGAGAGCGGTAAATTGGACAAACTGCTGGCCGCCGGATAGGCGAGGCGGAGGAGAAACATGGCAACTTCAACTGAAAACGAAACCAAGACAGAGAGTGAAAAGCGTATTGCCATCGCGAAGATCTATTTGAAGGATTTTTCCTTCGAGTCGCCCCAGGCACCGCAGATCTTTACGACCAAGGAGTGGTCACCCAAGACGAATCTGAATCTCCGCAGCAGCCACACGGCAATGGACAACGATCACCACGAAGTCGTGCTGACGCTCACGATCGAGGCGAAAGAGGGAGAAGGGGACAAGACCCTATTTCTCGTCGAGATGCACCAGGCCGGCCTGTTCGAAATCGTCGGATATGACGGCGAGGAGCTGGGCGCGATCATCGGCAGCTATTGCCCGAACATCCTGTTCCCTTACGCACGGGAGTCGATCGCCGGGATCATCCAGAAAGGCGGCTTCCCCGAGTTCGTGCTGCAACCGATCAACTTCGACGCGCTGTATCTCGCGTCTCGCCAACAGCAGACGCAGCCTGCAACTCCGGAGACCCATTGACCGAAATGCCGAAACGGCCGCTAGCTGTCGTCGGCGCCGGTTCCTGGGGAACTGCGCTCGCCATTCAATTCGCCCGCAACGGCCGCGAAGTGCGGCTATGGGGTCGCGATCCCGCACAGCAGAGACGCATGACGGCTGACCGCGTCAACGCACGTTATCTGCCCGACGCGCAATTTCCGGGAAGCCTCGTCGTAACCCTCGATCTTGAGACCTGTCTCGACCGCGTTCAGGACGTGCTCGTGGCGGTGCCGAGCCACGCGTTTCGGGACACATTGACGGCGCTAAAATCGCTGCTCGCAGACGACGCCCGCGTTTGCTGGGCGACGAAAGGCTTCGAGCTCAACACGGGCAAATTGCCGCACCAGGTCGCCGCCGAGGTGCTCGGCGAAAACCGCTCGGTCGCCGTGCTCTCAGGCCCAACGTTCGCGACGGAGGTCGGTATGGGCTTGCCGACCGCGATGACCATCGCCGCGAACGACAATGCCTTCGCCGAAGAACTCGCGGTTGCGCTTTCAGGAGACAATTTCCGCGCCTACACGTCGAACGATATCGTCGGCGTGGAAGTCGGTGGCGCGGTCAAAAACGTGCTTGCGATCGGCGCCGGCATGTCCGACGGCCTGGGTTTCGGCGCAAACTCGCGCGTGGCGCTGATCAATCGGGGGCTGGTCGAGATGACCAGGCTGGGCATTGCGCTCGGGGCCAACAAAGACACGTTCATGGGCCTTGCGGGTATGGGCGACCTCGTGCTGACCTGTACCGACGACCAGTCGCGTAATCGCCGCATGGGCCTCGCGCTCGCGGCCGGCAAGACGGTCGAGCAAGCGCAGGCGGAAATCCGGCAGGTTGTGGAAGGTGTGCTCGCGGCCGAGGCGGTGCAGCAAGTTGCCGACGAACTGGGCATCGAAATGCCGATCTGCCATCAGGTGTATCGCATTATCTACGCGGGAGCGACGCCGCGTGAGGCCGTCGGTGCCTTGATGCGGCGCCGGCTAAAATCGGAGCAATGACCCTGATTTTTTTGGTACGGCGATGAGGCGTCGGGAGTTCATCAAAACGGCCGGATGGCTCGGGCTCGCCGCCCAACGCGGCGTAATCGCAGGGGAAACGATGCAGACCCGATTCGTCCCGTCGTCACGTGAAGCGCTGCCCGTCATCGGGCTTGGCACGTATAGCGTGTTCGACGTAGCGAGCACGCCCGAGGCAATCGCCCGGTGCCGCGACATCGTCACCGCGCTGCTCGATGCCGGCGGCAGCGTTATCGACACATCGCCCATGTACAACCGCAGCGAACGCGTTATCGGCGACGTGCTCGACACCGGCGGTCTGCGCGCTTCGTGCTTTGTCGCAACGAAGGTCTGGACCGATGGCCGCGAAGCTGGCGAGCGTCAGATGCGTCGCTCCGCTACGCTGATGAACACGGATCGGATCGATCTGATGCAGGTGCATAACCGTCGCGACCTCGACACGCACTGGCCGACGATCCTTGCGCTTCAGGAGAGCGGCTTCATCCGCTACAACGGCGTGACCGATTACCGTGAGAGCGCGCATCGGCCGATGCAGGCGATCATGCGCCGCTATCGGCCGCAGTTTGTACAGATCAATTACTCGCTCGGCGAACGCGGCGCGGAAGAAGAGCTCCTGCCGCTGGCACAGGACCTCGGCATCGCGGTCATTGTCAACCGGCCATTCATGGCCGGCCGTCTGTTTCGCGCCGTCCGCGACCGGCCGCTTCCCGGCTGGGCAACAGACTACGTAGAAAGCTGGGGCCAGTTCTTCCTCAAGTTCATCGTCAGCCACCCTGCGGTAACCTGCGTGATTCCGGCGACGAGCAAACTCAGGCACATGGTGGACAACGCCGCCGCGGGATTAGGCCCAATGCCGAACGCTGCGACCCGGCGGCGGATGGCCGAATTCATCGACGCGCTGTAGTCACGAACGCGCACTCTCTGCGCCATAATCCGCGGGGACATTCCGCAACCACTACCGAATTCTGCAGCCCTGATTGACTTTGAAGGCCGATCCAAGCACACGCTGCTAAGGAGTCAACGCGGAATGTCCCCCGTCATTGCCCTTCGTCGAAACCAAGCTGTCGCCAGGCCTCGTAAACGATTACCGCGGCGGCGTTCGAAAGATTGAGGCTCCGACTCCCGGCGCGCATCGGCAACCGGAGGCGCTGTGACTTCGGGAAGGACTCCAGTACGTCTTGCGGCAGGCCGCGAGTTTCGGGACCAAGCAGGAATGCGTCGCCCTGCCGGTAGCCCGGCGTATCGTAACGCGTCGTGCCTCGCGTGCTCAGTGCGAATACGCGAGGTTCGTTAAGCACATTCAGGCAATCGGCCAGGGACGCATGTGTCGCGATATCTGCAAATTCCCGGTAGTCGAGACCGGCGCGTTTCAGACGGGGCTCGTCCAGCTCGAATCCCAGAGGCTCGATGAGGTGCAGCGCCGTACCGGTATTGGCGCATAGACGTATGACGTTGCCCGTATTCGGCGGAATTTCCGGTTCGTAGAGAATCAGGCTGAACATCGGTCGTTGTTTCCGGGATTAAGGGGACATTCCGCATTGGCTACTTCGAAAGTCGTGGCCCGAAGTGTCGTCACCGGCAACCATGGCGGCGAAATTCGATAGTAGTTACGGAATGTCCCCTTACAATTGCGGAAAGTCCCCGCCGAACTTGAGCCGCCGTGCGCAAAACCACGTAAAATCCGCATCGCCTGTCTCCTCACGAGCAATCATCGATGGTCGAGGCTGCCCACAGCACGGATCCCGTTCTGCACATCGATTTCTGCGGCCTGTCGCTCGCGTCACCGATCGTGCTTCTCTCCGGTTGCGTGGGTTTCGGGGAAGAATATACGCGTGTCGAGGGTTTCTCGAATCGCGACGTCGGCGCCGTCGTGCTCAAGGGCACGACCCAAGAGCCCCGTCTCGGCAACCCGCCGCACCGCGTCTGGGAGACACCGATGGGCATGTTGAACGCAATCGGCCTGCAGAACCCCGGCGTCGACACGGTCGTCGACGAAATCCTGCCCGGCCTCGATTTTTCCGAAACGCGGTTCTTCGCCAACGTCTGCGGCTCGACGATCGAAGACTACGTCTCGGTCACACGCCGATTTGACGATTCGCCTATCGACGCGATCGAGATCAACATTTCCTGTCCGAACATCAAGGAAGGCGGAATCGAATTCGGTAACGTGCCGGAAATGTCGGCGCGCGTCGTCGACGCCTGCCGTCGTGTAACCCGCAAGCCGATCATAACGAAGCTGTCGCCAAATCAGACGGATATCCGTGAGAACGCGAGACTATGCATCGACGCCGGTTCCGACGCGTTTGCCGTGATCAATACGATTACCGGCATGGCAATCGACGTCGAGAAGCGCGCGCCGATCATCGGCAACGTTCAGGGCGGGCTGTCCGGACCGGCAATCAAGCCGATTGCGCTTTTGAAGACGCGACAGGTTTACGAGGTCGCGGAGCCGCACGACGTGCCGATTATCGGCCAGGGCGGTATTGCGTCGGTGAATGATGCACTGGAGTTTCTCATTGCAGGGGCCTCGACGGTGGGTATCGGCACCGCGCTCTTCTACGAACCATTGCTCTGCAAAACCATCAATGAAGGAATCGCCGACTACCTGCAGCGCCATGGAATGGGATCTGTATCCGAGCTGGTCGGATCGCTAAAGGTGAGCACCCACTCTTAGACCAAATGATCGCGGCTTGGGGACATTTCGGTATCGGAATGTACCCTACACGTCAGCTCTGTGGGAGCCCGCCAAGCGGGCGATTGTTCGCGGTAAGATGCCGCTCCCACGGTTGGCGCAGCAGCCGCAGACGCTTCTACATCAGTCCAAGTTTAGCGCCTTGATCTTTCTGGTCAGCGTATTGCGGCCCCAGCCGAGCAGTTTCGCAGCGGCCTGGCGGTGTCCCTTCGACTGCTTCAGTGCGGCCATGATCATGACCTTCTCAAACTCCGGCAACGCTTTCGACAACAGCGGCGTGTTGCCATTCGTGCTGAGTTCGCGTTCGGCCCACGCGCCGAGACTCTGGGTCCAATCGGCAACCGCGAGGCGCGCACCCTCCCGGCCGCCGATGTCCGCCGGAATGTCGGCCGTGGTGATGACATTTCCGGGCGCCGTTACGGTAAGCCGGCGGGTCGCGTTCACGAGCTGCCGCACGTTGCCGGGCCAGTCGTAGCTGCGCAGCAGGTCCAGCGCCTCCGCGTCGATACTTTTCGCCGGCGTAGCGAGCTCTTTGGCCGCCTCGGCCAGGTAGTGGCTCACGAGCAGCGGGATGTCCTCGCGGCGCTGGCGCAATGGCGGCGTATTTATGCGAATGACGTTGAGCCGGTGATACAGGTCCTCACGAAACCGTCCCTCCTTAACCGCACGCGCCAGGTCCTGGTTCGTCGCTGCAATGACCCGCACGTCCACCCGAATCGAGGTCTGCCCGCCAACGCGATAAAACTCGCTCTCGGCGAGGACCCGCAGGAGCCTCGTCTGCAGCGCCGGCGACATGTCGCCGATCTCGTCGAGGAAAAGCGTGCCGCCGTCGGCCTGCTCGAAGCGTCCGATGCGCCGCGAGTCGGCGCCGGTAAACGCGCCCTTCTCGTGTCCGAAGAGTTCTGACTCCAGGAGTTCCGAGGCAATTGCCGACGTGTTCAGCGGGACGAACGGCCCGTCGGCGCGCGGGCTGTGTTCGTGCAGCGCCCGGGCGACGAGTTCCTTTCCGGTCCCCGATTCGCCTGTAATCAGCACGGTCATGCTCGAACCGGCGAGACGACCGATAGACCGGAATACCTCCTGCATCGCCGGCGCCTGGCCGATGAGCGCCGGGATGGCCGGCGTTGCCGAATCCTCTCTGGAGTGCAGGGGCCCGTTCCTGCGCGCTGCCTTTCTGACCAGCTCGATCGCTTCGTCGATGTCGAACGGCTTCGGCAAATACTCGAACGCGCCGCCCTTGTAGGCCGCGACCGCATTTTCGAGGTCCGAGTGCGCGGTGATCACGATGATCGGCAGATCCGGCCGCTTTTCCCGGAGTCTCTCGAGCAGGGCGATGCCGCTCATGCCGGGCATACGCACGTCGGTAATGAGCACATCGGGCACATCGCTGTCGATGGCTTCCAAAAGGTGCTCCGCACGCTCGAAGCTCTTCGGCTGCATCTCCGCCTGCCTGAGTGCCCGCTCGAGCACCCAGCGCACCGACTGGTCGTCGTCGACGACCCAGACGTCGAGTGCGTCTCTCGCCATGTCAGCGAGCTCCCGCCGAGCTGAGCGGAACGCGGACGTAGAAAACCGTGCGCCCCGCGCGACTCTCGAATTCGATGAGTCCGTCGTGGCGACTCAGGAGCTCCTGCGCAGCCGGCAGCCCAAGTCCGGTGCCGTCCGGATAGCTGGTGACCAGCGGGTAAAACACGGAGTCCTGCAGCTCCTTTGGTATTCCCGGGCCGTCGTCTTCGATCTCGATCGATGCAATGACGCGGTGACGCACATCGCCGATCGTGAAGTTCGTAACGGCGCGCGTGCGCAACGTAATCGTGCCGTGCCCCTCCAGCGCATGCACCGCATTCCTGACCAGGTTCAAAAGCGCCTGAATCATCTGGTCACGATCGAGATCGATCAGCGGCAATCCGGGATCGTAGTCGCGGCGCAGCCTGAGCTGTTCGTGATTCTCGGCCTCGATGATCCGTATGACGTATTCGAGCAGCTCGTGGATATTGACGGGCTCCTTGTTCGGCGGCCCGCCCGGTCCGAGCAGCGTATCCACGAGTCCCGCCAGCCTGTCAGTTTCGCTGATGATCACGCCGGTGTACTCGTGCAGCTCCGCATCTTCGAGCTGGCGCTCCAACAGCTGTGCCGCACCGCGAATGCCGCCCAGGGGATTCTTGATCTCGTG
>JBFJOC010000064.1:0-14782 GCA_041617855.1 Woeseiaceae bacterium | reverse complement strand
GAGTTTTGCCCGGCGAGGAAGAGGCAGCCGGGCGCCGTGGCGGACGTTGTGTTGCCATACGCGTATGGAAAGACCCCAATTTCGCCAAGAGGGTGGTCCCACAGCAGAGCAGGAAATCCGAGTCCGAAATCTAATACGGGCGCCAGCGTCTGGCCGAAGTTGACCGGGACGTTCGGGATCGGGTCGCTATCTTCGTCGACGATATTGAAGCTGAAATTCAGCTCGACATCGTCGTTCGGAACCCAGCGGAACGCCATGCGCGCCGCGGTATAGTCGACACCGCCCTCGGTGCCGGTAACGCAGCCCTCGATCTGGCGGACGACCGGGAATCCCAGGCCCGGATGCGTGCACCCGTAGTCGAGGTTCTTCACGTAGCCGTCGCGCGACAGCGAGGTACCCGATACGCGGCCCCACAGCTTGTCCTCGATCAGCGTGAAGTTCGTCGCGCCGCGAACCCTGACGGCGTCAAATTCGCCGAAGCCGGCCTCGACGAAGCCGTCGAGGTCTTCGCTCGGCTTCTTGGAGTACAGCTTGATGGCGCCGCCGATCGAGTTCTTACCGGCCAGGGTGCCCTGCGGCCCACGCAGGACCTCGACGCGATCGAGGTCGAGCAGCTCGAGCACCGCGCCGGTGATGCTGGCGTAGTAGACGTCATCGACGTAGATACCGACGCCCGGCTCGACTGACGGAATGAAGTCGATCTGGCCAACCCCGCGGATGTATGCCGTCAGGGAATTGCCGCCGAAAGCACCGGCCTGGGTCAGCGTGACGTTAGGCGTCTGCGCGGCGATCTCGGCGACCGATAGCTGGCTGCGCTGTTCCAGCGTGTCGCCCGAAATCGCCGTGATCGCGAGCGGCGTATCCTGTGCGCGCTGCTCGCGGAACTGCGCCGTAACGGTGATTTCCTCGAGTTGACCGGCACCACTCTGCGCAATGGATGGCGCCGACACCGAGAATACGGCCAGCGCCGCGACGAACCTACCCGTAACTGCGGCAAAAGAGTGTTTCATGATTCATCTCCCCTCAGACGTAATTGGATGATACGCAGACCATCAATTCGAATTATCGGCTTCCTTTCGTGCGCCAGCCCTCGTGGTACGTCTCGCGAGCAACGCGACTGTACGGTATCGGACTTACGATAGCGCGGACCTCAATCTGCTTGTGGGGCTCGACGGTCGTTTTGGCGGTGCCGCCGTTTTCCTCGCCCCAGACGACTTTGACCTCGGCGCCGACCGGAATGTTCGGGTCGACGGTTGCAAGGCTCAGCGCCTGCTTTTCATTGTAGCTGTACCCCGAGAACATGGACAATCCGACGGTATTCCCGTCGGCGTCGATCACGCTGTCGTAGTTCGATGACGCGTAGTTGGCAAGCGGCAGATCGAAGTACTTGTACTGTTCACCGTCCGGGTCGAACAGAGACGATATGATTTTCGTGACGTCTTGCGGATTCCAGGCAAGCGTCACCTTCTTGCGCTGTTTCTCCGGATCCAGTGACTCCAGCGCTTCGCGACCGTGGAAGTCGTGGTCGAACTTGACGAAGAATCCGTAGCCCAGCTCCCACGGGTTCAGGTAATAATCCTCGATGTCGTCCGACACGAAGCTGCCGCCGATCGAACCGGTCGCCTCGTAGCTGTCGGCACCGAGCCATTCGCGATACGGCTTCAGCTTTTCACCCGTGTAAATCGCCGGCAGCGGCGACGGAATCCAGCCGGACTCGAGCGTGTTCGACGGATACGCGCGGCTGCCGCAGGGGACAATACCGAATTCTTTGCCGGCCTCGAGAACCGCGGCACGGATCTCTTCCTGCTCTTCGTACGGACCCCAGATCTCCAGGCCCGGCGCGCCGGACATGCCGTGCCGCAGCGTACGAACTTCGCGACCGGCGATGTTCATCGTCGACATGTTGAAGAACCTGAGCTGCTCGAGCGGGCCACCGTGCAGCTTCTCGATGACGTCCCACGCTTTCGGCCCCTGGATCTGGAAGCGCCATACCGATCGGGTGACCGGCTCGCCCATTGGCCGCGGCGGCGAACGATCGTCGAGCTCGACGTCGACGTCGTAGCCGCCGGTTTCTGCCTGGAAGCGCAGCCAGTTCGATGCCGGCGCGCGGCCGACGAATACGAACTCTTCCTCGGCCAGATAGAAAACGATACCGTCGCCGATGACATGGCCGTAAGGCGTCGTCGGCACGAACTGCTTGGCTTTGTTGACGGCGAATCCCTGCATCGAGTTGACCGCCGTGTCGCTGAGCAGCTTCGACGCGTCTTTGCCCCGCAGGTACAGGTTCACCATGTGGTGGCTCTGATCGAAAAGCACGACGCTGTGCTGCCATGCCCATTGTTCGGTGCGCCAGTTGTGAAATTCGGCTGCGACGACCGGGTAAACGTAGGCCCCGATCTGCGAGTCGCGCAGCATGCCGACGACATCGTTGTTGGCAGCAAGAATCTGCTCGAGATTACCTGCAGTCATGGGTCCCCCTGTCTTTATTCTTGCCGAGCTGTTCGAGGTGGGTATTTTCCCGAATCATAGCATTTTTGTATGTAACACGAACAGGTTTCTGAGGCCAGGAGGGGGAGCCGTCAGGCCGGGTTGGCGATGACGACCTTGCCGAACAGCTCGGGCGATGCCTTGTAGTCGTAGGCCTCCCGCGCCTTGTCGAAGTCAAAAACGCGGTCGATGACGGGCTTGATCCCGTGCCGCTCGACGAAGCCGTTCAGATCCCTCGCCATCTCAACGGAGCCCACGAAAATGCCGCGCAGGCTCGCGTTCTTCCACATCAGTGACTTCGGATCGGACTCGCCGTCCATAACCAGGACACCGATCAGGGCGATCTCGCCGCCGAAGCCCACGGCCTGCATTGACTGCCCCAGCGTGCCCGGCCCTCCGATTTCAACCACGTGGTCGAAACCGCCGCCTGCGAGCTCCGCCGTTTTGGAACCCCAATGCGGTTCCGTGCGGTAGTTGACGATGGCCTCGGCGCCCAGGTCCTGTAAGCGCTTGCCCTTTGCCGCGCTGGACGAGGTCGCGATAATCCGCGCGCCCGCCGCGCGCGCGATCTGGAGCGCGATCGTGGAGACGCCGCCACTGCCCAGAATCAGCACCGTGCTGCCCTCGCGGACGGGTCGCAGCCCTGTCATCAGCGCGTTCCACGCCGTCACGCCGGCACAGGGCAGCGCTGCAGCCTCCTCGAAGCTCAAGGATTCGGCGATCGGGTAGACACCCGTCGCCGGCAGCACGACGTATTCGGCGAGCATGCCCGGCGCCGGCGGAGCCCCCAGTGCCAGGCCGAGGTCCGGCGTTGGGGGCCCGGACAGCCAGCTCTGAAAGAACGCGCCCGCGACGCGGTCGCCGGGAGCCAGGGTATCGACACCTTCACCAACCGCGTCGATGACGCCCGCACCGTCCGACAGCGGTGTACCTGCAGTCGCCAGTGGTCCACCGAAGTAGTGTCCCTGCGCGACCAGCTGGTCACGGTAGTTTAGCGAACAGGCGTGTATGCGCACGCGCACTTCGCCCGCCGCCGGTAGCGGCGTCGGCGTCTCGATCAGTTGCATTTGGTCGTGTGAGGCGCAGCCGGCAGGCAGTTGCCACGCACGCATAATTTCGTTGGTCGTCATGGTTATCCCTCGTCCTCGAGCGCCTGGTCTTCATTGGCGCGTTTAATCACGTAAAGCCGGATCGACTCCGCTTGGTCGGCCGTGAGGGTTTCGGCGAAACCCACCATGCCGCGATCCTCGAGCGGTCCCTCGAGGGTCACGGCACGCCAGGCCCCGGCATCGCCCAGCATGCTGCTGCGCCTGAGATCCGGCAGTAATGAGCCGCCGTAGGCGGCATCGCCATGGCAGACCCCGCAGAAGCGCCCATAGTACCTGGCGCCCTCGGCCAGCTGCTGATCGGTCCCGGTGACCGGCGGCGGACTGAGAGGCGCGATGATCTCCGAATTCGGCGGCGGCAGTGTCGCGTCGCCGCCGAGCTTGAACACGAGCAGCCGGGACACATTACGGACCGGTCCCGCGACTTCGGCCAGCACGCCGGTCACGAGCGGATACACGCCGCCCCAGCCGGCGAGCACCGCGACGTATTGATCGCCATCGATGGCGTACGTCATCGGTGCGGCAATCACGCCGGTCTGCGCGTTTGTCGACCACAGCTCGACGCCGGTCTTTGCATCGTAAGCGGCAAACGCTTCGGGCGCGTGGCCCTGAAACACGAGCCCGCCACCCGTCGCCAGGACGCCGCCGTTCCAGGGGCCCTTGAACGCGACCCGCCAGCGTTCCCGCTGCGCGACCGGGTCCCAGGCAACGAGGGCGCCCGTCGTCGCCGCCATGATTGCGCTGCGAACCCGAGGATCGGCGGGCATGGCGCCGGCCGCGAAGTCGACGCTCGTGTTGAATCCCTGCGATGTGCTCTCCCAGTCGGCGTCCAGAATAAATGCGAATGCCGCAAGCGACACCGGAATGAAGACGAGCCCGCTGTCGGGGTCGAACGCCATCGGCTGCCAGCTGTGAGCGCCGCCAGGCCCCGGCGTCACCAAGGTCGGGACGCCGGTCTGGTCCCAGCGCGCCTCCGGGACTTCGATCGGCCGACCGGATTCCATATCGATGCCGGTTGCCCAGGAAACGGGAGCGTAGTTGTCGGCCGAGATGAGTTCGCCGGTCGCACGATCGAGCACGTAAAAGAAACCGTTTTTCGGTGCCTGCAGCAGCACTTTGCGGGTCGCACCGTCGATCTCGAGATCGGCCAGCATGATGTGCTGCGTGGCCGTGTAATCCCAGACGTCGCCGGGCGTGGTCTGATAGTGCCAGACGTACTTTCCGGTCGCCGGCTCCAGCGCGACGATCGACGACAGATAAAGATTGTCGCCACCGTCCGGCGAGCGGTAGGCCTGACTCCAGGGACTGCCGTTGCCGACGCCGATGTAGAGTAGATCGAGCTCCGGGTCGTAGGCCATTGCGTCCCAGACCGTTCCGCCCCCGCCGAGCTTCCACCACTCGCCGGTCCAGGTCGGCTCGGCCGCCTTGAGATGCGCAGCCTCGTTGCGGCCTGGCTTGTCAGGCACGGTGTAGAAGCGCCACACCATTCGTCCGTCGTCGGCGTCGTAGGCCGAGACGTAGCCGCGCACGCCGAACTCGGCCCCGCCGTTGCCGATGATGACCCTGCCGTCGATGACCCGCGGCGCGCCGGTGATCGTGTAGGGCAGCGACGGGTCCACGGTGACCTGCGACCAGACGGGTTTGCCGGTTTCGCGATCGAGTGCGATCAGGCGGCCGTCCAGCGTGCCGAGATACAGCCGCGTACCCCAGGCCGCGAGTCCCCGATTCACGACATCGCAGCAGGCCTTGACCGCGGTCTTCCCGGGCACCTCGGGATCGAACGCCCAGAGCAACTCGCCTGTCGCGCCTTCGTACGCCTTGACCTTCGACCACGCGGTGGAGACGTAGATTCGTGCGTCGATGACCAGCGGCGTGGCTTCCTGACCGCGGGTCGTGTCGAGGTCAGCAAACCAGGCCAGGCCGAGGTCCCGGACATTGTCGGTGTCGATCATGTCCAGGGGCGAGAAGCGCTGTTCGTCGTAGGTCCGGCCGTGGCTCAGCCAATCGGCCGGGTTCGCCGCCGCTATCGCTCGGGCGTCGATGTTCGGCACCTGCAACGACCGGCCAGGTTCCGAGTCTTTTGACGAGCACGCCGTCAGCAACAGGGTCGCGATAACCCAACCGGCTCGCCGGCGCTGGGACATTCGGATGATCCTCCCGTATTCGTATGTGTTGCATACCATCGGCCGGACGGGCGGGTCAAGCCGGGTGACGTCCAGCCCGGCGGCAGCTGCCTGACGATCATCCGGCGTTCGATTGCGGTCCTTGCTGCGTATGTCGCCACGGCCGGACCTCAATGGTAAGTTACGCCAACAAATCTATCGGGAACGAGGTTCGGATGACGGCGCGAAAAGAGACGACGGCTTTTACGACGCCGCACGTCGAAGGCGACGAAGACATCGGCGAGATCCAGAATATCGTCGGCTTTCACATCAGGCTGGCGTACGGCGCTGTTTATCGGCACTTCATGGAGACGTTCGCGCACCTCGACCTTACCCAGAAGCAGGTGTCGGTGCTTTGGCTCATCGACGATCATCCCGACATTGCGCAGGCCGGCCTGGCAAAGCGCATGCGGATGGACCGCGCGACGACGATGGCGATCGTCAAGCGGCTCGAGGGGCGGGGCTACGTGAAGCGCAGGAAGTCGAAAACCGACGGGCGCAAACTGGCGCTGAACCTGACGGCAGCGGGACGCAAGGCGCTGAAGTCGGCAAAGCATGCGATTCGACAGCATGAGAAGTGGCTCAACGCACGGTTCACCGAGAAAGAGACACGACAGCTTATCGACTACCTGACGCGCATCCACGAGTGACGAGCCGCGTCAGCACAGCGGGGGACTCATGACCGACACGACTCCAAAGTCGATAATGGAATACGGCCCGATGAACGGGGCGCAATGGGCCGCGGTAGCCGTGACGATCGGACTGAACGCGCTGGACGGCTTCGACGTGTTGTCGATCAGCTTCGCGTCGCCGGGCATTGCCAGGGACTGGGGTCTCGGCCCCGCGATGCTCGGCTGGATCCTGTCGATGGAACTGCTCGGCATGGCCCTCGGTTCCGTGTTTCTGGGACCCGTGGCGGACAAGGTAGGCCGGCGCAAGATGATCCTGGCCTGCCTTCTCGGGATGACGATCGGCATGTTCGGCGCGGGATACTCGGCGACGATACCCGTCCTGCTCAGCTTCCGGCTGCTGACGGGCCTCGGCATAGGCGGAATGCTCGCCTCGATCAATGCCGCGGCGGCCGAATTCTCCAACCTGCGCTGGCGCGGGGTGGCGATGGCTTTGATGGTGATCGGCTACCCCATCGGCGGAGTACTCGGCGGTTTGATCGTGCACAGAATCCTCGGCAGCGGCACGTGGCACGACATATTCATCTTCGGCGGTTGGGCAACCGCTGCTTTCATTCCCATCGTGTGGTTTCTCGTGCCCGAAACTCCGGCATTTCTGGACCGCAGCCGGGGACCGGGCGCGCTGGAGAAGATTAACCGCGTGCTCTCCCAATTCGGACATCCGCCGGCGACCGAACTGACGCACGTGGACCCGGCGGCAGCGAAATTCTCGCTGGCCGATATCTTCAAGCCGGGCCTGCTGGTAACGACCGTCCTGGTCACTGCGGCTTACTTCGCCCACATTATGAGTTTCTACTTCCTCGTGAAATGGGTGCCGAAGATTATCGTCGACATCGGCTTCGAGCCGCGGGCGGCCGCAGGCGTGCTCACCTGGCTGAATGTCGGCGGCGCGACCGGCGGTGCGATCTTCGGATTTCTCGCTACCCGCATCAACCTCAGACCGCTGACGATTGTCACCCTGATCGGGACGACATTGATGATCAGCTGGTTCGGTCGCGGAGCCGACCAATTGACCGCTTTGACGGCGATCGTCGTGTTCGCCGGCTTCTTCACGAATGCCGCCATCGTCGGCCTGTACTCGCTGTTCGCGAAGGTGTTCCCGACTCACGTGCGCGCGACCGGCACGGGCTTCGCTATCGGCGTCGGCCGCGGGGGAGCGGCGCTGGCGCCGGTTGTCGCGGGCTACCTGTTCCAGGCCGGATTCGGGCTGCAGTCGGTTGCCATTTCAATGAGCTGCGGCGCGCTGCTGGCCGCCGTGTTGCTGTTTTTCCTCGAGGAGCGCGCCGCGGACTAGAGCGCTCCGGCGTTCAGTCGACCGCTGTTTCCCGCTCGGCCCGCTCCTTGAGGACGTGCTTCTGCAATTTGCCGGATGCGGTCCGGGGCAGGGCGTCGGTCATGACTGCCGCTTTCGGGACTTTGAATCTTGCCAGGCGATGTCGGCAATGCTCGAGCACTTCCTCAGCGCTGACGTCCCCGTCCGGTGCCGGAACGATATACACCCTGCCGACCTCGCCCCAGCGATCGTCGGGCACACCGATCACCGCGCACTCGGCTACGCCCGGCAGCTCCGCGATCGCGGCCTCGACCTCGGCCGGGTAAACGTTCTCGCCCCCGGAAATGAACATGTCTTTCTTACGATCGACGATATAGAAGAATCCGTCGGCGTCTTTCGATGCCGCGTCGCCGGTTCTGAACCAGCCGTCGCAAAACGCCTGTTCGGTTATGTCGGGCTGATTCCAGTAACCGATCGTAATGCTCGGTCCGCGCACCCAGAGCTCGCCGACTTCGTCCGTGTTTACGTCATTGCCGCTGTCGTCGACGATCCTGGCCTGAAGCGTCACGAAGGGCAGACCGCAGCTGCCGGCTTTCTTAAGCAGGATGTCGATATCGTGCGTGGGCATGCCGAAAGCGGAGCCGGTCTCGGACATTCCGAATCCTTCGGTAATCTTGATCCCTGCCTTGACGAAACGCTCGGTATTCGCCCTGGGATTCGGGGCTCCGCCGATCGCCCAGCCGACGAGGCCGCGCAGCCGCTCAGGTTCGAAGCCGGGCTCGCTCCAGATCCACGCCGCCATCTGCGGGACCGAGAAATAATGCGTGACCTTGAGCGCGGGATCCGCGAGTCGGGCCAGCGTCGTCGGCGCATCGAAGCCCCTGGATATGAGCACGCAGGCGCCGGCCTGGATCGCCACGCGCGACGCGGCGTGGAGGCCCGCCGTGTGAAAGAGCGGCATGTCACACAGGAAGACGCTGCGCATCGTCACGTCGTTTCCGTAAATGAAGTTTGCGCAACTCCAGAACACGTTTTCTTCGGAGAGCATGACGCCTTTGGGCCTTCCGCTCGTGCCCGAGGTGTAGAGCAGCGTTGCCACCGCGTCGAACGGTCGGCGTGCGTCTTGCGGCGGCATACCGTCGGGATGCCCCAACTGCAGCATCTCCGTAATCGGCAGTGCGCGCCTGGCCGCGGACGGTGCTGCGAATGCTGTCTCGCGGAACAGCAATTCGGGTTCTGCATCCTCGGCCAGCAATTCGAGCTCCGCCGGCGCGAGGCGCCAGTTGAACGGCACGAAAATCGTCCCGGCGCGAATACAGGCAAACTGCATGATCAAGATTTCGGCGCAGTTCTTCGCGAGCGTGGCAACCCGGACGCCGCTCGCCGGCCCGAACTCGCCGACGAACCAAGCCGCCAGCCGGTCGACAGCGACGTCGAATTTCGCGTAGGTCCAGGGCCGTCCGGATTCCAGGTCCACCAGCGCCTTGCTCTCGGGATTGCACCTGGCATACGTTGCGATCGGGTCGAAGACCGTCATGCGCCGTGGGCTCAGCTCGATGCCCGGGACTTGTCGTACTCGCTCAAGCCCGGCTTGTACGACTTGTCGTCGAGGAACTGCTTCATTCCCTCGTGGCGACCGTCGGTTTTGTCGAGCCAGTTCAGCGCCTCCTGGGCGCGGATCAGATAGTCCTCGGCGTTATCGTAGGTCATTTCGCGCACACGGCGCACCGCGTCCTTGGTGGCCTTGAGCGTTGCCCAGTTCTTTTTGAGCAGCTTTGCGGCGACCTCGGAAACGTGAGCATGCAGCGCGTCCGCCGGCACCGATGCGTTGACCAGGCCTGCGGCCTCGGCGTCTTTGCCGATCAGGGTCTCGCCGAGCAGGGCGTGATACATGGCTTTGCGCATCGGCATGAGCTCCGCGGCGACCTTCGTGGCGCCGCCGCCGGGAAGAATGCCCCAGTTGATTTCCGAGAGCCCGAACTGCGCATCATCCGAACAAAAGGCGAGGTCGCATGCGAACAGGGGTCCGTAACCGCCGCCGAAACACCAGCCGTTGACCATCGCAATCGTGACTTTCTGATACCAGCGCAGCCTGCTCCACCACGCGTAGGCCTCACGCTGCGAGTGGCGAACGCCCGCAAGCCCCTGTGCTTCGGTCTCGCGAAAGTATTCCTCGAGATCCATACCGGCGGACCAGGCGTTCCCTTCGCCCGTCAGCACCAGTACGCCGACGTCATCGCGGAACTCCAGGCCGTCGAGGACCCGCAGCATCTGTCGGTTGAGCTTCGGACTCATACAGTTGCGTTTTTCTGGGCGATTGAATTTGACCCACGCGATACCGTTTTTTACTTCGTACGCTACTGTTTCTGCTTCGGCGCGTTCTTTCGTCATGGTCGTTTTCCCGGGACCCTGCATGACGCCCGTCAGCGGAGCCTTGAGGGCGCTTGCTTGCATCGATTGTTATATTATATAACAGTTTTGGAAATGAGCGCCATCCGTGCCGACAGGGGCGGGGGACTGACCGATCCTCTGCTGGAACTACCCGGCTACCTGCTGAAGCGGGCGTCGGCCGCAGCGCTCAACTCGCTGAATCACCGCCTCGCCGCGCTCGAATTGCGCCATACGGACGTGTCGCTACTCTTGCTGATTCGGACCAATCCGGGCATCACTCAGAGTCAGGCGGGGCGCATGCTCGATATCCAGCGCGCGAACATGGTGCCGCTGGTCGCGCGCCTGGAAAAACGCGGCCTGCTTCGGCGCACCCCGGTTGACGGCCGATCCCGGGCGATTCGCCTCACCGCCGCCGGCCGGACGCTGGCGAAGAAGTCTCTTGCAGTCGTGCGGGCGTTCGAACGGGATCTGCTCGACCGCGTGCCGGCGAAGCTGCGTCAGGCCGTGCAGCCGATTCTGCTGGCGCTCTGGAGGGGCGCTGCCGACTGACCGGCTCGGGCGCGAACCCGAATCGACGCACTCGTCATTCAGGCTTCCGAAAATCCAGGCGGCCGCGGCGCTCGGCGAATCGCCACCCGTGCTCGTCGCTGACCAGCCGGTCCTCGTAGGTCCCGACCAGTGGAGGCGCCGTTGACTGTATTGGCAACCCGCCGTCCGCCGCGGGCTTGGCCGTGAACAACAGGAGCTGACTCGTCGCGCAGGCGCGCGTCGGCTGCTCCAGCGTCACGAGCACGTTCGCGACGACGTGTCTCGCAGCGCGCCGCGGTCGGGCCTCGAAAGCGGCGAGTATCGCGTCGCGTCCGACGATGAAATCATCGGGCGCGGTCGGCCGGCTCATGCGGCCGTCATCGGTGAACAGCGCCGCGACGGCGCCCCAGTCCCCGGCATCCGACAGCGCCGCATAGCGAATAATGAGCTCCGTGATGGCCGCTTTCGCGATCCATTCTTCGTTACTGTTCATCGTCGATGAGCCATCCTCAGCGATTTCGCCAGCTCGTCGCGTACTCGGTTCGAGCGACCCTGGAGTAGGGCACCGGCGCGACGATCGCTTCGATGTCTACCTGTTTGTGACGCTCGACCGTCGGTTTGCGCGTCCCACCGTCCGGCTCGCCCCAGACGAGCGCCACCTTGGTGCCGGGTTCGGCGAATTCCTCGTCGAGCACGGCCAGCGTCAGCATCTTGCCCTCGTTTGCGCTATAGCCGATCCAGGTCGACAGGCCGACGAGCTTACCGTCGACGGTCACGCTGTCGAACGGATGCATTGCGTACACCGCGCTCGGGAACTCGATGAATTTTGCGCGCAGGCCATCGTCGAACATCGTAAACAACGCATCGGTAACCGACACGTTGTCGAGCGCGAGCGTAACCTTCTTTCGATGCTGGGCCTTTGCTTTCGCCGCCAGCGCCTCGCGGCCGATGAACTCATGGTCGAACTTGATGAAGGGCCCGTATCCGAGGTCATAGGGCGTCAGGTAGTAGTCCTCGATGTTGTCCGACACGAAGCTGCCCCCGATCGTGGCCTTCGCCTCGTAGTGATTCGCCGTCAGCCATTCGCGGTACGGTTGCATCTGGCCGCCCGTGTAGACCGCCGGGAGGGGCGAAGGAATCCAGCCGGACTCCAGCGTGTTCGATGAATAGCAGCGGCCGCCGGCCAGCCGCATGCCGTGGGCCTCACCGGCCTCGACCAGCGCCGCGTGCACGGCCGGGCCGTCGGCCCATGGCCCCATCAGCTCGAAGCCCGGCTGCCCGGCCATGCCGTGACGCAGCGCGCGCACCGTGCGGCCGGCAATCTCCATCCGGCACAGATTGAAAAACTTGAGTTCCGGTGCCGCCTTGCCGGTTGCCGCCTCGATCACCTTCATCGAATTGGGGCCCTGTATCTGATAGCGATAATGGCGCCGGTTCTCCGGGTCCGGGCGCAACGCAGTGCGCTCGTCGTAGGTGCAGGTCACGTCGTGCTTGCCCGTCTCCGCGTGATACATCACCCAGGTAAGGGCCGGCGCGCGTCCGACCAGATTGAACCGGTTCTCCGCGAGATAGAACAGGATGACGTCGCCGATAACGTAGCCGTCGTGGCTGCAAGGCACGAACTGCTTCGCCTTGTTCGGTTCGAAACCCTGGAAACTGTTGTAGCCGAGCCCGTTCAGAAACTCGAACGCGGCCGGGCCTTCGACCATCAGCTCGGCCATGTGATACGACTGATTGAAGAGCACGCAGGTCTTCGCCCAGCTTCTCTGTTCGTCACGCCAGTTGGTGTATTCGGCGGGCACGCCCGGATAGACATTGGGTCCGGTTTGCTGGTTGCGCAGAAACTCGACGATGTTGCCCGAGCTTTGGAGCAGTCTTTCCAGCGACTGGGCGCTGTTAGCCGATGAGCTTGACATGATCGATGGACTCCTCTTTTGCTTGTAATGGTTGGAGTAGCGGTGCGCAGCCTAACGCGCCATAATTGTATGCATCACATACTAAATCAATAACTCCCTCATGGTCCATATCCCAACGACGCACGTAGGCAGTCTCCCGCGCGATGATGAGCTGATTCCCCTGCTGATCGCCCGGGACCGCGGTGAGTCCTACGATACCGCCGAATTCGATCGGCTCGTGCAGGCCGCGATCGACAAGGCTGTCGACAAGCAGCAAGCGGCCGGCGTTTCTGTCGTCAGCGACGGTGAGCTCGGCAAGATCGGCTACTCGACGTACATCACCGAAAGGCTGTCCGGCTTCGGCGGCGACGTGCCGCGCAAGCCGGCGCTCGACCTCGCCGAGTTGCCCGAGCTGCGCAGGAAGCTTGCCGCGATCATGGGGGAGCAGAAATTCGTGCGGGCGAGCTGTATCGGGCCCGTCGAGCTCGTCGATCTGGAGCCGTGCCGCGCGGACATCCGGCGCTTCGGGAACGCCATGGCCAGCCGCGACGTCGCGGGCTTCATGAATGCGGCGTCCCCCGGCCTGATCACGGCCTTTCAGCCCAACGCCTACTATTCGAGTCACGACGCCTATCTCGCCGATCTGGTCGCCGCAATGCGTCCCGAATACGAGGCGATCGCGGCTAGCGGCTTTCAGCTACAGCTCGATTGTCCGGATCTCGCCATGTCCCGGCACACCGGCTACCAGGATCTCTCCGAAGACGAGTTCCTGCATCGAGCGACCACCAACGTCGAGGCGCTGAACGCGGCCACTGCCGACATTGCGCCGGAGAAGATGCGCATGCACCTGTGCTGGGGTAACTACGAGGGGCCACATGACCACGATATTCCGCTCGAGCGCATCATTGGCATCGTGCTCGGCGCCCGCCCGTCGACAATTCTGTTCGAGGCGGCGAATCCGCGCCATGAACACGAGTGGGCAGTCTGGGCCGAGGCGAAAATTCCGTCCGACAAGGTACTTGCGCCAGGACTGATCGATACCTGCTCCAACTATGTCGAGCATCCCGAACTGGTTGCCCAGCGCCTGGAGCGCTATGCGGCGATCGTCGGCGTCGAGCGCGTAATCGCCAGCACCGATTGCGGCTTCGGGACCTTTGCAGGCTACGGCAAGATCGATCCTGCGGTGACCTGGAAGAAGCTACGCGTCCTGCGCGAGGGCGCCGATATTGCGGCCGCGCGGCATGCCCGATAGGCACACGCATTTGCGCGTCGCAGCATGTTTGTATGTAATGCATACAAAAAGCTGCCGGAGGTACGACCGCCGATATGACGATGACCAGTAACATCCTGACGCTGTCCTGCGCGGACCGGCCCGGACTCGTGGCCGGCGTCGCCGGGCTGCTCGCCGACAACGGGGGCAATATCCTCGAAGCGCAGCAGTTCAACGATACGGACAGTCGCCGATTCTTCATGCGCATCGAATTCGAGATCCTGGGAGGTGCCGAGCGCGAGCCACTGGCGCAGGCCTTCGACCGCTTCGCGCGAGCTAACGACATGCAGTGGAGCCTGCGTGCCGCGCAGGATCAGCGTCGCGTGCTGATTCTCGTATCGAAATTCGATCACTGCCTTGGCGACCTGCTCTATCGGCAGCGCATCGGCGAGCTGCCGATGAACGTCGTCGGCGTGATCAGCAACCATCCGCGCGAGGCTCTCAAGATCTCTCTCCTCGGCGACATCCCGTACCATCATTTGCCGGTAACGGCGGACACGAAGCCTAAGCAGGAAGCGCAGATCCGCGAACTGATAACCGAGACCGGCGCCGAGCTCGTCGTGCTCGCGCGCTACATGCAAATCCTGTCAGACGATCTGTGCGAATTTCTCGCCGGCCGCTGCATCAATATCCACCACAGTTTCTTGCCCGGATTCAAGGGCGCGAGGCCCTATCATCAGGCGCACGCGCGCGGCGTCAAAATGATCGGCGCGACGGCCCACTACGTGACGGCAGACCTGGACGAGGGTCCGATCATCCATCAGGGCGTCGAGGAGATCAGCCACGTGGATTCGCCCGACGATCTGGTGCGCAAGGGCAGAGATCTGGAACGGCGCGTTCTCGCGATGGCCGTGCGCTATCACCTTGCCGACCGGGTGTTTCTCGACGGCAACAAGACGATAGTGTTCAGGGATTGAGCTGTTCGCGGATTTTACCGGCCATCGCCGCGGTTTGCGGCGTCGGCCACCACGAGCAGCGCGT
>JBFJOC010000063.1:0-14787 GCA_041617855.1 Woeseiaceae bacterium | reverse complement strand
AGGGCATCGTGACCGCGCTCGTGATCGGCTTCATCGGCGGCTTGCTGCCCGCGATCCGCGCGGCGCGGTTGCCCGTTGCACAGGCATTACGAGAGCTTTAACGGGAGCAGGAGTGGGGCATTGTGAGCATATTTCTTTCCCCTGGCGAGAAGCCAGAAAAAGTATTGGGCGTATCCTGACTTTATTCTGGCTTGACTCATCGCCGGGATTCAGGGAGGTGCGCCTGCAATCCCTCAAGGTATTGGCGGTGGCTAAAGAATTTGCTCACATCGGCCTTGTAGGGATTGCTGGGCGATGCCTTCGTCAGGCCCGTCATGGTGTCGGGAAAACGCCCCATGCCGGAGAGGATACAGTACCAGGAATATGGCGCGTATGACGAACGGTGGACGTGCCGGCGAAGCACGGATATGAAGTTGCTCGCCGGGTCCTCCCAACCGGCGATAACGGCGCGCATTGTGTCCGATAGATTCTCATTTGAACTGCAGTCGCGCCAATACTCGGTATCCTCCCGGGTTGTCAGCTTGTAATGCATCTGGATGTAATCGACGGTGACATCGAACGCTTCATTGATTATGTCGTTGAAGTGATCGCGGTAGGTCGGCCCATACTGACCTCTCGAAAAATGTGTAACGAAACGGTTGATCGTGAATTGCGTCAGACCGAGTGCCGTCGCTTCCAGCGGTTCGATGAATCCTTGTGATAACCCAATTGCCAGACAGTTGCGCTTCCAGTGCTCGGAGACGCGACCAACCTGTAACCGGATGTGCAGCGGCTCGATCTCGGTAGTGTCCTCGCCGATGTGATCGCGGAGCTCCTGCTCTGCATCATCGCGGTACGTGTAGTCTCCGCTGTAGACGTAGCCCCAGCTGATTTTATTCATCAAGGGTATCCGCCAGGCCCAGCCGAATTTCAATGCTGTCGATTCCGTATAAGGCGGCAGATCCCCGATTTCTGGAACGGCTGTCCGAATGACTACGGCGCGATTGTTGAATAGCCGTGACTCATAGGAAATCGGATCCGACTCGAGTACTTTGCCAAGCAGCAGTCTGCGGAAGCCCGTGCAGTCAACAAATAGGTCGGCCGACAAATGTCCGTTATTCGCCGTCACAACATGGCAGATGTTCCCATCATTTGCTTTGACAACATCGATTACGTCGTCAACTACGTAATCAATGCCCACGTCGAGGCATCGGCTCTTGAGAAAATCTGCAAGAAACGCCGTGTCAAAGTGATACGCGTAGTCCATCCTGCTGGAATCACACGGCGGTGGCCCCACGGGCGCTTTTTCCTGCGCGGCCAGTTCAGCGTTGAAGAAGTAGTCCGACGGATCGGTATCGGCAGCTTGCCCCTTTCGTCGGGAATCGCAGTTATTGAAGAACTGCTGTTCGTAACGGTTGTAACCGGGGGCGGCAAACGGGTGGAAATAGGCTTTGAATTCTTTGCGGTTCGTCCATCCGGGGAAATTTATGCCGTGTTTGAACGTGGCTTTACAGGCGGACATAAATTCCGCTTCCGGAATGCTTAAGAATTTCAGAAAGCGCTTGAACAATGGCGTCGTGCCTTCCCCGACGCCAATCGTGGAGATATTCGGCGACTCGATCAGCGTAATGTTGCTGCCGGCCTTGCCGAGACTACGTTGAAAGATGCTTGCCGTCATCCAGCCGGTGGTACCGCCACCGACAATCAGGATGTTTTCGGGAGGTGAGTCACTTGCTTGCATTTATTCATTTTATAGGGAGATCACAGATTTAGTCAGCGGTTGGCTTGAATCTTCGATAGAGCGTGGAAACGCTGTACTATGCGGGGTTATTCTGCCGCATGCCAGAAGTCAGCTATCCGCGGGATTTCAGCGGCCGTGCCATGCGTAGTTGCGGATATTGCCGCGAGCGCGGTATGAAAATCGTTGATCGACGGATCCGAAGCAGTAGCAATACTAAAGTGGCGCGGGGCGAGTGATCGAATCGACGCATGACCTTCTACGAGCGTTTCTGGCCCGATCAGGCGATGCGCGGCTGGGCCTTTTTGCCGGTGAGGCGCTGCATCGAGAGTGCTACGAGGAAGAGGCTGTCGCAGTCTGGTCGCTCGCCGAGGATGCCAATGCGCGCCTGCGCTGGATCAGGAATGCGCCCAACGTGCCCGCGAGGGCCCGTGCTGCCTCCGCGCTCGCCGACGCGGCGTTCAGGGCGCATTTCACGCGCTTGCATCGCGACACCATCGACGCGATCGCAAGAACCACGGCAGCGGATCTGAGCCGCGTGCGCGACGCGGTATGGCCGCTGACTCACGACAGGGCGGTCGAATTCCGCACCACATTGCAGCGACCGGCGATTTTTTACATGCCGGATCTGCCCGCCGAGCCGGTCGTCACCAACGACCGACTGGCGTGGACCGTACAGCTCGAATCGGCGTTCCCCGAGATTCGCGAAGAATATCGGCAAGCTGTGGAGGGACGCATCGTGATGGATCCTTACGTGCCGGCAGCCACGCCCGACGACCGGTGGAAGGAGCTTCGCGGGACGCTCGAGTGGTCCTCCATTCATCTATTCAAGGAGGCGAAGTCCACCGAGCATGCACCGCGCTTTCCGAAGACCCTGACCGCGCTGGAACATGTCGACGTTGTCAGGGTCGATGGCGTGCCGATGGAGGTCTTGTTTTCCAGGCTGCGGCCCGGGGCGCATATCCCGCCGCATTACGGGCTGACGAATACGCGTCTAACGGTGCATCTGCCGTTAATCGTACCCGACCGCTGCGGCATACGCATCGGCCCCGGCACGCACGAGTGGCGCGAAGGGGACATTATCGCCTTTGACGACTCCTTTGAGCACGAGGCGTGGAATCGGTCGGACACGGATCGTGTGGTGCTGATTCTTCACATGCATCATCCGGACATCTCCAAACACGAGCGCGCGGCAATCGAGGAAGCCTACAGCGCGCGCCAGGCGTGGCTTCAGAGCCGACGCGGTCTGCTAGAACGCCACCTTGAACAGGCCTGAATGTCGATCTTTCGGCCAGGACCAGTACGCCCGGGATTGGGCATAAAAGAGGCCCGCATGTCGACATGCGGCGGAGGTCCGGCATCCGACGATCACTCGGCGCGGCTTACCCGCATCATGACGCTGCTGCCGGTCCGAGTCAGCCGGTACGAACCCAGGCTGCCGCGCTCGATTATCACGACGTCGTCCTTTTTCAAACGCAGCCTCGACACGGTGATTTGGCGCCATGTTTGCCCATTGTCGAGTTTCACCGCCACTTTTCCCGGAGCGATGGTCCGAACACTTGCGATACGGGCTTCCAGGCGAACCAGCCGCTCGGCTCCCGTCGCTTTCTCGACCCGGCGCTTCACGTCCTCCGCATTCCGTCCGAAGAGTTCCTCCTGTGACAAGCCCGACTCGGGTACCTGTTCGCCGCTTCCCCGAGGCGGCGGTGCGGGATCATTTGACCGATCGGCCGTTGCGGCTCCGCTCTGCTCCGGTTTCTTGCTGCTGTCGACGACGCCGTCATAGCAGTCGAGGCGTTCACTCGGCGAAGGCAGCTTGCGACAGGCATTTATTTGTTCACTCAGGTCCGCCGCAGCCGCCGCGGTAAATAGCAGTATCAAGCCCATAATGGACGACTGCGCGCATCGAAAGTGTGAATCTCGCATTGCTCGTTTCAGATTTGACGTGACGTGCAATCCGTTGCGGGGAAGTCCCACGTCAGGGAGCCTTGCATCGGCGTCGTATACATGTGATAGCGTTGCCAATTGTACCGCCGATGACCAAAATTGCCGCACGAGCCAGTGAAAAACACCTAGTTTGAAGCCTCCTACCCCCGAAAACAGATCCGTCGACGATCTGCAGGTCCGAATTTCCCGAATCGAGCAACTCCTCGGCACAAACCCGGCGGCTGCCGAAACGGCGGCCGCGGACGTACTCGAGGATGCGCCGGGCCATCCGATGGCGTTGCTTTGTCAGGGTATCGCGCGTCGTCTCATGAAAAAACCGGCGGCAGCGATAGAAATTCTCGGACCGCTCTGCGAGGCATGGCCGGAGGCGCCGCTCGCTCGGCTCCAGCTCGGCCTGGCGCAGCGTGAAGTCGGGGACGATGCGGCTGCGGAGGCGTCGCTGCGGCGGGCTGTCGCCACGCGTGCCGACTTCGCAGACGCCTGGCTGGCGCTAGCCGACCTGCTTACTGCAGTGGGCGATCATGTGGGTGCCGACGGGGCTTTCGGGATGTATGTCCGGCACTCGTCGCAGGATCCGCGTCATGTACGGATTGGCGCGGCCTTGCAGGAACAACGCCTGGCCGACGCGGAAAAGATGCTCCGCGACCGTCTGGTTTCACACCCGGCCGACGTCGTGGCGCTGTGCATGCTGGCCGATGTGGCTGAACGAAGCGGTCGCATGGGTGAGGCCTACGCACTTCTCGAGAGATGCCTGGAGCTCGCGCCCAGTTATGCACGCGCCCGTCACAATCACGCCGTCTTGCTGCTCAGGCAAAACAGGGCTGAAGAAGCACTTCAGGAATGCGACAAAATGCTGGCGAGCGATCCCGGCAATGCGGACGGGCGCAAGCTTCGAGCTGCAATCCTCGTGCGATTGCTCGATTATGAGGAGTCGATCAAGGTCTGCGAAGGGCTGCTGGCCGAGGATCCCGACCAGCCGACGATATGGACGAGCCTGGGACATATGATGAAGTCGGTCGGCCGCCGCGACGAGAGTGTGGCAGCTTACCGTAAAGCGATCACGCAGGCACCGCATTTCGGCGAGCCTTACTGGAGTCTCGCCAACCTCAAGTCCGGTTATATGGATCAGGCCGACATCGATGCAATGCGCGAACAGCTGGCCCGTCCCGAACTGTCAAAAAGGGACCGAACGCATTTGCACTTTGCACTTGGCCGAGCTCTGGAGGATCGCGGCGCGTTCGCCGATTCGTTTCGGCACTATGAGGAAGGAAATCGCCTCCGTCTGGAGCGGGGCGGCTACGATATCGAGGAGCTCTCGCGGCATGTCAGCCGTAGCAAAGCCCTGTTCGACAATGCGTTTTTCGCGGATCGCGTCGGCTCCGGAGCGAACGATACAGATCCCATTTTCATCATTGGTCTGCCGCGTTCCGGCTCTACGCTGGTCGAGCAAATACTTGCGAGTCACTCGGCGGTAGAGGGCACGATGGAGCTGCCCAACATCGCGGCAATCGCGAAGTCACTCGACGATTCGAAAAACGGACCGGACGAACCGGGCTATCCGGAAGCTATAGGCACGCTGGACAGCGATACGTTGCGCTCGCTCGGTGAGTTATATCTGGATCAAACCCGCGTGCACCGGAAACTCGGCAAACCGCGATTTATCGACAAGATGCCGAACAACTTCGCGCACGTCGGCCTGATCCACCTGATCTTACCCAATGCGCGGATTATCGACGTTCGCCGACACCCCATGGCTTGCGGATTATCACTGTTCAAGGAGCATTTCGCGAACGCGCAGCTGTTCAGCTACAGCCTGGCGACGATCGGTCAATACTATCGACAGTATGTGGAGCTTATGGCCCATTTTCGGCAGGTGCTTCCAGGGCGCGTGCACCGCATCGTTTACGAAGCGCTCGTCGAGGACACCGAAAGTGAAGTGCGTAAGCTGCTGGAGCATTGCGGGCTGCCTTTCGAGGCGAATTGCCTGCGCTTCTACGAGAATGCGAGGGCTGTCAGCACCGCAAGCTCCGAACAGGTCCGCCAGCCCATATTCCGCCAGGGACTCGACCACTGGCGTAATTACGAGGCCTGGCTGCAGCCGCTGAGGAACGAACTCGGTTCGCTGATTGAAACCTATGCCACCAGTTGAGGCAGGGCTCGCTCACCGGGTGCCGCGCCAGGCCTCGGGTTCGGCGCGGCGCCGAAGTTTCGGCCGGGACAATTGTTGCGTATAAGCGACAAATCTGGGGGCCATGTTGCCGGCTTGAGTGAGCTGTATTTTCGAGGCATACTTCCGCATCTTCGGACGAAAGTGTCTTTCAAAACCAACATTCTCGTCCGTTGACGAGACGACCATCCAGATACTTAGGGGGGGAATCCTAATGTTGACGAAGAATCCCATCGCCAGCGCTGTTAATCGGGCGCTGTATGGCGCAGCTGTGGTTTCTGCAGCTGGCGCGCTGCCATCCGTCGTTCAGGCGCAGGATGTGAGTGAAGACAGAGTGGAAGAGATCGTCGTCACGGGAACGCGCATTGCGACCGATCCGAATCTCGTGACCTCGAGCCCGGTAACCACGGTTACCGCACAGGAAATCAAGAACGTCGGCGTTACGCGAGTCGAGGACCTCGTCAACGACCTGCCGCAGATCGTCCCCGAATTCACGGCTACCGACTCGAACGGCTCCACCGGTACCGCGACGCTGGACCTTCGCGGCTTGGGAGCCGAGCGCACGCTCGTGCTGATCAATGGTCATCGCATGGGCTTCGGCAATCGCTTCGCCCTGTCGCCCGACATTAATCAAATCCCCGGGAATATGGTCGAGAGGATCGAGGTTTACACCGGCGGCGCGTCTTCCGTATACGGCGCTGACGCAGTGGCCGGCGTCGTAAACTTTATTATGAAGGAAGATTTCGAGGGCTTCGAACTCGATTACCAGTTCTCCGGCTACAACTACGACGCCAGCAGTGCGGCCGTGCAGGCCCAGATCGCGGCGAGCGGCTTCGAACAGGCCCCCAGCAGCTCGACGGACGGCTACACGAAGAACTTCAACATGATCATGGGCGTGAATACGCCGGACGGGCAAGGGAACGTCACCGCCTATATCGGCTATCGTGACATCGACGCGATCAGGCATGCCGACCGTGACTACAGCGCCTGCGCGCTCAGCAGCAGAAACGGGGAGACGTGCGCTGGCTCGGCCACGATCCCGACCGGCCTGTTCACACCCTTCGACGGCGTGAACTACTTCACGGTGGTGGGCGACCAGTTCGTGCCCTGGGACTACACTTACTACAATTACGGCCCGCTGAATTATTTCCAGCGCCCGGACGAGCGCTTCACGGGCGGCGTGTTCGGCCATTATGAGCTAAACGAGAAAGTGGAGGCCTACACGGAGATCATGTACATGGACGACCGGACGCTCGCTCAGATCGCGCCGTCCGGCAACTTCTTCGAGTCGACCTCGATGAACTGCGACAATCCGCTCCTTTCGGCGCAGCAGCTGGGCGTGATCGGCTGCGGTCCCGGTGTGGCGACCGTGCCCTGGTACATCGGTCGCCGCAACGTCGAGGGCGGGCCCCGTTTCGACGACATCCGCCACACGAGTGCGCGCTACCTGCTCGGTTTCCGCGGCGACCTGAACGATCAGTGGAGCTACGATATGTTCTACAACGCCTCGCGTCTCCGCGGCAGCGAGGTGTACAACAACGACGTCTCGATCACCCGGCTCAAACGGGCGATAGACGTCGTCGACGATGGCAGCGGCAATCCGGTTTGCCGGTCTTTCCTGAACGGTACCGATACGACTTGCGTACCGTGGAACCTGTTCCAGACGGGCGGCGTGACCCAGGCCGCGCTGAATTACATCGACCTGCCGTTATTCGCCAAGTCGGATCTCGAGCAGGACCAGTTCGTTGCGTTCGTGACCGGCGACCTCACGGACTACGGCGTGAAGTTTCCGAGCGCCGAAGACGGCGTAGAGATTGTCGCGGGTATCGAGTACCGCGACGAACAGATCGACTTCAACCCCGACCAGGGTTATCGCAGCGGCGATGGGTCCGGCCAGGGTGGCGCACTCGGCGCTTACGCTGGTGCGATTCTGGTGAAGGAATTCTTCTTCGAAGCCAAGATTCCGATCGTGCAGGACAGGCCCGGTCTGCAGTCGCTGAGCCTGGACCTGCGGTATCGCCGTTCCGATTACGATATTCCGGACGTGTCGACGAATACGTACAACATCGGCGGCGAATGGCGGCCGGTGGATGCCCTGATGATTCGCGGCGGCTTCTCGCGAGCGATTCGTGCCCCGAATATCCTGGAGCTCTTCGATCCGGTGACCTCCGGGCTGTGGTCCGGCGACGACGACTGCGCTGGACCGGACCCCGTGCTGAGCGAGACCGAGTGCGCGAATACGGGCGTGCTGCCGGGCCAGTACGGCAACATCCCGTCGAGCCCGGCGGGCCAGTACAACGCGAAGTTCGGTGGTAACCTCAGGCTGAATCCGGAGGAGTCTGACTCGTACACGATCGGTGCCGTGTTCACGCCCGGCGGCGCGCTCGACGGCCTGACGTTCAGCATCGACTACTGGAACAGCGAGGTCGAGGATGCGATTTCGGCCGGTATCGGCGAGGAGCTCACGATCAACCAGTGCGCCACGACCGGAGATCCGCAGATCTGCGGGCTGATCAGTCGCGGGCCGAACGGCAACCTCTGGATCGACGATACAAACGCGTTCATCGTTTCGAGGAATATCAACATCGGCTTCTTCGAGGCAGCCGGCGTGGACATTACCGGATCCTACGGGTTCGATATCGGGCGCTGGGGCGGCGTGGATCTCAGTTTGCGCGGCAGCTATCTCGAGAAGTGGAACGAGACGCCTGCGGCCGGCCTGACGAACAAGTGCGCGGGCAAGATCGGAGGGGACTGCGAGCGGCCGCGACCGGAGTGGAAGCACATCTTCAACGCGGTGTGGAGCACGCCCTGGGATCTGGACCTGACCCTCGGATGGCGGCATATCGGCGAGACTGACGAGCTCAATGACGCGAGGTACAAGGCCGGAGCGCAGAACTACATCGACCTCGGCGGCGTCTACTCCACCGATTTCCTCGGCGGTACGACGACCTTGAATGTCGGGGTCACCAATGTGTTCGACAGGCCCCCGCCCGTGGACGGCCGCATGAACAACGCGGACTTTTCCAACGGGAATACCTTCCCGGGTACCTACGACGCATTGGGTCGCTACTGGTTCGTGGGGGTCACGCAGAGCTTCTGACGCCGGTCATAAGTTAGACACTGTCGGCGGGCCCCCAGGGGCCCGCCATTTTTTTTTGCTGCCCGAATCTGCCGGGCTTCTGAGCCTCGCTATAATGCGGTCTCCCATCGATCACCCACGGTATTCCCATGCAGACTGAAGGCCGCTCGGCGAGTGACGACGCGTTCGCGGAAATGCCGCGCTTGCTCGGGAACGCACTCGAGCTGCATCAGTCAGGCGATCTGGAGGGCGCCTACCCGCTCTACCGCGAGTTCCTGAAGAACAACCCGCGTCATCCGATGGGGCTGCATCTCATGGGCCTCTGGTTCTCCCAGCGCGGCGACTACCAGCGCGCCATCGTATTCATGCGCCAGTCGCTCGCGCTGTTTCCCGAGCAGCCGGAAGTCGCAAACAACCTCGGCAATGCGTACTCGAGATCCGGCAGCGCGGACGAGGCGATCGAGAGCTACCGCGAAGCGATTCGCTTGTATCCGAAATATGTGGACGCGCTGCGCAACCTTGGTCTTTGTTGTCTGAAAACAGCGCGCTACGAGGAGTCCGGTGAGAGCTTCCGGGCCTGCCTCGACTTGCGTCCGGACGATGCCGCGGCCTGGTTGGGGCTCGGTAACCTGCACATGGAGCAAAAGGAGCTCGAGCCCGCGATACGTTGCTTCGAGAAGGCCCTCGAGCTGCGGCCGGATTACGCCGATGCGCATCACAACCTCGGTGTTTGCCTGCGATTGACGCAACGGCCCCGTCAGGCGCTCGAGCACTACGGGGCGGCAGGGCGGCACGGGCTGGACCGAGCAGAGTTGCACCACAATATCGGCAACGCGCTGATCGATACGCGGGACGCTGTCGGTGCCATCGATGCCTATCGGGCGGCGCTCGCGCGAAACCCGCTGGACGTCGACAGCCACCGCAATCTCAACTCCCTGCTGTGGCAGCAGGAACAGCTGAGTGAGTACCTCGACTCCTACCGGCAGGCGCTGGCCCGGGAACCGCGTGCGATCGAGCTGCGGCTGGCCTATGCGACGGCGCTCACGCAGCAGGAGGATTTCGCGTCGGCCGAGGAAGCGCTGCGGGAGGGGTTGCGCCTTGCTCCCGAATCGAGCGCGCTGAAGAGCCAGCTCGCTTACAGCCTCGAAGGCCAGGGGCGCTGGGTCGAGGCGCTCGACGCGCACGCCGCGACCGTCAGGATGGCGGGCTCGGTGCCGGATCACCGCGTGAGCTACGCGCGCGCGCTTCTCGCCTGTCAGCGTCCCGACGAGGCGGTAATCCAGGCACGGGAGGGTGCAGCGCAAATGCCGTTCAATCAACGCGCGCTCGCTTATCTCGGTCTTTGCTGGCGGATGCTGGGCGATGAGCGTGATGCGGCCCTGAACGACTACGAGAAGCTGGTACGGGTGTTCGAGCTGCCGATACCCGCGAATTATCGAAATGCCGGGGAGTTCAACGCCAGGCTCCGCACTCTTCTCGACGGGCTGCACATAGGAAAGCGCCATCCACCCGAACAGACCCTTCGCGGCGGCAGCCAGACCAGTGGTGATCTGTTCGACAGGGCCGACCCCGAGATCGGGGAGCTGGTCGCTGGCCTGCGCGACTGCATCGCCGACTACATCGAGCGTTTCCCGCGCAGCGCGGAGCACCCGCTGTACACGCGTCGCAAGGAAACCTTCGATTTTTCCGCATCCTGGTCGGTGCGGCTTGCGCGCTGCGGCTATCACACGATGCATGTTCATCCACTCGGCTGGATCAGTTCCGCTTACTACGTCCAGGTTCCGGGTGAGATCGTCGGTTCAGACGCCCACGGTGGCGGATTGAAATTCGGCGAGCCGGATATCGATATTGGTGCGCAAGGTGCAGCGCGGCGGCATATCCAGCCCGAAATCGGGCGTCTCGTCCTGTTTCCATCCTACATGTGGCACGGAACCGTACCCTTCGAGTCCGACGAGCCGAGGATGACCGTGGCTTTCGATGTCGTCCCGGGCAGGTGATTGAAACGGATGAATCGGGGTACTGAAGCCGCTGCGGTGCTGGAGAACGCCCGCAAGCAGCATGCGGCGGGCCGCTTCGCCGAGGCCGAGGCGGCCTATCGCAGTTTGACTGAGCAGGAACAGCATCGCGAGGCCGCGCTCCGGGGACTCGTCGAAATCTATATGCAGTCTCGCCGTCCCGCCGAGGCCATCGACGCCCTGACGGCACTGACGGAGTTCGTTCCCGACCGCCTTTACTATTACGCGCGGCTCGGGGCCCTGCTGGACGGGCTTGGGCGAACAGATGCGGCGATCCGATGTTACCGGCGACTCCTGGCGCGACAGCCGGCGCTCGCGGTTGCGCACTTCAATCTCGCGCTCCTTTACAAAAAGGAGAAGCGCTATGCTGAAGCGCTGGCTGCGTATAAGGAGGCAAACCGGCTCGGTATCGAGAATGCGCAGGAAGTCTATTCCAACATCGGCGTGCTGCACGCCGAATTGCGCAACGTGGACAAGGCCGTCGAGATGTACGAGCGCGCCCTGCATGTAGATTCGCAGTACGTGCCCGCGCTGTTCAATCTGGCGGGCCTGTTCGAAGAGACAGGAGAAAGGGATCGCGCAATCGCGCTCTACCAACGCGTACTGACCATCGATCCGGAACATGCCGAATCGAAGTCGCGGCTCGTCTACGCACAGCGAATCGAGCGCCAGGACGATCCGTTGATCGACTTGGTGCGCGAAGCGGCTGAGACTTCGACCGGCGATGCCCTTGCCCGAGAAGGTCTGTACTTCGCGCTCGGCAAGGCGCTTGATGATGTCAGTCAATTCGATGACGCTTTCGCCGCGTATCGCACGGCAAACGAAATCGGTCGGCAGCGGAATCCGCCCTACGACTTGATTGCCGCGGAACACGCTGTCGACGAGCTTATCCGTGCATTCGACAGTGCCTGGCTCGCGAGCGTCGAAACCGAATCTGATGCTTCCCCGATTTTCATCTGCGGTATGCACCGTTCCGGGTCGACTCTCGTCGAGCAGCTACTTGCCGGCCATCCGGCGGTCACCGCCGGCGGCGAGCTCGATTTCCTGCCTTGGTTGTTGGCACGCAGACTCACTCCGTTTCCAGCGCGTTTGGCAACGGCCTCGCGTGCAGATCTCGTGGACTTCGGTGATGCTTACTTGTCGCTGATCGATGATTTGTTTCCGGCCGCCGAAAACATAACGGACAAGCGGCCCGATAACTTCCTGCATCTCGGCCTGATCCGGGCGACCTTCCCGGCAGCACGAATCGTGTATACGCGGCGCAACCTGCGCGACAACTGTCTTTCCATCTATTTCCAGCAGCTCGGTGGAAATCTCAGTTACGCGACCGACCTGGCACAAACGGCGCATTATTATCGTCAGCACGAGCGGCTGATGGCGCATTGGCAAGCGTGTTTTGGTGAGAGTCTCTGCACGATCGATTACGATGAGCTGGTTCGATCACCTGAGAATGTGTTGCGACGGCTGCTCGATTTTCTCGGCCTCGACTGGGACGACCGCTGTCTGGATTTCCGCCATTCGAAAAGTCAGGTCAAGACAGCCAGCGTGTGGCAGGTGCGCGACGAGCTGCACTCGCGCTCCAGCGGACGTTGGCGGAACTATGAAGTCCACCTCGGACCTCTTTTAGAGGTCTAAGCTTTGTTACCGACGAGGGCCCAGGCCAAGGGGACCATACGGTCTCCCGCAAAGATCGCGTCGGCCCGGTCGGGACGTAAGCCGTGGTGCTCGAGCCGCTGGCACCATGCGCGGAAAGCATCCTCGTCGAGAGCAGCCTCACACATCGAAGCGACCCGGCCGGCATAAGCGCGCACCTCGTCTTCCAGGCGTTTCAGCCAGCCGATCACCTCGGCGGGATCGTAGTTGCGTAGCTTGCCGTGGATCGTCCGGACATCTTTGTACAGGCGGATTATCGTGCCATCTGCAACATCCTGCCCGTGGCGTCGCATGACGGACTCCATAGTCCGGAGAGCAGGCACGAAATCCTTCATCTTCGCCTCGTAGTCTGCGATGTCATCGCTTTCATACGCGCGAAATCCCGCCTGGAACATATCAATCGCGAGCGGAATAAAACGGGCATCCAGCATTGAGTCGATCGCGTCCAGGCTCGCAGCGCACTGTCGGTAGATTCCGCCATTTTGATGATGCAACAAAAGGGCAAGCCTGCCACCGTGGTCGAGCAGTCGCATTACCTCGTCAATCGCCTCGAACCCGGCGTACTCGAGGCCAAATTGACTCACGATAAGATCGAAACTCGACGAGTCAAGAGGCATGGAGCGAGCATCTGCTACGATTCCTTTTACCTGTGGAAATCGTGATTCGAGGGCCCGGATTGCCGAGTCCGAGATATCGAGGCAGGTGAAATCGGTGAGTAGTTCAGGGGATGCAGATCTTGCACACTCCACGACGGCGCCATTGCCGCTGGCGATGTCAATGATTCTCGGCGCAACGCCGCCCTGTCCGATCCTACCGAAAAAATTCGCCCAGAAGCCGGTTACAGCCGGGTGCGATGCCCCGCCACCGGAAAACGCAGCCGCGTCTCCGGCTCCGAGCCAATAGGTATCCCAGCTCGTATGTACCGGTGGTGTTTCTGGTTTCGTATCGTTCACAGCTTCATATCTCGGCCGGCCAAATTATAGCAACGACCACGACCAGGGCTGCCGGCTTTGGCTTCTTCGACCCCCAGATCCCATGCTAGCCTTCAGGCCAAATCAAAGCACGAGGGTACGACGTGATGAACTATCATGAAGCCACTCGGCGCCCCGACGTGAGCGGCAGGATGTTCCTCTACGAGCGGCCAGAGTTGCTTACATTAGAGGAGCACGGCTCGCTCGGCCTGAGGGCACCATCTGAACGGACATTCGATTTCGCAAAGTCCGCCACGGCCGTTCCGTTGACAATGATCGAGTTCAGCAGTGCGCAAAAACACTATCCTATCGTGTTCTCGGGCAGGGAGCAGCCAGTACCGCTTGCGATTGTCGGTTTGAGCGATCAGGTCAATCTTTTCGTTGACTCTGCCGGCAAGTGGGATCCTCATTGCTACGTTCCTACATACCTTCGCTGCCACCCGTTTGCCTTCGCCACTGAAGAAGGGGGTAGCAGAGTGGTTGTTATCGATCGCGCCGCGGATGCAGTAAGCGCTGAATCCGAGTTTCCGTTTTTCATCGATGGGGAACCCTCGGCACATACGAACCGGCTGATCGAACTCTGCGCCATGTACGAGGCGGAACGGCGCCGCACAGAGACATTCTGTGCGAGGCTGGTCGAACTGAGCCTGCTTGCGGTCCAGGAAGCGTTCCTTACTGGAGCGCCGGGATCCGAGAAGCAGGTGCTTGCGAATTACATTTGTATTGACGCCGATAAGCTGACTGGTCTGGATCGCGATGTCGTCTACGAGCTGCACCAGGACGGACAGCTGTCGGCGATGTATCTGCACCATTATTCACTACAGAATTGGCGAGACCTGACTCAGCGTCGCGCCGCCAGGCCCGCCGACTCCGATTAAGCTTGGTCTCTGCCTTTGAATTTCGACGAAATGCGATTTCGAAACAGCCGATGATCATCGTTGCTCTGTTATTAGAGTCGATTCCAGCGGCTTATTGCCGGGGTATTCTCTCCGTAGAAATTGCGCACGCGAAATTGGCCATTCTGAAGCTGAACAATGTCTGCTAGTTGGATTTCGGAATCGGAGAGTTCAACATTAGTGCTTGAATAAATTTCACCAGCGGCGAGCCGAAGGACAGCGCCGCATCGTGGTAGCGGCGCAGCGTGAACGTCTCTCCCCAGGCCTGTTCGGCAGCCTTGCGCATCGCGACGTGCTCCTGGAAGCCGACGAAATAGGTCGATAGCTGCGTCGACGTGAGCT
>JBFJOC010000062.1:0-14947 GCA_041617855.1 Woeseiaceae bacterium | reverse complement strand
GGCTACCCGACATAGAATTCTCCGATCGGCCTTGAATCAGTCGGCGCACTACCGGGCCGGGTTCAAGTCCTCTCCTCGGCACCAAACGACGCGAAGCCCCCTCTCGGGGGCTCCGTCGTTTGAAGTGCGCAGAGAACCCACTCCAGGGTGCCCGCGACTAACGCTGCAGCTCCCCCGCCAGTCCAATCCATCCGCTTGATGCCAGGGCTACCCGACATAGAATTCTCCGATCGGCCTTGAATCAGTCGGCGCACTACCGGGCCGGGTTCAAGTCCTCTCCTCGGCACCGAATACATCGGCAACCGAGAGCGTATGGAAACCGCGAGCATTTGTGCCTTCAGCATTCCTTTCAGGCTTCACCCGCCCTGCGGACGCTTATCTCTTGCTGCACCCGTTCGAACAGGTCGCGTCTGAAGCCCAATAGCTGAAAGATTTCGACGACGACGAAAAACGGTGCCGCCAGATTCGCCTGAATCGGGTGCCGAACGAGCACGGGCATCGATTTCTCCACCGCATGGCCGAGGAACTGGGCCAAATAACCGCCCACGAATGCCGCAAGTGCGATGCTACCTGACATTCGGATCGGAAGTTCGCCGATTACCGCGGCTGCATACGCAATGACCAGGGCTCCGATAAGAAACACGATCGCGAACACGGCGTCCAGCGTCAGGTAGAGCAGAAAAAAGCCGAGCATCGCAACGTGCGCGAGACTGACAGTGACGCCGGCAACCTCGAAACCTGCCCACGTCAACGGAATCAGCACGCCGAGCATGATGGTCGGTATGCCGAGCAGATGCACAAAGACGTTGACCGGATGCTGATGCGCCGCAGCGTATCCCGTCAGAATATCCAGTAGCTTGTTAGTGTCACCCGCCATACCGATACCCCCCACAACAGCAGAAATAAATGTAACACGCGGCGCGGCGCCCGGTGCGCGCGCCGAAAGCCAGGTCGTCATCATTGCATCATCAGGAATCCGTCTTAATTTATTAATTTTAAATCAGTAAGTTAGAGTGCCTGCCGCCTACATTGAGGGTCCGACCGAAGGTTTTGAAACTGTAAACCAGTGAGGCGACGGACCATGACCATCCCGCTCCGGATTCTCGTCAGCGAGACTCTCGTCGCAGTTGTGGCGACGGCCGCTCTCGCCGGCTGTGCCTCATCTTCGAAGCTCGAGCGACCAGCCGATGCCGTCGTGGTTCGCGATGGACGAACGCCCGCGTATCAGGGCATTCGCCGCGTCGTTGGCGCCGGGCAGGCAGCCATGCTGTACGCAAAGTCGGCACACGTCGAACCGGTCGTTCGGCCCGTATCGTTTGCGACCAGCGTCGCGTCCCTCGCGTTCAAGTCATCGGTGGGCATCGTGCGCAGGGCAACAATCGGCACTGCGCAGATGCCAGCCCTCGGCGGGCCAATTCCCGCCGTATCGCTGGCAGCACCCATGGATCTCAATGCTTTCGAAGCGGAACTTGACCGTGTTACCGGAACTCGCCGGTCCAGGGGCACGATCCGTTTCCTCGTAGGCGGCGACGAGTACTTCACACGCGTCGAGCAGGCAATTAGAGACGCCGAAAAATCGATCGACATTCGCACCTATATTTTCGACAACGACGACTATGCAGTGGCAATGGCCGATCTGCTAAAAGATAAGTCTAATGATGTGCGCGTGCGTGTCCTGATTGACTCATTGGGCAACATGCAGGCCATGCAGATAGACCCGGAATCGATGCCAGCCGATTTCCGACCGCCGCTGTCGATGACGAATTATCTGGAGCAGGACTCGAGCATTCAGGTTCGAAACATCGAAAACCCATGGTTTACCGGCGATCACACCAAGACGACGATCATCGACGGCAGGGTCGCATTTCTCGGGGGCATGAACATCGGCCGCGAATATCGGCACGAGTGGCACGACCTCATGATGGAGATTCGCGGGCCGGTCGTCGACGATCTGCAATTCGAGTCCGACAAGGCCTGGGCCCGCGCCGGCCTGCTCGGCGATTTGGGCAATTTCCTGAGGTTTATCAGGGGCAAAGAGCGGAACGCGGAGAATCTCGGCTACCCCGTGCGGGTGCTCAGAACGCGTAGCTTCGATGCCCAGATCTACCGGGCCCAGCTCGCGGCCGTGCGGCGCGCGCAGCGCTTCATCTGGATCGAGAATCCGTATTTCTCCGACGACCGTATGCTCTATGAGCTCGCGAAAGCGCGACTCCGGGGTGTCGACGTACGAATCATCCTGCCGACGGATGGCAATCACGCAATATTGAACGCCAGTAACGAAGTTGCGATAAACAAGATGCTGGACTTTGGGATTCGCGTCTTTGCCTACCCGGGGATGACCCACGTCAAGGCAGCGGTGTTCGACGGCTGGGCCTGCGTCGGCTCGGCGAATTTCGACAAGCTAAGCCTCGAAGTCAACAAGGAAATGAATCTCGCGACATCGCACCCCGAGGCGGTCGCAAGCCTGATCAAGCAGGTGTTCGTTCCGGATTTGTTTGCGGCAACTGAAATTCGCGAGCCGCTGCCGCTCACCGTGGCGGCACGTTTCGCCGAAGTCGTTGTGGATGAACTACTGTGACGGCACGAAAAAGGTCAGTCATGCAGAGGAAAATCTTCTCGCTAGGTAACAATTTTTTCAAAAAAACGCGCCGCTATTGTTCCATCCTGACTATAATTGAGGCTCCGGGGGGAGCCCATGAAATACGTCGTAATCCTAATTCTGCTGGTTGCTGTCGCCGCATGGTATGTGCGCAGGCGCCGCAGCGAGACTGCGACTGCTGAGGCGGACGAGCCGGCGCTGACCAGCACGTCCGAATTTCACGCAGTATCCCTTCGCTTTCCGAAGAACGCCTGCGCCGCGGCGAAGGCGCTTGCCGGACAGCGTTTTCTCGCAGCGGCCGCGCCGCGCCTGCCGCTTCCCGAGTGCGATGCGCCGCAGTGCGGCTGCAGCTTCAAACATCACGAGGATCGGCGGTCCGGGGAAGATCGCCGCAATCCGTTCGGACCGGGCGCAATCATGCGGGCGACCGGTCGTCACAAGGCCGAACGCCGAGGGGGCCCCGGCCGTCGCGCCACGGATCGCGACGAATCGGCATTGTGATCAGCTGCGACGATACTCTGCGGCAAACCGAGCGCGTTTCGACACCCGCGGGGCGGCTGTAATTCGTCTTCAGTAACCGCGCGCCGCGACGCTGCGCTCGTAGAGCTCCAGCTCCTGCTGGTAGAGTGCGCGCTCGGCGATCAGCATTTCGATCTCCGCTTCGAGTTCCCCGTTACGTTCCGCGAGACGTTTGAGATCCGCAAGCACGAGAATGCGCTCCTCGGTCGTCGTTTCCTCGCTGATCAGCGCTGCTTCCTTGGCACGAATCTCGACCGTATTTTGCTCCAGCTCCTTTTCTTTGGCATACACGCGAGAATTGGCAGCGTTGACGCTCGAGCGCAGCTCGTAGAGCTGATAGCCTGCGTGGTAAGCATCAAGAAATTCAGACTCTCGGTCCACATCGCATACGCCGCCGTAGGCCGCGCCGCGGCTGCCCAGGTGGAAACCGCGTCCTGGCTGGCAGTACTCGACGAGGCCCTGCTCCCTGCCCTGCAGGTAAGCCTGAAAGTCCGGCGCAACGCCGTGTTTCGAGCACGCTTTGCGGTATGTCGAAAAATGGTCGGTCGTGTAGCCGCGCGCACCGTCTTCGTAGCCGACGGCGGACCAGTCGCTCAGCGCACATTCATCGCCACTCATCGTCGCGCAGCCGCTCAACGTTGCGAATGAAAGAACAGCTACGATTCCTGCCTTCCTGCTTGTCATCGCCGTCTCCCTGAGAATATACATACCGGACCAAAAAAGCCGATCCAGCATACGTTTGTGGCGATCGGATCGCCGTGATGACAATCACAGATAGCCCGTCGTGACTGAACCCTGCCTGAATGCCGGGATCGCAGCCGCGCCGGAACGAATCGGGATGTGACGTACGTCACACTGTGACTCGTCACGCGCACATGCACGTCGAGGCTTGCGTTTTACATTCTTGTGGTGACTCGTGACGCGGAGGCCCACAAGTGACAAAACGACACCTGCTACAACGGCTCGATCCGTGCCGGCATCTTTTCTGTACTGATCAACTCATGAAATTCGTCTGCAAGCGCTTTGCAGGCGTCGACTACGCGGCGCCAGATCGCGACTCGCTCGGCGTGCGCAAAGCGGTAAAAGTCTCTGCGATCGGGGATCTTGCCATGCGGCAATCTAGCTACGAATTCGGCCGACGGGCTAACCAGAATCGTACGGTCCAGGTCGGCGGCAGAGGCACGTCGCCAGGGCAGGCGCTTGTCGAACCAGCCCGGCACGACGTAATCGTAAAAATGCGGATACAAAGTGAAGCGATCGGTAGCACGATGCGGCAGGTTCAGATGGTAGTCGATGACGCCACCGTCACGATACACGCCCGGCAGTGCACCGGCTATATCCCGCACGCCCGTTAGTACGAGTGGGATGGAGCCCGTCGCAACGACAGCGTCCTCAAGATTGTCCGCCGACAGCGCGACCTGCTGTAATGGAAATCCCGCCGGCGCATAGAACGGCGGCAGATCTCGCGCATCGAAGAACAATGCTCGTTCGAAGAACAAACCGAGCGTTCGCCGGTTCAGCGCGTTCAGCGCGCCGGCAACAAGCAGGCTCGGGCCAAGCAGCGCCGGATGCTCGCTCTGAAGCAGGTGCCGCGCACGAACAGTCATGACATTGAGGCGCAGGGCAGGATGCCCGAGTATTTCCAGCGTACCGCAGTCGCCCAGGACTTCGCGCAGAATGCCACGGCTCGTCGTGGTTATTTCGTAAACGTCCGGATCGTCGCTATATCGTTGCTCGAGATAGGCGCGCTCGAACCGGCCAATCGCGGCGAGCGGATCCGACTGCGCGTAGCAGGCAAATCGCCAGGCACCAACCGACGAGCCCAGGAGGTATACCGGCTCGGCGAGGCGCGGCAGAACGTCCGCGATAATCACGCGATCGAGCTGGCTTAGCACCAACCATTTGGCACCGCCGGAGGCACCGGCGATCGTGCCGATACGCGTAGGGTCGAATCCGTGTGTGCGGATGTCGGCAAACGCGCCGGGACCTGCCTTCACCACCAGTCGCGAATTTACCGTCACGCGCAGTCAAGCCTGCTGCAAAAAGCGCGAACGGCACCACATCGAATGGTTACTCGCCGGTGTCCTCGAAGCCAGGCGCTGATAAGCCTGCCGTAATCTCCATCACGAAAAGGGATGCCGTCGGACAATCGTCTGCTCGCGATCCGGTCCGGTCGAGATGATGTCGATCGGCACTTCGGCAAGCGCCTCGATGCGTTCGAGGTAGTCGCGGGCATTTACTGGCAGATCCTCAAGCCGGGTTATGCCGACGGTCGAGCTCTGCCAGCCTGGAAAATCCTCGTACACCGGTTCGCATTCCGCGAAGCGATCAACGACAACGGGCAATCCGGCAATCGCCTTACCGTCGATCTCGTAGCCGACGCAGATGCGGATCGTTTCGAGCTCGTCCAGAACGTCGAGCTTGGTGACGCAAAGGCCGGAGACGCTGCTGTTGACGATAGACCGCCTGAGCGCCACCGCGTCGAACCAGCCGCAGCGCCGCGGCCGCCCGGTCGTTGCGCCAAACTCGGCGCCGACCCTTGCCAGATGCTTCCCGAACTCGTCGAACAGCTCCGTCGGGAATGGGCCTGCGCCGACGCGGGTCGTGTAGGCCTTGACGATGCCGAGCACGTAGTCGATGTCGCGGGGGCCGATACCGGTCCCAATGCAGGCGGCAGCGGCAACGGTGTTCGACGACGTCACGAATGGATACGTGCCATGGTCGATGTCCAGGAACGTACCTTGAGCCCCCTCGAAAAGAATGCCTTTCCCGTCGGCAGCCAGCCGCCGAAGGATCTGCGTGATGTCGGCCGTTAGGGGCGCTACGAACTCGGCGGCGGCGAGCGCGTCGTCGAGTGTCTTTGCGAAATCGACGGGCGCCGCCCGAAAGTAGTTCTTCAGCAGAAAGTTGTGGTAATCGAGAATCTCGCCGAGCTTCGCTGCAAATTTTTCGCGCACGAAAAGATCCGAGACTCGCAGCGCCCGTCGCGACACCTTGTCCTCATATGCCGGTCCGATACCCCGGCCGGTAGTACCGAGCGCCGCGGCGCCGCGGGCCTGTTCGCGAGCGACGTCGAGCGCGATGTGTGACGGCAGAATCAGCGGACAGCCGGGGCTCACTCGCAGCCTATCCACCACCGGCACACCGTTCTCAATCAGCGCATTTGCCTCCCGAACCAGAGCTTCGAGCGACAGAACGACACCGTTACCGATCAGGCAGCTGACGTCGTCGCGCAGGATGCCCGACGGAATGAGATGTAGAACGGTTTTTTTTCCACCAACGACAAGCGTGTGCCCGGCGTTGTGGCCGCCCTGAAACCGAGCAACCGCAGCCGCCCGATCCGTCAGCAGGTCGACAATTTTTCCCTTGCCCTCGTCACCCCACTGAGTGCCGACGACAACGACATTCTTACCCATCGCGAAACCGTTTGCTAATGCCGAACGAGAAACAGTAACAACAAGCCGACAATCATCGCTATCAGCCCGGCGTTGCGCAACTGGCCGTCTGGCAGCTTCACGACCTGCAGCACCCACTCCCGGTATTTTTCAGGGCTGATGAAAGGCAGCATGCCCTCGATGATTAGCACGAGCGCAAGCGCGGTCAGAATGTCGATCCAGTACACGTCGTCTCTCGGCGCTCGCGGGATCGCCGTCGGCGGCCCGGCATGCGCAGCGGCGTAGTCCGCTAGCGCTTGCCGTCGCGTTGGTTTATGTACCGAAAGAAGTCGTTGTTCGGGTCCACGACGAGGATATCGCCGGCTTTACCGAGCGACTTCCGGTACGCGTCGATGCTGCGATAGAACGCGTAGAACTCGGGATCCTTGTTGTATGCATCTGCATAGATCCCCGCGGCTTTCGCATCGCCTTCGCCGCGAATCTTCTGGCTCTCCCTGTAGGCATCGGCGAGGATGATCGTGCGTTCCCGGTCGGCCGCCGCGCGCTTCTCCTCGGCGGCGGCGCGTCCCTCGGCACGACGCTCGGCGGCGATCCGAGCGCGCTCCGCGGCCATCTGCTGGTAGACGGAGTTCCGCACGTCGTCCATGAATTCCACCTGCTTCACGCGAAAGTCGATCAACTGTACGCCCAAGTCTTCGGCCGTGGCGGATGCTGTCATGCGCATATCACGCATCAGCTCGGCACGCTCCGCCGAGATAGCCTGCTGCACGGAGCGCTTTCCGAATTCCGTCACGATCGCGTTCTTGATGATCTCCGAGAGGCGGTCGTTCGCCACGATCAGCGCACCGCCGGTCGACGTGTAAAAGCGAACCGGGTCCACGATGCGCCACTTTACGAAGAAGTCGACCTGGAGCGCCTCGTTTTCTGCCGTGAAGATGCGCTCGGGGCGGTCGCTGATCGTCAGGATTCGCCGCGGGAACTTGCGCACGTTCTGGAAGACTGGGATCTTCCAGTGCAAACCCGGTTCGTAGTCGGAACGCACGACCTGGCCTAGCTGCAGCTTGATCGCGAGTTCGCGCTCGTTCACCGTAAACAGCGACAGGCCGGCGATAACTAGGATTAGGCCTACGACGACGACAAAAGCAAAGCGTCCGTTGTTCATTGGCGCGTCCTTCTTTCCCGCGGATCCCTGATTTCGATGCGCGCATCCGGCGGCTCGGATTCGGGTGTCGGCGAGTCGGCGGCGCGGGTAGTCTCGCTGCGAGTGATGGGCCGGGTATCCGGGTTGACGAGTTTATCGATCGGGAGATACAGCAGGTTGCCCGTGCCCTGCGAGTCGACGAACACCTTCGTGGACTTGCCGTAGACCTCCTCGATCGCTTCGATATACAGACGCTCGCGCGTCACGCGCGGCGCCTTCTTGTATTCGACGACCAGCGCCTCGAACCGAGCGGCCTCGCCATCGGCATCGGCGATTACCCGATCCCGGTAGGCGCGCGCATCTTCGAGTACGCGCGCAGCATTTCCTCGCGCCTTCGGGATGATGTCACGCGCGTAGGCATCGGCCTCCAGCCCGTAACGCTCACTATCGTTGCGCGCTTTCTGGGCATCGTCGACCGCGGCCTGCACCGCTTGCGGATAATTGACCGTCTCGAGCGAGATCGACGTCACGGTGATGCCGGCACCGTAGCTGTCGAGCGTGTTTTGCAGCACTTCGCGCGTACGGGACGCGATCTCGTCACGGCGCGTTGTCACGAGCACCTCGAGCTCGCTGGTGCCGACGACTTCGCGCAGCGCGCTTTCCGTGACGTCCTGAAGCGTCAGATCCGGCTCGACGACCTCGAAGCTGTATTTGACGGGATCCGTTCGGCGATACTGCACGACCATGTCGATAAACACGTACTGCTCGTCGGCTGTCAGCATCTCGGTACGGTACGCGTAGTTCGACACGGCGTTCGTGTTCACGAGGTCCACGGTCTCGATCGGAAACGGCCAGTGCCAATGTAGACCCGGCATCGTCGTCACCGTATACGCTCCGAACCGCTGCACGACGCCGCGCTCGGCCTCGTCGACGCGGTAGAAGCCGGTCATTGCCCAGGCGATGACGAGTAAGAAAATGAGTATTGCGGCGCCGCCTCCGCCGGTACCTCGGCCGCCCGCGCGACCGCCACCACCGCCGCCGAACAAACTGCCAAAGCGCTTCTGCCAGTTTTCGACGATTTGGTCCAGGTCGGTTGGCTTGTCATCGTCCCGTTTCCAGGGGTCCTTTCCGTTGCCGGATTCGTTAAACGCCATAGCTCTGTCAGTTCCCGGTTGCGGTCGTCTTGGATGCGGTGGGTACCGTTTCCAGTGCGTCGGCCGGAAGGTTCTCGCGCTTCAGGAAACGCTGCAAGTCACTCTCCGGCATTCTGAGTTCCAGAATCCACCCGCCGTCCTCAGCCGTCTGCTCTTGAACGACCGCACCAAGCTCGAAAAGTTTGGCCCGCGCACGGCCCTTGCACGGCTCGAGATAAATGTTGCCGTGCCGCATTTCCCGTCGGAGCCGATCGGCAATCGCATCGAGTAGCGCAGGAATGCCCGCACCGGTCCTCGCCGATATCCACACGGCGTGGCTCTCGCCGCGACGACTGGAGGAGACACGCGGCGCCCGGGGTAACTTGTCAATCTTGTTGTACACGCGGATCTGCGGCACACGATCGGCGCCGAGCTCGGCGAGCACGGAATTGACTTGGCGCACTCGCTGCCACCGGTTGCCGTCGCTTGCGTCGATCAGATGCAGGATCAGATCCGCCTCGCGCGCCTCCTGCAGCGTCGATCGGAACGCCGCTATGAGCTCATGCGGCAAGTCGCGCACAAATCCAACGGTATCGGCGAGAACCACGTCGCCCCCGCCCGACAATTCGAAGCGCCGAACCGTCGGGTCGAGCGTGGCGAAAAGCTGATCGCGAACGTAAACGTCGGCCGCCGTGAGCCGGTTGAACAACGTCGATTTGCCGGCATTGGTGTAGCCAACCAGTGCGACGGTCGGCACTTCCGCCCGGACGCGATTGCGGCGGCTCATGGTTCGCCGCGCATCGACCCGTTGCAGCCTTGCGTTGAGCTGCCGGATACGAATGCCGATCAGGCGCCGGTCCGTCTCGAGCTGGGTTTCACCCGGCCCCCTGAGGCCGATCCCGCCCTTTTGCCGTTCCAGATGGGTCCAGCCACGCACCAGCCGCGTCGACAGGTGCTGTAACTGGGCGAGCTCAACCTGCAGCTTGCCTTCGAAACTCCGAGCCCGCTGCGCGAAAATATCCAGAATGAGGCCCGCCCGATCCAGCACCCGACAGCGCAGCGATTGCTCCAGGTTACGCTCCTGGCTGGGGGATAGCGCAGCCGACGAAATGACGAGTTCTGCGCGGTGCCGCTCGACGCTGGCGTTTACCTCGGCAAGCTTGCCCGGGCCGATGAAGTATCGCGGATGAGGACGCCGGCGCGCGCTTGCAATCTGATCGACGATTACCGCACCGGCGGAACGCGCAAGTTCCTGGAACTCGTCACGTTCAGCATCATCAGGAGCCCCATCCGAGCCGGCATGAAGCAGTATCGCTCGCTCGCCGCTTTGCGGTCGTTCAAACAAGCACGGTCTCCTGAGACCGGCGAAGCTCACGATTAATCTTTGCCGTCTCCGGCGTTGTCATCGGGAAGGGGCAGCCGCACATTGCGGGAAGGTACCACAGTGGAGATCGCGTGCTTGTAGACCATTTGATTGACACTGTTCTTCAAAAGCACCACGAACTGATCGAACGAGTCCACCTGGCCCTGCAGCTTGATGCCGTTGACCAGATAAATTGAAACCGGAACTTTTTCCTTGCGTAAGATATTGAGAAACGGATCCTGCAATGTCTGCCCTTTCGCCATCGTCGGGTCTCCTTATTCTTCGTTGTCTTTATGAACACCGCATGCCGGTGGCGCCGGTTGCCCTTTGCGAAGTTCAGCCTAAGCGATGCAAAAGTTTAGCACAGGCCCGGAGCTGTACTAGCCCGAAATTTGCGGGGCCAGGACCCGAGCAATGGCGCCGGGGGTCCCCGCCTCCAGCGGGTCGAACGCCCGTAACCCGGATACGGTGCGTAGCCATGTGAATTGGCGTTTCGCCAGCTGACGCGTTGCGGCAAGCGCCTTTGCGGTGGCCGCCTCGAGCGAACACTGACCCGCAACATAGGCCCACAGCTGTCGATACCCGACGGCGCGCATCGACGGGTGCTCCGGGGTCAAGCCGGGGCGCTCGCTGAGTCGCCGTACTTCATCGACAAAACCGTTTTCAATCATCAAGTTCAGCCGCTTTTCTATACGCGCATGCAGGAGCTTGCGGCTGCCAGGCACGAGACCGAGCTTGAGGTATTCGACGGCCGGGCCGCGGTCGCGGCGTGCCGTCCGGCCATGCCAGTCACTCAGCGGCCTGCCGCTCGCGTAAAACACCTCGAGCGCCCGCTGGATGCGCTGGCTGTCGTGCGGGTCGATGCGCCGCGCCGCGGCGGCATCGACCTCGGCGAGGCGCTGATGCAGGGCGGGCCATCCTGCGCGAACCGCCTCGGAATCGATGCGTTTCCGCAATTCAGGATCCGCGGACGGCAGCTCCGCCAGGCCTTCGGTCAGCGCGCGAAAATACAGCATCGTGCCGCCTACGAGCAGCGGTATACGCCCTGCGGCGGTGATGTCCGCGATCTCCCTCGTCGCGTCGCGCAGGAAATCACCGGCGGAGTAAGGGTCCTCGGGGTCACGGATATCGACGAGCCGATGGGGCACGCGCGAGAGCATCGCCGCACCCGGCTTTGCCGTGCCGATATCCATACCCCTGTAGACGAGAGCGGAATCGACGCTCACGACATCGAACGGAAAACGTTTGCACAGGCCGATCGCAATGTCGGTCTTACCCGCGGCGGTGGGCCCCATCAGGCATACGGCGACATTTCGCATAAGGACGATCAGCGACCCCGCATGAACAGCCGGTCGAGCTCTGATATCGAAATCGTCGTCCAGGTCGGGCGACCATGGTTGCACTGATCCGCCCGCTCTGTGCGCTCCATCTCGCGCAGCAAGGCGTTCATCTCGTCGTGACTGAGCTTATGATTCGCCCGCACGGAATGGTGGCAGGCCATCGTCGCGAGGAATTCATGCCGGACAGCCTCGAGGCGATCGCTCCGACCGGCGTGTGCGAGATCAGCGATAATATCGCGGAGTAGCGTCGCGGCGTCGGCGTTGCGGAGGAGCGCCGGCACTTCCCTGATGGCAACCGACGTCGCGCCAGCTCGTTGCACGTCGAGCCCGAGTGACTCGAGAACCGGTGCCGATGACTCTACGAGATCCGCCTCGTGCTCCGCCACGCCGACGGTCACCGGAACCAGCAGTGGCTGGCGAACCACGGAATGCTCATCGAAATCGCGTTTCAGCTTTTCGTAAAGGATTCGCTCGTGCGCCGCATGCATGTCGACGATGATGAGCCCGTCCGCATTCTCGGCCAGGATGTATACGCCGCCGAGTTGGCCTACGGCGTAGCCGAGCGGCGGCGTGTCGCGCTCGGGCAGCTCCACCGCCGCAGCCGCCGGATGGGCACGCGCCATCGTGTCGTAGGCGGCCAACGTCTCGTGTACCGCGGACGCCGTCACTGATCGCGATGGCGGCAGCGGCAACCCGCCCTGACGAGCCGTGCGGTGTGCCGGAAACTGCGCCGGCGCTGCGGCGCTTTCGCCCGGTCGCGTCTCCCGAAGCGCCGTCTCGATCGCCTGCACGACGATCCCGTGCAGCTGCCGGGCATCGCGAAATCGAACCTCCAGCTTCGCCGGGTGCGCATTCGCATCGACCGATGCTGGATTCACGGTCAGGCTCAGCACGTAAGCGGGGAATCGGCCGTGAAAGAGCACATCCCGATACGCGCGCCTCGCGGCATGCGCCAGCGTCTTGTCGCTGACGCTGCGCCCGTTGACGAACCAGTACTGGAGATCCGGCTGGCTGCGGCTGTATGTCGGCAGCCCGATCCAGCCGGACAGGGCGGCGCCGCCGGTATCGTGCTCGATGAACACGCACTGCTCGGCAAACGCCGCACCGCAGATTTCGCCGACGCGCTGAAGGCGCGCCCCCGCCGACGTTGCGGCACCGAGCGCGAATACGCTGCGCCGATTGTGCGTCAGCGCGAACGCCACGTCCGGCCTGGCCAGAGCCAGCCGCCGCACCCACTTTTCGATGTGCCCGAACTCGGTACGCTCCGTGCACATGAAGCGTCGCCGTGCGGGCGTATTGAAAAACAGGTCGTGCACCTCGACCGTGGTTCCCGGCGGATGCGCAGCAGGACGGGGTTCGCTGACCTTGCCCCCGTCCGCATCGACCTGCCAGGCACATGCGTCGGATTCATGACGGGAAACCAGGCGAAAGCGCGCCACTGACGCCATGCTCGGAAGCGCCTCGCCACGAAAACCGAGCGATGCGATGGCGTCGAGGTCTTCGAGACTCTCGATCTTGCTGGTGGCGTGTCGGGACAGCGCGAGTCGGAGTTCGGATTGCGGAATGCCACCGCCGTCGTCGCGGATACGTATCAACTTCGCACCGCCGGCAAGAATATCGACGGTTATGCTCCGCGCCCCCGCATCGAGACTGTTTTCGACAAGCTCCTTGACGACTGAAGCCGGCCGTTCGATGACCTCACCGGCTGCAATCTGGTCGATCAGGTGATCGGGGAGTTTCTTGATGGGCATCCGGCGCACCGGCTCGCTCTGAGCCCGTCATTCTTTCAGAACGCCGTCGTTTTGTCTCGACCCGATCGTTCTCCGGCAAGCCGGCGCGGGTAGTCGACGATCAGGTACCGGCGAAGACCGGGATCGACAGCGTCTGGCCCACGCGTATCGTGTCATTCGTGAGCCTGTTTGCCGCCCGTATGGCCGCCGTGCTGACGTTGTATCGGTGGGCGATTTCGGACAGCGTATCGCCACTGGTGATCACGTGCCGGACCTGTCGTACCGGCGTCTGGCGAACCTCCGCCGCTATGCGAGTGTCCGGCGGCGGGTTCGTGCTGAAGTATGTCCGAATGCCGGACAGGATAGCGTCCGACAGGCGGTCCTGGTGGCGACGGTCGCGAAGCTTTCGTTCCTCTGCCGGATTTGAAATGAACGCGGTCTCGACGAGAATCGACGGCATATCCGGCGACTTCAGAACGATGAAGCCGGCTTGCTGAACCCTCCGCCGGTGTACTTTGCCGATTTTCGCAAGTTGGCCGATGACCTTAGTGCCGACGTCCAGGCTCGCACTCAGTGCCGCATTCTGCGACAGGTCGAGAAGCACCGAGGCAAGGATCGGGTCCTTGTCTCCGAGATCAACGCCGCCGACGCTCACCGCAGCGTTTTCTCGCTCCGCCAGCTGGCGGGCGGCCTCGTCACTGGCGCCTTTCAGGGACAGTGCGTAAACGGACGCACCGCTGGCACGGCGATCGGATACCGCGTCGGCATGGATCGACACGAACAGGTCCGCGCGTCCGTCGCGCGCGATTTGCATGCGGCGACGATGACCGATGTAATAATCGCCGCTGCGGATCAGGATCGCCCGCATCCCCGGTTCCGCATTGATTCTCGCGGTAAGGCGTTTCGCAATGGCGAGCGCGACGTCTTTTTCCCGAGTACGCCCTTTGCCGACGGCGCCGGGATCATGACCGCCGTGACCCGGATCGACAGCAACGACGATGTCGCGCCCAGGCGTGTATGCCTCTGTCGCACGTTTCACGGCCTCCGGCATGCCCGCGCGCTCTAGATCGATCACGAGTCGGTCGCCGTAACGCCCGTTCGGGCCGGCGGTGAAGCTGCGCGAGCGCACATCCTCGTTGAGGTCCAGCACGATCCGCAGCTGACCGTTGGCGCGCACGGCGCTCCGAATCGTGCGCACGGCGCCCGCGCCGGCAGGGAGCGAAGCCAGGTGCTCGGCAAGCCGGCCGGATTGCAGGTCGACGACGAGCCGCTCCGGCCCGCGCAGGGTAAAAATGCTGTGCGCCACGGGTTCGCTCAGATCGAGCACGACTCGGGTCTTGCCCTTTTCCGCCCAGAGGCGGATGTCTTCAACGGTCGGCGTCGCGTGCACGTTCGCGGTAAGCACAAATAAAAACTTAATTATTAGTAGCTTAGAGCGCATATCTGGCAACGGTCTTAGCCTGCGGGATTATGTCCGGTGAGTATACCGCCGCGCCCGAAAAATCCAATGATTTATGTTCAAAATTATGCAGATAACTGTGCTATCTAGAACCGATCTGAAAATCCGTCGCGACGCGCACTTGCTAACACCGGGTCGCGGGCCGGCTACGCCTGAGTTGCTCGCCCGAGACAGGCAATTAGCTTACGACCACGCGGACTGAGACCCTCGACATCGAGTGTCCGCCCCGGTCCGCCGTAGTGAAACGTCAGCCGGACGTCGGCGCCGG
>JBFJOC010000061.1:0-14973 GCA_041617855.1 Woeseiaceae bacterium | reverse complement strand
TGCGGTCCCGGACGACCTCCATTTCGAATTCTTTCCAGCCGATCACGGACTCTTCGAGCAGCACCTCGGTCGTCGGCGACATCTCGAGACCGTGCGAAACGATGCGCTCGAATTCCTCGCGATTATAGGCAATGCCACCGCCGGTACCGCCCAGCGTGAATGACGGTCGAACGATTGTCGGGAACCCAATCTCACCCTGGCGGTCGACGGCCTCGCTCAGCGAATGCGCGATGAATGCCCGCGGGACGTCGAGTCCGATCTCGGTCATTGCCTCCCGGAACAACTCACGATCTTCGGCCATGTCGATGGCCTCGCGGGACGCGGCAATCATCTCGACGTCGTATTTGTCGAGCACACCTTCCCGCGCAAGATCGAGCGCGCAGTTCAGCCCGGTCTGGCCGCCCATTGTGGGCAGGATTGCATCCGGCCGCTCCTTGTCGATGATGCGCGCGACGGCCCGCCAGTGCACCGGCTCGATGTAGACCGCGTCGGCGGTCTCCGGGTCCGTCATGATCGTTGCCGGATTGGAGTTGACCAGAATTACGCGGTAGCCCTCTTCCTTCAGCGCCTTGCACGCCTGGGCACCAGAATAATCGAACTCACAGGCCTGACCGATCACGATCGGCCCGGCGCCGATAATCAGGACGCTGTCGATGTCAGTTCGCTTGGGCATCGCTGCTCAGAATAAAGTGAAATCTAAAAAGGTAATATAACTCATTGAAATAAATTAGGATGACGAAAGCATTTTCTGCTTTGTGCGGCGCTTCGCGTCATCCATGGCCGCGATGAATCGTTCAAACAGGCCGTTCAGGTCGTGCGGGCCGGGACTGGCCTCCGGGTGCCCCTGGAAACTGAAGGCAGGACTGTCCGAGAGCTCAATCCCCTGCAGCGTGCCGTCGAAGAGCGAGCGATGCGTCGGCCGTGCGTTATCGGGCAACGTATTCTCGTCCACCGCGAAGCCGTGGTTCTGGCTCGTGATCAATACCTGCCCCGTGTCGAGATCCTGCACAGGATGGTTGGCCCCATGATGGCCGAACTTCATTTTTACGGTCTTCGCGCCGGCGGCCAGGCCGAGCAGCTGGTGACCCAGGCAAATGCCGAACACCGGGATGCCCATGCCGAGAAATTCCCGGGTTGCCTCGATCGCGTAGTCGCAGGGTTCGGGATCGCCTGGACCGTTGGACAGAAAGACGCCGTCGGGGTCAAGCGCGAGCGCGTCGGCTGCGCTCGTCGTTGCAGGGACGACGGTTATGCGGCAATCCAAATCCGACAGCAGACGGAGGATATTGCGCTTGATGCCGAAATCGTACGCGACGACGTGATACGGCGCGATGCGCCGGCTGAGAATCCGGGGCGGCCGCCCGAACGTCGTGCCATAGCACCACTGGTAGATCCTGTTGGTCGTCACGAGCTTGGCCAGGTCCATCCCCGCGATGCCCGGAAACTTGCGGGCATGCGCCACGGCGGTCTCGTCGTTGACGTCTCCGGTCATTATGCATCCCGACTGGGCCCCCTCCTCGCGGATCAGCCGCGTGAGCTTGCGCGTATCGATGTCGGCGATAGCGACCAGATTCGCCCGGCGAAGGAATTCGCCGAAAGTCCGCTCGGATCGCCAGTTGCTATTGACGATCGAGCTGTCCCGAATGACCAGGCCGGCAGCGTGCACGCGATCGGATTCCATGTCGTCGCTGTTGGTGCCGGTATTGCCGATGTGCGGGTATGTCAGCGTGACAATCTGTCGGCAATATGAAGGGTCTGTCAGGATCTCCTGATAGCCCGTCATTGCCGTGTTGAAAACTACTTCACCAATAGTCTGTCCGTCCGCGCCAACGGACGTGCCACGGAACATCGTTCCATCCTGAAGCGCCAGAACAGCGGGTGTTGCCAAGAGCGATCCTCGATCAAAAACTCATCCAAGACCGCCATCAGGTCAGCGCGGCCCGGAAGGCGCTCCGGGTGTCGGGCAACTGCCTGTCACAGATGCATAAAAGCGGAAGGACGATGCCTCCCGCTTGCGATTTCGCCGACCGCCCAGCGATCCGGCGTAGTTTACTGAAGCCGGTCAGGGTGCGCCAGAGCGAAATGCCGGTTTTTTTCGCCGGGGCCCGCGCTGTGCCCGACGAGCCCGCCCGGCGACAGCCGCGTCGGCCGACGCGCGTCACTTAACCGGGAAACAGCACGTCCTGCATGGCGTAGCGGCCGGGCGCCTGGCGCACGAGCCAAGCGGCGGCGCGCAGCGCCCCGTCAGCAAATACCCGCCTGGTGGTGACGCTGTGATGCAGGCTCAGACGCTCGGTCGCCGAGACGAAATCGACCGTATGATCGCCCGGTACCTCGCCGCGGCGCTCGACGCGAAACGCGATGTCGCCCGGGCGCCGGCTCCGCCCTTGCGCGCTCGGAGCGTACCAGCTGACATCGTCGAACACCTGCCCGCGGCCCGCCGCCACCGTTTCCCCGAGCTTCAGCGCGGTCCCGGACGGGGCATCGATCTTGTGAACGTGGTGGGTTTCATGAATCTCGACCTCGAAATCCCGCCCTAGCGACTCGGCCGCCTGCCGAGCCAGCGCCCGCAGCACGGCGATGCCCAAGCTCATGTTTCGATCGTAGAGCACGGGAGCGTTTGTCGCCGCCTCGTCGAGCCTGGCCAGCTGGGCGGCGCGTAGGCCGCTGACGCCGCACACCAGGGGACGGGGATCCGCGACGACCGCATCGAGAACCTCGGCCGTGCCGGCCGGCAGACTGAAATCGATGATGACGTCCGCAATCGCGACAACGGGTCGGATCTCGGTGGCAACGAGGACGTCCGGCCCCAGATCGAGCGAGGCGGCTTTCGGCGCATCGTGCACCCAGACGCCGGCAACGCCCATATCCTCTCGCCCGGTCGCGGCTTCGATGATGGCGCGCCCCATGCGTCCGGCGCCCGCGATGCCCAGTTTGATCGATCTCGTGTTCAAAGCCGATTTCTCCGCGGCGCGGAGCGAAGGTTCGGCGCGCCGTTACTGGCTGATACGTTCGAAAAATCGTTTGACAGTGTCAAGCCATCCACCGGCACGGGGACTGTGCTTATCTCCGCCTGACGAGATCGACTCCTCGAAGCGTCGCAGCAGGTTGCGTTGCTCGGCCGTCAGGTTGACAGGCGTCTCCACCGCCACTTTCGCAAAAAGATCCCCCACACGCGGGTCGCGCACCGTCGTGACACCCTTGCCCCTGAGCCGGAATACTTTGCCGGACTGCGTCCCCGCGGGAACCTTCAGTGACACGTGGCCGTCGAGCGTAGGCAGCTCGACCTCGCCCCCAAGCGTCGCAGAGGCGAAGCTGACCGGCACTTCACAGTACAAATCGCAACCATCCCGGCTGAACAATTTATGCGGGTTGACACGAATCTCTACGTACAGATCACCGGAAGGACCGCCGTTGCGGCCCGCCTCGCCCTCGCCCGACAACCGAATACGATCACCATCGTCGACGCCAGCCGGCACCTTGACCGACAGCGTCCGCGTTTTTTGCACCCGGCCGCGACCGTGGCAGTCCGTGCATGGGTCCACGATTACGGTGCCGGCACCCTTGCACGCCGGACAGGTTTGTTGAATCGAGAAAAAACCTTGCTGCATGCGCACCTGCCCCGCGCCGTTGCAGGTGGAGCACTTGACGGGCTCGGTGCCTTTGCGAGCACCGCTACCGTTACAGGTTTCGCAGCTGACCCGGGTCGGTACGTCTATCGTAACCGTATCGCCAGCGACGGCGTCTTCCAGGTCGAGCCGCAGTTCATACCCAAGATCGGCGCCCCGGAATACCTGGCTACCGCGCTGCGAGCTGCGGGCACCGAAGATATCGCCGAATACGTCGCCGAAAATATCGCCGAAACCCTCCGCGGTGAATCCACCTGGTCCGCCCGGTCCGGTTTGCAGGCCCTCATGGCCGAAACGATCATAGGTCGTGCGCTTGTCGGGGCTGCTGAGCACGTCGTAGGCTTCTTTGGCCTCCTTGAACTTGCTGGCGGCCGATTCGTCGTCCGGGTTGCGGTCCGGATGGTACTTCATGGCCAGGCGGCGATACGACTTCTTGATCTCGTCGGCGGACGCCGTCCGTGAGACCCCAAGCACCTCGTAGTAGTCGCGTTTGGCCATGCCGCTCTTATAGTACGGGCGCCGCAAGCGACGCCCTGTGCTGCGTCACAAGTTGCGAAGCCTCAGGCAGACTTCGATTCGTTGTCGTCCACTTCCTCGAATTCGGCATCCACGACATCGTCGGCTGCAGCATCGGCGGACTTCGCCTCGCCCTCGCCACCGGCGCCCTCCGCGGCCTGCTGCTCGTAGAGCTTCTGCGCAAGACCGCCGGAGGCTTCAGCCAACGCCGACGTTTTCGCGACAATCGTATCCTTGTCGTCTTTCTCGAGCGCCGACTTGAGATCCGAGATCGCAGTCTCGACCTTTAGCCGCTCCTCGCTGCTGGCCTTTTCGCCGAGCTCCTTGAGCGTCTTCTCCGCCGCATGGATTAGGCTATCGGCCTGATTACGCGCGTCGACGAGCTCCCGGAACTTGCGATCTTCCTCGGCATGGCTCTCGGCATCGGTCACCATGCGGTCGATCTCGTCCTCCGACAAGCCGCTCGAGGCCTTGATCACGATGTTCTGGCTCTTGCCTGTCGCCTTGTCTTTCGCCGACACATTGAGAATGCCGTTGGCATCGATGTCGAACGTCACCTCGATCTGCGGCATGCCGCGCGGTGCCGGCGGAATGTCCGCGAGGTCGAAGCGACCCAGCGATTTGTTGTCACCGGCGCGCTCACGCTCACCCTGCAGCACATGAATCGTCACAGCGGTTTGATTGTCATCCGCGGTCGAGAAGACCTGCTCCGCGTTTGCAGGAATCGTCGTATTTTTCTCGATCAACTTCGTCATGACACCGCCCAAGGTCTCGATGCCCAGCGACAGCGGAGTGACGTCGAGCAACAGCACGTCCTTGACGTCTCCGGCCAGCACCCCGCCCTGCAGGGCAGCGCCTAGTGCGACGGCCTCGTCGGGATTGACGTCCTTGCGCGGCTCGCGACCGAAGAAGCTCTGTACCTCTTCCTGAACCTTCGGCATGCGGGTCTGACCACCGACCAGAATGACGTCGTCGATCTCGTTCACCTTCAGGCCTGCGTCTTTGAGCGCAATCTTGCAGGGCTCGATCGTGCGCTCGACCAGGTCATCGACCAGCGATTCCAGCTTGGCACGCGTTAACTTGATGTTCATGTGCTTCGGGCCGCTGGCATCGGCGGTAATGTAGGGTAGATTGACTTCAGTCTGCTGTTGCGACGACAGCTCGATCTTCGCTTTCTCCGCCGCCTCTTTGAGGCGCTGCATCGCCAGGGGGTCCTTGCGGATATCGACGCCGCTCTCTCGCTCGAATTCGGAGGCGAGATATTCGATCACACGCATATCGAAGTCTTCGCCGCCGAGGAAAGTATCCCCGTTCGTCGACAGCACTTCGAACTGGTGCTCGCCGTCCACCTCGGCAATCTCGATGATCGAGATATCGAAGGTGCCACCACCCAGGTCGAACACGGCGATCTTCTGGTCGCCGCGCTTCTTGTCCATGCCGTACGCCAGCGCCGCTGCCGTCGGCTCGTTGATGATTCGCTTGACCTCCAAACCTGCGATCTTGCCGGCGTCTTTCGTCGCCTGGCGCTGCGAGTCATTGAAATAGGCAGGGACCGTTACGACGGCCTCCTTGACCTCCTGGCCGAGATAGTCTTCCGCCGTCTTCTTCATCTTCATGAGGACCCGCGCGGAGATTTCCGGCGGCGCCATTTTCTTGCCGTTTGCTTCGACCCAGGCGTCGCCGTTGTCGGCCTTCACGATTTTGTACGGCACCATTTCGATGTCACGCTGCACGACATCGTCTTCGAAGCGACGGCCGATCAGGCGCTTGATCGCGTACAGCGTATTCTCGGGGTTTGTCACGGCCTGGCGCTTGGCAGACTGGCCGACGAGGACCTGATCATCCTTGGTAAAGGCGACGATCGACGGCGTCGTCCGATCACCTTCACTGTTCTCAATGACCTTCGGCTTTTCTCCCTCCATGATCGCCACGCAGGAATTCGTCGTGCCGAGGTCGATTCCAATCACTCTTCCCATCTTCTCAACTCCGAAATCGCGAGATGTCGTAAAACTGGCGTAGAGGTGGGGGCGCACCCCCCTGTTTCAAGACGTCAGGGCCCGTTTTCCGGGTCTTCCGCATCCGCAGCGTCCGGCGGCGCCGCCGCGACGACTACCCGGGCCGGCCTAAGCAGCCGGCCGTTCAGGGCATAGCCCTTCTGAATGACCGCAACCACGGACCCCGGCTCCGCCGTCGCCGACGGCTGCATGCTCATGGCCTCGTGAAACTCGGGATCGAACGGCTCGCCTTCGGGATCGACCTGCTCGACCCCGAATCGCTCGAGTGTCGTTCGCAGCAGCTTGAGCGTTGCCGCGCTGCCTTCACGCATTGACTCCGCATCGGCCGAATCGGCTGCCGCCAAGCCCATTTCGAGACTATCGACGACGGCCAGAAGCTCGCGACTGAAATTCTCGAGCGCGAATTTGCGGGCTTTCTCGACGTCCCGGGCCGCGCGTTTTCTGATGTTTTCCGCCTCGGCCGCGGCCCTGAGGTAGCGGTCCCAGTTCTCGGCGGCCTTTGCCTGCAGCACCTCGACATCGCTTGTCTCACTGGGCTCGGGCGGTTCCGGCTCCGCGTCGGCCCGCGCCGGCTCGGTGCCTGCTTGTGCAGCGTCGATGTCCGGACGTTCCGGCTGTCCACTCATCTGTACTTTCCCCCTCAAGGCCTCTCGGTCAGGTGCCCCGGAGTGTGGGGTCTCCGCCGGAAATATCAAGATCCGCGAATGCTTTTCGGCCGACGAACGTCAGGAATCGAGCGCCGAGCCCAGCAGTCGTGCCGTGATGTCGACGATCGGCACGACGCGGTCATAGGCCATGCGGGTCGGCCCGATTACGCCGAGTACGCCGATCGTGTCGTCGTCGAGATGGTACGGCGCCGTCACGATGCTGCAGTCATCGAGAATCTGGTACCCCGATTCCTCACCGATGAACACCTGCACGCCGTCAGCATGAATGCTGCGGTCCAGAAGATCGAGCAGCATACGCTTTTTGGAAAACGCTTCGAACAGACGCCGCAGCGTGTCCACGTCGGACAGCTCGGCGAAATCCATAAGATTCGTCTCGCCGGCCAAGACAAATTCGCCGGCACGCCTGTCGTCCCCGCCCATCGCCGACTGCGCCACGGCGATGATGTCATGCATTGCCTGGTTCATCGAGTCGCGAGTCTTGTCGAGGTCTTCGAGAATGCGTTCCCGGATGGCAAGCAGCTCCATGCCGGCGTAATGCTCGTTGATGTAATTCGCCGCATGCTGCAACTCACTCGCCGTATAGTCCCTATCGGTATGGAGAATACGATTCTGCACATCGCGGTCGTTGATCACGAGGATCGTAAGAATGCGACTGTCCGACAACGGCAGAAACTCGACCTGTCGTAACGTCGCGTGCTGACCGCGTGGAACCGTAACAACCCCGGCAAGGCTCGTGATGTTCGACAGCATGCTGGACACCGATGCAACGAGCTCGTCAGCGTCATCGACAGATGTCTGTATCCGATCTTTGAGCCGCTTGACGTCATCGTCTTTGGGCATGCGATAGCGAACCAGCGTATCGACGAACAGCCGGTAGCCTCTTGGCGTCGGCACGCGACCGGCCGACGTGTGCGGCGACGATACCAGCCCGAGATCTTCCAGGTCCGACATCACGTTGCGTATCGTTGCCGGGCTGAGATCGAGTCCGGAGTCTTTCGATAACGTGCGGGAGCCGACAGGTTGGCCCTCTCGTATGTAGCGTTGGATCAGAACCCGCAGCAGATGGCTGGCGCGTTCATCAGGTTGCAGGGTTTTCGCTTCTGCAGACATTCGGCACAAATTCCTAACGATTACCGAAACTCCCAGCTAAATGATTGTGTTACGGTAATACGAACACGCTAGCAACGGCTTGGCGGGCGGTCAAGCGTCTGTAACAATCGGTAAAAATCGCCCACGAAGACTGGCATCGGTAAAAGCCCATCACGACGAAGCAAACGGCATTCCGCAAGATCGCGGTTCTAGGTCGGCATCGCGACCCGCGTGTCGCGGAGCCGATGATGTTGCTCGTCGAGCACCTGACAAAATCCGGCGTGGCCGTGTTCGCAGCTGATGATCTGGAGCTCGATATCGATGTCGAACGGCGACCCGAAAACGAGCTCGCGAAACACGTCGACCTCTTCATCGCAATCGGCGGAGACGGCACGATGCTGTATGCAGGTGGGTTGGCGTATGCGGACAACGTTCCGCTGCTCGGGATCAACCGCGGGCGCCTGGGTTTCCTTGCGGACATCACGCCGGACGACATGGTCGAAAGCGTCGATCTCGTTCTCGCCGGTGAGTATTCCCGAGAATCGCGGCTCATGCTTGAGGCCACGCTGAACCGCCCGAACGGCAGCGTGATTCGCGCGACGGGGCTGAATGACGTCGTTTTGCAGCGGCGGGAAACCGGCCGTATGCTGGATTTCGAGACACGGGTCGCGGACCGTTTCGTCAATGTCCACTCCGGCGACGGCCTCGTCGTGGCGACGCCAACCGGATCGACCGCGTATTCGCTGAGCTGCGGCGGACCGATCATCGAGCCGCAGCTGGACGCCATCGTCGTCGTACCGATCTGCCCGCACACGCTGTCTGACCGACCCATCGTCATACCGGCAACCAAGCCGATCGACGTGCGTCTGCTCGAGCGCGAAAACACGCGGGGCGAGGTAAATGTCGATGGCCGCGCCGTCGCCGAGATCGAGCCCGATGACCGGCTCTTGATCCGCGCGGCGGACCAGCGAATCAGCCTGATCCATCCGCCGGGCTACGACTTCTACAGCATCCTCAGGACCAAGCTGTTCTGGGGCCGGGACAGTCGCGCGCGCGACGAACGCACGCGGTGAGCATAAGCCGGGCATGCATGCAGCCACATCGAACGGGCCCGGCGCGCGGCGCTCGTTGCCGGCCATGCTGACTCATCTTTACGTCCGTGACTTCGCGATCGTCGATCAAATCGACGTCACTTTCGAAGCCGGGATGACGGTACTCACCGGTGAAACCGGAGCCGGCAAATCGATTCTTGTGGACGCCCTCGGACTCGTGCTCGGGGACCGCAGCAGCGGTCAGCTTGTCCGCAGCGGTGCGAGGCGCGCCGAGTTCAGCGCTGAATTCGACGTGTCGGAGCTGGCGGAAGTCCGGTGCTGGCTGGAAGACCAGTCGCTCGATCGGGACGACGACTGTGCGATGCGGCGAGTGGTTAACGCCGACGGCCGCTCGCGGGCCTACATCAACGGCACCGCCGTGCCGGTCCAGCAGCTGAAGTCGCTCGGCGACATGCTGGTCGACATCCACGGGCAACACTTCCATCAGTCACTCGGCCGTCGCAACACGCAGAGGCAGCTCCTCGATTTTTACGGCGGGCTCGTCGATCAGCGTGATGAGGCGGTGCAGCTCTATCAGGAGTGGCAGTCTCTGGTCGTGCGCCGCGATCAGCTCCTGGCCACAGATTCCGACCGGGCAGCGCGCCTCGATCTCCTCGAATTTCAGATCGCGGAACTGGAAGCGCTCGGAACCCAGCCCGGCGAGTTCGACACGCTGTCGTCGGAGCGACAAAAACTCAGGCACAGCGGCCGCATCGCCGCGGGTGTCGCCGAGGCTGCGCGCGCCCTGACTGACGACGATGCCGCAAATGCCAGCCGACTGCTTGCAGACGCCGCGCGTGCCGTCGACGGCATTGCCGACATCGATCCGGCGCTGTCCGACGCACTCGACCTGATCAGGAACGCGGAGATACAGCTCAACGAGGCCGTCGACGTCCTGAATCGCTACGCCGGTTCGATCGACATGGACCCGGCCCGCCGCGACTGGGTCGAGGAGCGTCTTGACGCGATAACGACCGCGGCCCGAAAACACGGTGTCGCGGCGGAGGCTTTACCGGAGCGACATGCCGAGCTTCAAGCCGAGCGCGAGGAGCTGGCAAACGCCGAGGCGCTCGGCGCAGCCCTGGATCGCGATGCGGCCGCCGCGGAAGCGACCTACCGCAAGCTGGCCAGCGCATTATCCCTGCGTCGCCGAAAGGCAGCGAAAGCGTTTTCCGCGGCGGTCACCGACGCAATGGCCGGGCTGGGTATGCCGGGCGGCATGTTCGAAGCCGCGGTGACCCCCTTACCCGGCGCACAGGCGCGGCCCTGGGGTATCGACACAATCGAATTCCTGATCACGGCGAATCCGGGCCAGGACCCGATGCCGCTCGGGCGCGTCGCATCGGGCGGCGAACTGTCGCGCATGAACCTCGCGATACAGGTTATCGCCAGCAACGGCAGCCGAATTCCGACGATGGTCTTCGACGAAGTCGATAGCGGCGTCGGCGGGCGCGTTGCGGAAATGGTCGGTCGCCGGCTCCGGGAACTCGGCGGCCATCGTCAGGTACTGTGCGTAACGCACCTGCCGCAGGTCGCAAGTCAGGCGCGCCAGCACCTGCGGGTAAGCAAGGTAAGCGACGGCTCGAGCACACGCACGCGCATCGAGGCCCTGAGTCGCGAGGAACGTATCGAGGAACTCGCACGCATGCTCGGGGGCATGGATATCACTCAGAAGACGATTGATCACGCCGCCGAAATGCTCGATGGCGCCGCAGCGCAGCGCTCAGCTGCCGGATGAATCTTTCGGTTTGACGTAGAGAACGAGATTGTGATCGAGAAGCTGATACCCATGCTTCTCGGCCATTTCGTGCTGCAGACGCTCGATCTCCTCGTTCACAAATTCGATGACCTCGCCAGTTTCAACGCAGACCATGTGATCATGATGTTCGCCGTCGTCGAGTTCAAAAACGGAGTGCCCGCCTTCGAAATTGTGGCGGGTGACCAGGCCAGCAGATTCGAATTGCGTCAGCACCCGGTACACGGTCGCGAGCCCGATGTCCTCGCCGGAATCGAGCAGCTCTTTATACAGGTCTTCCGCGCTGAGATGCCGCTGCGTCGATCCCTCGAGAATTTCGAGTATCTTGAGGCGCGGCAGCGTAACCTTGAGGCCTGCCTTGCGTAGCTCCTGACGTTGTTCCATCGACTTCGACTCTGGGACCGCAATCCCTGCAAATCTGCGGCTGTTGTGCGATTCGGCAAGCAGGTATGATGCGCGCCTATTATGACGCAGATACCGGCCGGGCTCTAGGTGTCCCCTCGCCGGCAGCGCCCGTTTCGGCGGCCCATATCGCGCAGGTCAAGGACTCGCCCGCAATTCTCGACCCACATGACCCGACGGATCATTCTGACTTTGCTGATCGCGGCCCTAACGGCTAGTGCCGGTTGCGTATACCGCGCGAATATCGCGCAGGGCAACCTTGTTAAGGAGGAAGATCTCGAGCAGCTCGAACTCGGCATGACGCGAAGCCAGGTTCGATTTCTCCTCGGGACGCCGATGATCGACGATCCTTTCCACCACGACCGCTGGGATTACGTTTATTTCCTCAAGATCGGTCGCAAGGATGCGACGTTCAAACGTTGGGTCACGGTAGTCTTCGAAAACGACAGGGTTAGCGAAATCCGCCGCGATCAGGAACTCGACCCGAATCTCTAGCCCTAATCGATATCGTCGCAACCATCGCGCGACTCGGCCATGGTGCGACCGGCCCGGGCCAGGCGGCGGCGTGCGTCGCGCGGATCCATTTGCAATGGCCGGTACAGTTCGACGCGGTCTCCGTTTCTGACTCGCGCATCACGGCTGGCAGGAAGTCCCCAGACGCCGACCGGGAGCTCGTTTAAGTCCTGGTCCGGGAAGCGGCGGCAAAGATCCGACGCATCGATGGCGTCCTGTACCGTTGCGCCCGCACTCAGAATCACGGTCTCCAGCACCTGTGTGCCAGGTAAAGCGTAAACGACTTCAACCGTGATCTCATTACTCATCCCGTGGGGCCACGTCTCCGTAAACCTCGCTGGCGCGCGTCGTAAAGGCTGCAACCAGGGAATTGCACGTCTCCTCGAAAATCGGACCGAACGCCTTCGCAACGACGCCGCTCGAAAACTCGAAATGCATTTCCAGCCTCACCTTACTACCGAGGTCTGCAAGCTGTTGGAAGTGCCAATGCCCCTCGAGTTGCCGGAAAGGCCCTTGTATCAGACTGATTTCGATCGCCTCGTGCGGGGTTAGCCGATTGCGCGTCCGAAAACGACGCCGCATGCCGTGGCGGCGCAGCTCGATCGTCGCCTCGACGATATTCCCCGCTCGCGAGTGCTCTTCGGCAGCAGAGCACCACGGCAGGAATCGGGGATACGCCTCGACATCATCGACCAGAATGAACATCTGCTCTGCAGAATACGGCACGAGAGCGGTGCGGACGACGTGGCGCATGGGCTCAGTAAGACGGTCGCAGCAGGGCGATCAACTCATCTCGGGCAATAGGCCGATCGCTTTGAGAAACACAAACAGGATACCAAGAGGGGCGACGAAGCGTGCTAGAAAGCGCCACAGTTTATATAGGTTGCTGACTCCGCCAAGCTCTTCCGATGTGGAATTGCGACACATCGCCCAGCCCGCAAAGATGGCGATGAACAAACCGCTGAGCGGCAGCATGATATTGCTGGTCAGGTGATCGAGATTGTCGAAGAAGGTCCCGCGCCAAAAACGCACGTCGGCCAAGACGTTGAATGACAGCACCGTCGCAATGCCCAGCGCCCAGATCAGCCCGCCCACGATCATCGCTGCCTCCGCTCGGGTCTGGTGCCGGGTCTCGACCAGCCAGGCGACCGCCGGTTCCATCAGTCCGATTGCTGACGTCCACGCCGCGAACGACAGCAGCACGAAGAAAATCGTCGAAAACAAGACGCCACCGGTCATCTGGCCGAAGGCCAATGGCAGCGTGTCGAACACCAGGCCGGCACCATCAGCCGGGTCCAGCCCGTTCGCGATGACCAAGGGAAAAATCACGAGCCCGGCCAGCATCGCAATCATCGTGTCCGCGGTAACGACCGCAGCGGACGTTCCGGGGATTGACGTCTCCTCGGGCAAATAGGCGCCGTAAGCCATGATCGCACCCATGCCGATGCTCAGCGTAAAAAACGCCTGGCCCATTGCCGCCAGTACGCTGCCCCAGGACAGCTTGTCGAAATTCGGCGTGAACATGAACGCCAGGCCATCGCCGAAATGACCGGAGTTGATCGAGTAACCGAGGAGCGTCAGCATCAGCACCAGGAGCGCCGGCACCATGAATCGTACCGCCTGCTCCAGGCCGCGCTCGACGCCACGCGCGACGACGAACGTGGTGAGCGCCATGAACAGCGTGTGACTCAACAACACCCGTTGCCAGCTGCCGACGAAGGACTCGAACTGGCGCCCGACCTCGGCCGGGCTCGCGCCTGCGAACACTCCGGTAATACTTTTGACGATGTAGGCAAGCGTCCAGCCGCCGATAACGCTGTAATACGACAGAATCAGGATGCCTGCGACTACGCCGAGTGCACCAATCAGGCGCCAGTTCACGCTGCTGCCCTCTTCCTTGCCCAGAAGCGCCATCGTTGCGATCGGATTGCGGCGGCCCCGCCGGCCGATGAGGATTTCAGACATCATGACCGGCATTCCGATCAGGAATACGCAGGCAAGATACACGAGCACAAACGCGCCGCCACCATTTTGGCCAGCAACGTACGGAAACTTCCAGATATTGCCCAGTCCGACGGCGGATCCTGTCACGGCCAGGATAAACGCCATTCGCGACGACCAATGCCCGTGCAGCGAACGGCGCTTGCCGCCACTGGCCTGGCTGACTGCCATATTCTTGCTCTTAGCGGCGAATTCTGCGGGCGATTCTCATACAAATACCCCACACTGACAACAGAGGCTTCGGCGCCGCCGGCTCGCGATTGAACAGCGTGGGCAGGCAAAGTCCGTATAATCGCGGCGCGCAGCAACTCGGCTATTCCGCTATCGGCATGGGCAAGTCCAAGCAGAAATCTCCGCCCGGCAACTTCATCGCTGTCAATCGGCGTGCCCGGCATGACTATTTCATCGAGGAGACCTTCGAGGCCGGACTCGCGCTTGAAGGCTGGGAAGTCAAGAGCCTGCGCGCCGGGCGCGTGGCGCTCACGGAGAGCTACGTGCAGCTGCGTCATGGCGAAGCATGGCTCGTCGGCGCGCATATCTCGCCGCTGACGTCGACCTCGACTCACCGGGCGAGCGATCCTACGCGCACGCGCAAGCTCCTGCTGCATCGTCGGGAGCTGGACCGTCTCGTCGGCAGCGTGGAGCGCAAGGGGTATACGCTGGTGCCCCTGGACCTGCACTGGCACAAAGGCCGCGTCAAGCTCACGATCGGAGTCGGCAGGGGCAAGAAAGCGCACGACAAGCGCGCTCATGCCAGAGATCGGGACTGGCAGCGTCAGAAAGCCAGGATCCTAAAAAAATAACGTATTAACAGCTTCTTATAGGCTTTTCTTACAGTGCATTCGATTTCCTGAAGGGGCCACGTATTTCGCAGATTTCGCAGCCCGCGTTGTAATCCTGCGAAATGCCCATAAACTGGGACACACGGGGGTGACATGGCTTCGACGTGGGTCGCGAAACTCCGAGTGCATGCCGAGGGGCAGATTACCTCGTTAATCCAGCTGTAACACTCATAGTTGCCAACGACGACAACTACGCACTAGCTGCTTAAAACCCAGCCTCGTGCCCTCTGACCGGACCGTGCCTGTGCGTCCGGACCCAGGGGTCGCTGACACAGGATCGCGGGCGAAGCTTGTTCAGGGCTTCAATCGTTAAACTCTGACTGAGCTGGCTGCGTGTTGTCCCTGCCCGCCGGGTAGCTCGCAGTGAGATCAAAGACGGGATACGCATGTAGAGCTCTGGGCGGAGGACTTGCGGACGTGGGTTCGATTCCCACCACCTCCACCAGATACC
>JBFJOC010000060.1:0-15414 GCA_041617855.1 Woeseiaceae bacterium | reverse complement strand
CATGGGATTCTTAGTGCAGCTTGTCTTCGACGCGATCGCGCTCGGCGGGCAGGTTATCGGCATGAGCATGGGGCTTGGATTCGCCGTGTTCTTGGACCGCGAGCGCGGCGTAAATATACCGGTGCTCGGGCAACTGTTCTTGATGCTGGGCATGCTGATCTTTCTGTCACTGGACGGACACCTGAGTCTCATTCAGCTGGTCGCCAAAAGTTTCCGGACCCTGCCAACCGCGGAAGCCGGACTGACGATCGGAATGCTGGAGGCCGTGATCGGCTGGACCGGACAGGTTTTCATCTTCGCAATCAGAATCGCGCTCCCAGCGATCACCGCGATACTCGTCGTCAATCTGTCGTTCGGCATCATGAGCCGGGCGGCACCGACGCTGAATTTGTTCGCCGTCGGATTTCCGGTTGCGATGTTGTTGGGCTTCGCGGTCATTTTCTTGAACATGGGCGTGCTTCAGGAGAATGTGTCTTCTTTCCTGGGGCTTTCCTTGACCGCGGTTTCGGAACTGCTTGAGCCGTAGCTCCGGCACGAGATTTACGCGATGGCGGAAGAGCAGGGTCAGGATCGCACCGAACAAGCGACACCGAAACGTCGCGAGGACGCCCGCAAGAAAGGCGACGTCCCCCGTTCACGCGAACTTACGATGACCGGCGTCATGCTGTCGGGGGCGGGCGCAATGCTCCTCTTTGCGGGCGGTCTGGGCAATCGGCTCATGCAGTCATTCGAGGGTGCCTTCGCTATAGAGCGTGAGCTGATTTTCGACGTTAGCTATATCGCGCGGGCGTTCGGCGAGATTGCGGGTCCGGCTTTCTTGGGTCTCGCACCGCTCGCCGTAATCCTGCTGTTCGCCGTCTTCCTCTGCGCTGCCGCGATAGGCGGCTGGTCGTTCAGCCTTCAGGCGGCGCAATTCAAACCCGAGCGCATGAATCCCGCTCGCGGGCTCAAGCGCATTTTCAGCGCCAACAGTCTCAACGAACTCCTCAAGGCAATGGCGAAATTCGCGGTCGTCGCGATCATCGCGGTGGCCTGGCTGTGGTGGTCAGCTGAGGAACTCCTGAGCTTGGGGCGCCAGCCGGTTACGGCGGGGATACGCCGGGCGCTCGAGATATGCGGAGTGTCACTACTTATCGTCAGCTCGGGCCTGATACTCATCGCCGCGGCGGACGTGCCGTTTCAACTCTGGCAGTACCAAAAGAAGCTGCGCATGACTCGCCAGCAGGTACGCGACGAACTCAAGGAGACGGAAGGACGGCCGGAGGTCAAGTCCCGAATTCGTGCGTTGCAGCAACAGATCGCGACGCGGCGAATGATGGAGGAACTGCCCAGTGCGGACGTCGTCATCACAAACCCGACGCATTACGCCGTCGCGCTCAAATACGACGAATCGGCGATGGGCGCGCCGAAGGTCATCGCTAAAGGCAAGGGCTTCATCGCGCAGCGAATTCGCGAGGTTGCTGCAGAGCACGGCGTGCCGCTGTTCTCGGCACCGCCGCTTGCCCGTGTTTTGTTCCGGACAACCGAAATAGGCAGCGAGATTCCGGCACGACTGTATACCGCCGTGGCCCAAATACTCGCATACATCTATCAGCTCAACGAAACGCTGAAACCCGGGCAGCGCCGACTTGAACCCCCGGTCATCGATATCGACGAGGATGAATTCCGGTCGCAATAGCAATTCGGAGTAGAACTGATCCATGGCAGCAGTGGCATCGACCAGATACCTAAATGACATCGTGCGTGGCCTCGGCATGCCCGTGCTGCTGCTCGCGATGCTGGCCATGATGATGGTGCCGCTGCCGCCGCTCGCGCTCGACATTCTGTTCACGTTCAACATCGCGCTCTCCGTCGCGATCCTGCTCACGTCGGTCTATGTCGGTCGTCCGCTGGATTTCGCCGTATTTCCAACCGTTCTGCTCGTCGTCACGCTGCTGCGTTTGGCGTTGAATATCGCGTCGACGCGCGTCGTCCTTCTGAACGGCCATAGCGGGACGTCGGCCGCCGGCAAGGTTATCGAGGCGTTCGGTGATTTTGTCGTCGGCGGCAATTATGCGGTTGGCCTCGTGATTTTCGCGATCCTCGTGATTATCAACTTTGTGGTCGTGACCAAGGGCGCCGGTCGCGTGTCGGAGGTCTCGGCCCGGTTCACGCTCGACGCCATGCCCGGCAAACAAATGGCGATCGACGCAGATCTCAATGCCGGCATCATCGATCAGGACACGGCGCGGGAGCGTCGCGCCGAAATCGGGGAAGAAGCGGATTTCTACGGTTCCATGGACGGTGCGAGCAAATTCGTACGAGGGGACGCCGTCGCCGCAATTTTGATCCTGTTCATCAATATCATCGGCGGGCTGATCATCGGTACGACGCAGCACGATCTCACGCTGTCGACCGCGGTGCACAACTATACGCTGCTAACGATCGGTGATGGTCTCGTTGCCCAGGTGCCGTCCCTGCTGCTCTCAACCGCGGTTGCGATCATCGTAACGCGGGTATCGCGGTCGCAGGATATCGGCAATCAGCTTTTCACACAGCTTTTTAGCGATCACCGGACATTCATCGTTACGGCCGCGATTCTCGGAACGCTCGGCATCATTCCAGGTATGCCGAATTTCGCATTCTTGAGCCTTGCTGCACTCTGTGCGTACCTGGCTTTCCGGGTCGCACAGGCCCGGCGTCAGCCGCTCGATGCGGACCAGAAGGACGTGAAGCCCGAGGTCCAGCTACCGGACCTGAGCTGGCAGGACGTCGATCCCGTGGATCTGATCGGTCTGGAGGTCGGCTATCGTCTGATTCCGCTGGTCGATCGCCAACGAAACGGTGCGCTGGTGGCGCGCATAAAGGGCGTGCGGAAGAAGCTTACCGAAGAGCTCGGCTTTCTGATTTCGCCGGTGCACATACGGGATAACCTGGATCTTGCTCCGAACGCGTATCGAATTTCGCTGGCTGGCGTAGTCGTCGGCGAGAGCGAGATTCACGTCGACAAGGACCTCGCCATTAATCCGGGGCAGGTGTTCGGCAAGGCGGACGGCATCGAGACCGTAGATCCTGCGTTCGGGCTCGAGGCTTACTGGATCGAAACTTCGCAACGCGAGGAGGCGCAGATGCTCGGTTACACGGTCGTCGATCCGGCAACTGTCGTGGCTACGCACCTGAGTCAGCTTCTCAAGGACAACGCGCACGAACTCCTGGGCCACGAGGAATGCCAGCAGCTTATGGACCGGCTTGCGGCAATGTCACCCAAGCTGGTCGAGGAACTCACGCCGAAATTGCTACCGATGAGCGTGATTACCCGCGTTCTGCAGAATCTGCTCGAGGAAAAAATTCCCATCCGGAACATCCGCAAGATCGCCGAAACTTTGGCGGAGCAGGGCGGCAAGAGTCCGGATCCCGACGTTCTGTCGGCGGCGGTCCGCGTCGCGCTCGGTCGTTCGATCGTGCAAAACGTCGCGGGCACGCGAACGGAGCTGCCCGTGTTCACGCTGGAGCCCGAATTGGAACGAATCTTGAATGAGTCCGTGCAGGACGGCGGTGGCGCCGGACTCGAGCCGGCGATGATGGAACGCCTGCATCAGTCGCTCGCCGAGCGAGCGCAAAGCCAGGAAATCGCCGGGGACCCGGCCGTGCTGCTGGTAGCGCCGCAGGTCCGTCCCTGGATGTCTCGAATGATGCGCAACATCCGCAATCTGCACGTGCTTGCGTACAACGAGATACCGGATGACAAGCGCATTCAGATGCTCGCGGCGGTCGGCTGACGTCAGCGCCGTTGAGGATCCAGATGTGAGGGTAAACGAGCGAAACGAGCGACCCGAGCGACCAACGCAGTGAGGAACGGTAGTGAAAATTAAACGCTATTTGGACAAGGACATGCGCCGCGTGTTACGCCGCGTGCGGGAAGACCAGGGTCCGGACGCGGTCATACTGTCGAACCGGCGCATCGATGACCGCATTGAGGTCATCGCGGCCATCGATTACGACGAGGCACTGGTCCGGCGCGCGCTGGGCATCGACCCAGACGTCAAGGCCGCGCTCGACGGTGATACGCTCGCGAAGATCGCCGACGATGACGCAATGCCGCCGCGGACTGACACCGTGCCGGACGTCGTCGCCACGGACCTGGCGGTGCAGCCAGTGGCGGAACAGCGTGCTGCCCAGACCATCGACGTCCAGGAGGACATCGGCCGGGAGGCGTTCAGGGAAGTGCAGGAGGAGATCACCTCGCTGCGCAATTTGCTCGAGACGCAGCTCTCGGGTCTGGTGTGGAAAGACGCGGCGCTGCGGTCGCCGCAGCGGGCCCAGGTCATCAGCAATCTGGCCCGGATCGGCATCGCGCCGGACGTTGCGACGATCGTCGTGAATCGCCTGGGACCGATCGACGCCGTCAAGAGCCTCTGGCACGGCCCGCTCAAGGCGCTTGCGCAGTGCATTCCCGTGCGGCACAGCGATCTCCTGGACTCGGGCGGGATTTTCGCGCTGATCGGACCGACGGGTGTCGGCAAGACGACCACGATCGCCAAGATCGCCGCGCGCTATGCGCTGCAGCACTGGCACGACGATATCGCCCTGATCAGTGCCGATGCCTATCGAATCGGTGCGTGTGAGCATCTCACCGCGTTTGCGAACATTATCGGAGCGAAGGTTCACCCGGCCGGCACGTCGGCGGAACTCGCAGACGCGCTCGATCGCGTTCGTGGCAAGCGGCTTGTTCTCATCGACACGGAGGGTCGAAGCCCGCGCGATCGCGAACTCGCGGATCGGCTGGCCGCTTACGGGCGTCACAAAGACCGCGTCCGGTTTTTCCTGGCCCTGTCGGCTACGGCCCAGGAAGCGGGGCTCGATGAGGCCGTCCGGATGTTCAATCGCGTACCTCTCGAAGGCTGCATCGTGACGAAGATCGACGAAGCGGCGCAGCTCGGCTGCATCCTGAGCACGCTTATCCGTCACGATCTTCCGGCGGTCTGGCTGACCGACGGCCAGCGGATTCCGGAGGATTTTCATGCCGCGGAGCGTAAACGACTGTGGTTCGTCAACCAGGCCGTCGAGTGCCTGGAAATGAGCAACCCGCAGATCGACGAAACGACGATGGCCGAAAGATACGCACCCGTGAGCGCCGGCAATGCGTGATTGTAATCAAGGAACGAACCTGAGGCGCCTCATCGATGGGGAGCCTGTGCAGGTGTTGGCCATAACGAGCGGCAAGGGCGGTGCCGGCAAGACTAACGTTGCCTGCAACCTGGCGATCACGCTCGGAACGGACGGCCGCAACGTGTGCCTGCTGGACGCGGACCTGAGCCTTGCGAACGTCGATGTGCTGCTGGGCCTGCAACCGCGTTTCAATCTATCGCACGTCGTCAACGGCGAGGCGGATCTTGCGAGTACTGCGTTGGCCGGGCCTGGCGGCATTCGAATCATTCCTGCGGCCTCGGGCAATTTTGACATGACGAATCTGGCGCCGGCCGCGCAGGCGGGCCTGATTCAGGCCTTCTCCGACCTCGGTGACCAGCCGGACACGCTGGTCATCGACACGGCGGCCGGCATCTCGCCAACCGTTGCGCGGTTCGTGCAGGCGGCCCAGCATGCGATCGTCGTCGTCTGTGATGAGCCGGCGTCGCTGACGGACGCGTACGCTCTGATCAAGGTGTTCAGTCAGAACTACGGCATTACGCATTTCCACATCGTAACGAATCAAAGCCGCACCCGATCGGCAGGGCGCCGCCTGTTCACGAAGCTTACGAAAGTGACGGACCGGTTTCTCGACGTCGTCTTGCGGCACCTCGGCGACATCCCCGCGGACAGCTGTCTGACCAGAGCGGTGCAGGAGCAGCGCGCCGTCGTCGACGCTTATCCGCAGAGCCCTGCAGCCGTCGCGTTCAGGGCCATCGCGGCCCGAGTCGGCGAGTTACCGGCGCGTGGCAACGCGTCGGGCGGGATCGAGTTCTTTTTCGAGCGCCTGCTTTCTGGCCGGATTCCCTCGAGAGGAAAAGTTGCATGAACACGTATGGCAGCGTAGCAGCGGACCCTGAATTCGCCGGCGACGATCTCGTCACTCAGAACATCGACCTCGTCAAGCGTATTGCGCAGCATCTCGCGGCGCGCCTGCCGTCGACCGTGGATATCGACGACCTCATGCAGTCGGGAATGGTGGGCCTACTGGAGGCGGCAAGTAACTTCGATCCCGATCGCGGTGCGAGTTTCGAAACCTACGCGGGGATTCGGATTCGTGGGTCGATGCTCGACGACATCCGTAAGCACGACTGGACGCCGCGCTCGGTTCACCACAAGTATCGCAAGGTTACGGAAGCGATCAATGCCATCGAGGCCGAAACTGGCCAGCGTGCTCAGCCGGCTGAAATAGCGGGACGGCTGGAAATCACTCTGGATGAATATCACCGGATCCTCGCGGACAGCGCGGGCAGCCGGCTGTTCAGTCTCGAGGAAACGATGGAGGAGCCATCGCTGAATCGGCCCGCGCCAGCGTCGAAGACCGCCGCTCCGGATCAGGCGCTGTACCACACGCAGTTTCGCGAAAACCTCGCTAAGGCTATCGAAAAGTTGCCGGAGCGCGAGCGCCTGGTGCTGTCTCTATATTACGAAAGAGAGCTCAACCTGAAGGAGATCGGCGAAATCCTCGACGTTACGGAATCTCGGGTCTGCCAGATTCACGGCCAGGCGATGCTGCGACTGCGCGCGATCGTCGACAAGTGGTGACAGCATGGCCGACTACTTTTCCGGTATACGCAACATCGGGCCCAGCTATCCGATAAAGCCGGTGCCTCCCCCGCACAAGGAACGCGAATCCGGCAATCGCCGCGAAAGGCAACGACCACCGGAGCCGGAGGCTGAGCGGGAACCCGAAGACGACGACCACCCACCGACCATTGACGAGCATGCATGATGATAGTGACGCAATCGACAATCTACATACTCCTTTTGGCCGCCAATGCCGTTCTCTTAGGGGCAGCGGTGCTGGCGATCCTGCGCTTCCAGAGGCGCTGCCGGCAGATCGAGACATTCTGGACGAGTCCGACCGGTGCGGCAGTCTCGGACGAAGTGTCCGGCGCTGCTCCGCGCGATCCGGCCTACGACCCGCAACTCGAACGGCGCGTCGCGGAACTCCAGTCGGTGGTGAGAACCCTGGCGCGCAGGAGCACCGAGGCTGCCGCGCCCACGCCGGCAGCGCTACCCCTGGACAAGGCCGTGCGCATGGCAAAACGGGGCGCAACCGTGGAGCAGCTCATGAGCACCTGTGGCCTGAACGTCGGCGAAGCGCGGCTGATGCGTAAGCTCCACAGCGGGAGGCGCGGCGCGCCGCACGCGGCGTAACGATTACGGTACGGGCCGGGCGTCAGCCGCCGGCGGCATCCATTTCCAGACGGCGCAGCCTGAGCGTCTCGGATTCGCGGCTGAACATGTGCTGGATCAGTATTTCACGCTGGGCGGGCTTCATACCCTGAAACTCGACGGCGATGCCGAAGGGCTTCGCGTCATCGTCATTTCCGGCCGGCGGCGTGGTGATGCGCACGACCCGGCAGAAAGTTTCGACGAACCGATTGTCCGACGACAGCACAAACTGCAGATGCAGTTTCGTCCCGGCTTCGAGCTTCCGATCGGCACTGAACACCATGCCGTCGGCGCTCAGGTCGCAATTCTGCGGCGGGCTCTTCGCAATGTCCGCCTTGGCTTTGCGCAGACCGGGCAGCTGCTGCAGCACGACGTTCAGCTTATCATTGAGGAGCGTAATGCACTTGCCGATCTGCTCCGATTCCGCGTTCAGCAGATACATCGACTCGCTTAACCGGGCATCGATGTCTACGAGCAGGGCCTGGGCATCGTCGTTGATTCCGAGCCTCAGCTTACGGCGCTCGAGTCCTTCCTTGAATTCGGACTCGGTCAAGACCTCATATTTGACGTAGGCGGATTCACTTACCCGGAACGATCGCCTCTTCTCGTGATGATTACTCATGGCTCGATTTCCTCCAGGTCGGTTGTCGCTTCGTCTAACTGCAGCTTTCGTTCGGCGGATTCGAGAATGCTGAGGCTGCGCATCTGATCGATCTCCTTGCCACGAACGATGCTGATATCGACGCGCCGGTTGTTTGCCCGGTGCTCGGTTGTATCGTTGGGCGCGAGCGGTCGCGTGTCGGCGTGTCCGGTGACCGTGACTCGCTCCGGGTCGAGATCGGCTTTGTTCAGGAGCTCATGCGCTACCGAAACGGCGCGTGCTGTCGACAGATCCCAGTTGGATCGGAATTTCGAGTTCGATATCGGCACGTCGTCGGTATGCCCGGATATCGTGATATCACCGCTGTTGGAATCGATCATGCCCGCAATCTTGTCGAGCACGGGTATGAACTCCGGCTTAACATCGGCAAATCCGGAGTCGAAGGACGCCTGTTCCGTGATATGGACGATGACCTTCATGCCCTCCGTCCTGATAGCGACGCTGCCTTCCTCGATCTCTTTCTTGAGGGCAAGGCGAAGTCGCCGCGCATGTTCCCGGGTTTCCTTGATTTCCTTCAGCTCACGATCGAGAACGTCCAGCGTATTCCGGTTGGAATCGATCGTGAACTGGCGGACCTCGTTCAACGCCGTTGGCTCGGGTTTCCCGGGGCTGAATTCCTGTGCGACGACGCTCGTCCCCTTCGGGATCGTCCGCACGTCGATTTCGGACTGGACGCCGAATGCCTCCTTCATCGAGCCCGACAGCTGCTTGAATTTCGCGACGTCCATTTCGGAAAAAGCGAGCAATAGCACGAAGAAACACATCAGCAGCGTCATGAGATCCGCAAAGGTCATCACCCACGCCGGAACGCCACCTGATTCCGCTTTTTCCTGCGCTGCTTCCGACATGATCTGCGGCGGTGCGACTACCCGTCAGCGCCTTCTTCCTTGCGTTTCGAGCGTGGCAGATATGCCTCGAGCATGTTCTCGATGACACGCGGATTCTGGCCACCCTGAATGCTCAGCAGAGCGTCGATGATCAGGGACTTGTTCGTGTTCTCTTCGCGACTGCGGACGGCCAGCTTGTCAGCAATCGGCAGCGCAAACATGTTGGCCAGGATCGCGCCGTACAGCGTCGTCAGCAGCGCTACGGCCATCGCGGGCCCGATCTGCTTTGGATCGTCCATGTTCGCGAGCATCTGCACCAGACCGATCAGCGTTCCTATCATGCCCATCGCGGGGCCGACGTCGCCAATGGCTTTGAAAATATCCTGGCCGTCGCCGTGCCGCTTGAGCGTCTGGTTCAGGTCCTTCGTCAGCATGGCCCGCACGACGTCAGCGGGATGGCCATCGATGAGCATGCCAAGACCCGTCTTCATGAAATCGTCCGGCACCTCGGCGTCCTCCAGAGCAAGCAAGCCGCCCTGGCGTGCGGTCTTCGCGAGCTCGACGGCATGCTCGATCAGGTCTTCCGGATTCGTCGGCCTATGCAGGAACGCCTTCAGCGCGATGGATGCCGCCCCGAGGAATTTTCCGAGGCTGAATTTCATCATCGTGACGAGCACTGTGCCGCCCAGGACGACCAGCAAGGACGGCGTATTGATGAACGTCCCCGCAGAACCACCGAGCATGATGGACGCCATCACGATGCCGAACGCACCGATCAGTCCGATTAGTGTCGCCAAGTCCAAGTCGTATCCCTCCGAAGTTCGGAAGCGGGCGCTCCGCGCCCTATGGCGTTATCGGCCGATACGGGCCGGGCTTTAGTCCGCGGCGCGCAAGAATCAGGCAGTTACGAGGCGTTTTCATCGGCCGCGTAGGGTACGAACCGCGCGGTGTTGCGGCCGGCAGCCTTGGCCTGATACAGCGCTTGATCGGCACGGGCCATGATCGATTCGACGGTGTCGCTTTCGTGAATCTCCGTGTAGCCGGCCGAGCAGGATACAGTCACGTTTTTGCCCGCGTACGGCACCTTGACGCCGTTTGCATATTTGAGGAAACGTGCGACGACATTTTGTGCATTCGACGCGCTCGTGTCGTTCATGATGACGACAAATTCATCGCCGCCGTATCGCGCAACGAGGTCACTCTTGCGAATAAAAGAACGCGCCAGGCACTCGCCGATCTCTCTCAGCACTTCGTCACCGGCGGCGTGTCCGTAGGTGTCGTTGATCGTCTTGAAATTGTCCAGGTCGATCATCACAACGGTGATCGGCTGATTCAGGATGAAGTGCATATTTAGGCTCTGCACGATCGCCGTATCGAATGCACCGCGATTGAACGCATCGGTCAATGCATCGCGTTTCATTTCCTCGTGCGCGGCGACGAGGTCCTGGCGAAGGCTCGACATGCGCTCGTTGAGTTCCTTCAGCTGCTGCTCGTACTGCCGTTTTTGCTCCTCGAAGGTCGCGCCGATCGTCGCGATCGTCTGCGAAAGCGTCTCTCGTATCTGCGGCAGCGCGCCCGAGCCTACGGCCTCGCTGATGGCATTGAGGCTTTCTTTGACGGTGCTCTCCGTGGTCTGATCCCTGGCTCCAATCTCGCGCAACCCGGAGACGAGATCTTCGACGACTCCCCGGTAATCGCTCAGTCTCTCCGTGACGAACTTCTTTTCCGCGCGCCGCCGGTCAGCGAAGAAGCGTCGCACCCGGCCCCATTCCCGGCTGCCGTCAGGAGACCGCTGGATGTCGAGGTTCGGGACCGCTGCGCCGTTTTCCACGTGACACGCAAAGTCGGCGCACAGCTCTGCGAATCTGTCGGGATCGACGTCGTCGTCGAGCGGAAACGATTCGCTGCCCATGACTCTGATGACGTTACCCAGCGTGTCGAGTGCGCCGTCGGCGAGCGCGTCGGAATGTGAAGTTGGTTTTTTCGCCGCTCCGGAGCCCCCGGAACCCGTGCCCATGATCTTCGAAACCAGACTCATCGTGTCCTACTCACCTTGCAGCCTGCCGGCCTGGCGGGTCGGCAAGAAGGGTCCAACTGGATACCAGCGTATCGGCCCCGCGACGGGATTCTTGAGGTTTCCGGCGCGCTAAAAATCTCGCCGAACGCCTTGTGTGCCGCGGGCTCGAGCGCGGTGCGCGGTCCGTCACGAGTCGCTCGCACCGGGGAGGCCCGCCGTCGCCCTGGGGCCGAAAATAGGAAAAAAACAGCATATACAGCGAAGCGTCAAAATTCCGTTGCAAATATGCGCTGTGGAGCCTAGGTTTATGATTCTCGACAATCAGTGCTCTGAATCTGGGTCTCCGAACACAAATGAGGCAGATTGCGGTCGATTCTCCTGATCTTCACGGGCCTCTGCCCGCTTCGCCCGGGCGCCGAGAGCGCAGCAAGAAAGCGTTCGTAAGCAATCACTTACAATCGAAGCGGGGCCGCGTGCGATGACCGAGGCCGCGAGCATCATTCTCGTTGTGAACCGCGACCGCACGGCCGCTCGCCACGTCAAGGAGCTCATCGAGTTCATGGATACGCCGCGCGTGCGCACGGCAGATCCCGGAACCTGGCGGGAGCGCGTTGGCCGCCATCACCTGGAGGCGTTGTTCGTCGGTCCTGACCTCAGCGACGACGATCTGCGGGACGTGCTCGGCGATCTCGAGCAAGTGGATCCGAATGTCCCGATCGTGATACTGCACGGTGGCCAGTCCCGATGAACGAAGCCAGGCTTCACGACCTGTATCCCTGGGCCAGGCTGCACGCCCTCGATTACCCGATTCGTCTCGACGAGCTGGGGGACTTGCTCGACGAGATTCATGCCGATCATGCGGCGGGCGACGCATCCCCGAGCCTGCCGAAATCGAGCCGCTTCATCGGGCAGAGTACGGACGCCGCAGCCGTGCGCCGGCTGATCGAGCAGGTTGCCCCATCCGGCGCAACGGTGCTAGTGACCGGTGAATCCGGCACGGGCAAGGAAGTCGTGGCGCGCCAGATCCACGAGCTGTCCGGACGGAAGGGGCCGTTCGTCGCCGTTAACTGCGGCGCTATCCCGGAGCATCTGCTCGAATCCGAGCTGTTCGGTCACGAACGCGGTGCGTTTACGGGCGCCGCGTCAACGCGGGAGGGACGCTTCGAGCAGGCGAAGGGCGGCACGTTCTTTCTCGATGAGATCGGCGACATGCCGGCAGTTATGCAGGTGAAGCTGCTGCGCGTCCTGGAGGAGCGAGTCATCGAACGCGTCGGCGGAACACAAAGCATCCCGGTTGATGTGCGGCTCATCGCGGCGACGCACCGCGATTTGCCGGCAAGAATCGCCGCCGGTAAATTCCGCGAGGACCTGTACTATCGTCTGAGCGTTTTCCCCATCGAGATTTCGCCCCTCAGGGAACGAGCTGAGGATATAGAGCCGCTCGTCCACGTATTCGTCAAGCGCATGCACGCGACATGCGGCGTCCAGCTCGACTTCGCAATCGATGCGCTGGAGGCTATGCGCAACTACCGCTGGCCGGGTAACGTCAGGGAACTCGCGAACATGATCGAGCGCCTCGTGGTCACGAAACCCAACGGCTTGATTGGCGCTCGGGACCTGCCGTGGCCGATCGTCACGCCGATGGCGGATACCGACCCGAGCGTCGTGGATGCCAGACTCGCTCAGAGCGGCCAGGATGTGCGCCTGCCCGAGGACGGGTTCGATCTGCGCAGGTATCTGGCCGACATCGAAAAAAGTATTATCAGGGACGCGCTGGAACAATGTGACGGCGTCGTGCAGCATGCGGCGGAACGGCTCGGTATCGGACGTACGACGCTGGTCGAGAAGATCCGCCGCTACGGCCTCCGCGACTGAATCCGAATCAAAGCAGGGCGTTACAATTCGGACAGCGGGAGTACCGCGCTTCGGCATCCAGCGCTGCCTGAACGCGCCCTGCGTCGAGGATCTGGCTGGCGGTGTGCTTGCTCAGCCCGAGGTCGACGCGCAGCAATTCGAGATCCCGAAGCTCTGCGTCGCTGAGTATGCCGTCGTCCAGTGCCTCGGCCGCGCGACTCCGGTACGCATCGGTACTGAGCTTCAGCTGCTGGCTGTAACCCGATGCGAGAATACTCGTTGGCAGCGCCACCATGCCGATGCCGACTACGGTGATCATTGCGCCGAAGACTTTTCCGCCAACGGTGATCGGCGTGACGTCTCCGTAGCCGACGGTTGTAAGGGTCGCGAAGGCCCACCACATTGCCGCCGGAATGTTGCCGAAGTCTTCGGGCTGAGACTGGCGTTCGAAGTAATACATGCCGGAGGCAGCGAGCAGCATCACCGTCACGAGTATCAGGAACGCCGCTGCCAATGCTTTGCCGTTCTCACGTACGGCGATGAACAGCATGTTCATTGCTGCAAAATAGCGCGTCAGCTTCAGTACGCGCAGAAGCCGGACGGCGCGTAGAAAGCGCATGTCGAGCCCGCCGAAGACGCCGAACGCGATCAGATAGAACGGCAAAATCGCGAGCAGGTCCACGACGGCTTGAAACGACAGGACGTAGCGAACCCGGTGCCTTATCGGGTGCCTTGCCGCCGGCTCGTACTGCTCGACCGAGCTCCACACGCGCAGCAGGTATTCGACGGAGAACACGCTAATCGTCAGTACTTCGAACCAGTACAGCGCGGCACCATATTGCGCCTCGACGGACGGAATCGATTCCAGGATGACGGCAATGACGCTGGCGCAAATGAGGGTGATGAGGGCGATATCGACTGTCCGGCTCAGGACGTCTTCGTCTGCGGCCGTCTCGAGAATGCGAAACGTCTGCTGGCGCAGCGTCAGGCCGCCGGTTCCCGACCGGTGATGCGCGTCAACAGGCGGGTTCTCGAGCATCGATTGTCCAGAATGCAGCTATACTTGCTCCATAGCGGCCATCCGTCATCTTTCTTTAGGCCGCTCATGGCGATTTTTCGGCCCCGCGCGCGAATGAGGCCAGGCCTCACAATCGCCGCGCGACGGCGCCGGAGTCGCCGGGAGTTTCAGGTCCCGACAATCAGTCTCGCGCAGCGGTAATCGATCCCCGGCACTGGCGCAGCGACATTCAAGTTTTGGCCGATTTCGTCGATACAGAGCCCGGTCGCTCAGCGAATTCGCGAGCGCTTTGCGAAACGTCGGTCCGCCGATGCGAAACCACCGATACGGCCAATGCATACGAGCAAATCAGCCTCGACTCGTCAGCGCGCGTTCGCGGCGCTGGAGACAGTAATTGCATTGATAATCCTCGTGCTTTTGATTGGCGCGTATCTGCAGGGCCGGCAGATGATGCTCAATCGCCAGCTCGCAAGCATCGAAAATGACTGCGAATTCGTTGCGATGGCGATCGAAAAGTATCACAAGGCGTACGGGTTTCTGCCGGGCGACGATCCAGGCGCTACGACGCGATTCGACGGTGTCTGGTCGGCCAGCGACGACGGTGACGGGGACGGCAGAATTTCCGGATTGTGGAATAGCTCCGACCATTCGAGCGAAACCCGACTGTTCTGGAAGCACCTTCGGGCTGCGGAGCTCATTGCCGGCCCTGTGGACACCTCTGACGCGAGCTATGCGCAGCCGAATAATGGTTTCGACGGTCTCATCGGCGTTGGCCATGGCATCTACAATCTCGAGGGCTTGAACGTCGTCTTCGGAGACATGCCCGGGAAGGTGCTGCATCGATTCGACGAGCGCGCCGACGACGGTAGCGCAAATTCCGGCCGGGTTCGCGCTCGGACGGACGGATCCGAATATATCAAGACTCGGTTATATGACGGCGCCGTCGCGCTGGAAACGCGAGGGGACTAGCCGCGCCGAGCGGCGGATTCAGGCCGTAAGCTCCGCGTAGCCGCGATTCTCGCCGTAAAGCTCTTCCGGCAGGCGAACCAGTATTGGCCCGAGCTCGTACAGCAATTCGAGTGCGCGAAGGAAGCGCTTGTCGGAGTGTTTGCTCACTTTGTCCAGGAAATGTTCGAGGAGGACTGGCGCGAAGCCCGTCATATCGCAACATTCCACCTCCCTAGCCTCGAGCACCTGTTCCGACGCAGGGGTCGTAAGCAAGACGACCGGTATGCGGGCTCGCTTGGGTCCGCAGGCGACCTGAACCGCCAGCTCGAAATTCCGGTCAGTCGATTCGGAAAAGTCGAACAGGATGAGGTCGATTGCTGCGGCACCCTTCGCGTCGAGATCACGAATGGCCGCAAGACCACGGTTCGTCGGACTCACGGTCCGGGCAATCCGGATGTCCCCGCGACGGTGCCCGAATTGGGCCGTGAGACCGTGATCCCGGGTCATGAACAGTGCATTAATCGAAGTCATGGCCGTGGCCCTCGATGCTGCCGCCAAAACGCTAGTCAGAGCGAGTTTGCTCTGTATGACCACATGCAGGGTTCGTGCCAATTTAGGCCAGGTGCACAAGTTTCGGGAAAAATACAAAATTTCAAAGACTTGTCCCCGGCGTTGAGCGAGCTTAAGTCCGGTTTCCAATACCGTGCTCGCGACATTTCGCACCTGGTCGCGAAATATCGTGACT
>JBFJOC010000059.1:0-16458 GCA_041617855.1 Woeseiaceae bacterium | reverse complement strand
GGCGTGCAGTTCGAACTGCCCGCGGGTGACGAGCCGCGCAATCAGTTCAAAGCGTGGATGACCGAGGCAGCCGTCCAGGAACTCGTTGCGCTGGCAGGGGAGGACCTCGACACGCTTCGCGAGGCCGCCTACCAGCTCGATTTCGAGCCCGTACCGCTTGGAATCACGACGTCTGTCGCGATGGACGTCGAGATCGAACGCGTTCAGTCGGCCAACGTGCTCGGCCTGATTCCCGGAAGCGACCCGAACCTCAGCGACGAAGTCGTGATCTACAGTGCGCATCACGATCACCTTGGTGTCGGTCCACCGAATGATGCAGGCGATGCGATTTACAATGGCGCGAGGGATAATGCCACCGGCGTGGCTATGCTGCTTGCGATTGCCAGGGCAATGCAAGGATTGCCCGAGGCGCCCCGGCGCTCGATTCTGCTTGCTTTCGTCGGAGCCGAAGAGCAGGGGCTGCTCGGTTCGAAGTGGTATGCCGAGAATCCGACGTTTGCGCCCGGAAAAATCGCTGCGAACATCAACTTCGACAGCGCCAATATCTGGGGAAAGACTCGAGACGTCACGTTCGTGGGATTGGGCAAGTCGACGCTCGACGAGGTTATTACCGCCGTTGCGGCCGACCAAGGACGAGTCGTGCTCCCGGATCAATATCCCGACAAAGGCTATTTCTATCGATCGGATCAGTTCAATTTCGCGAGAATCGGCGTGCCAGCTGCGTATCTGGACCCCGGGACCGACTATGTCGACCGCCCGCCGGAATGGGGCCGAGAGCAGCAGGGTGCCTACACGGAGAACGACTATCATCAGCCGTCGGACGAATACGACCCGAACTGGAATCTGGACGGCATGGTTCAGGATGCTCAGCTCGGCTACTGGGCCGGGCTCAGGATCGCGGACGCCGATGACATGCCGACGTGGAATCCGGGGGACGAATTCGAAGCCGCGCGTCTCGAAGCGCTGACGGCCGCGGCGGACTGAGCGTTCCGACTCTGGCGGCGGTCAGTCGGGGCGCGCGATCAGAATGTCGCAATGCAGGTGATCGAGGACCCGCTCGGCGGTGTTGCCGAGCATGCGCCGTTTGCGCTTACCCCGCGACAGCGCGCCCATGATGACGAGATCGGCGCCCTGCGTGCGGGCAAACGTCGGCAGAATCTCGTGCGTGCGACCCGGAAGCTGGTGGACGTCGCGCGCCGGAATGTCGTTGTTTGCCGCGAGTGCGTCCAGTTTTTGCCGGTGTTCTTCGCGCATTTTCTTGTCGAGCTCGTCGATCGGCAGCTTCTGCGGCTTGAACGACAGCATCGCGTAGGACCCTATTTCGACGAGCCGCTGATAGGTGTGAAACAGAACGAGCCTTCCGTCGACGTGTGCCGCAACGGACTTGCCGAGATCGACAATCCGCTGATCGAGTGACGCGTGTTCGTCGTCGCGATGCGTCGGGTCGACGGCCGCGACGATGACGGGCTTTTCCCGCCAGGCATGTTCTTTAACGAGCCATAGTGGGCAATCGAGATCCCGGATGAGCTCCCAGTCGGTAAACGTCAAGATGGCGCGCTCGGCGGGGCTGTGGTACTGGGTGCCCTTGACTACGAAGCGGGGATCGAAATTCCGAGCCTTCTCGACGATCGCGTCGGCCGCGGGGCGATCGTGGCTTATCGAGGTCGCGACCGTTACGCCGCGATCGCTGGCACTCTGGGCCAGTTCCCGCATCGTTTCGTCCTGGGCTCCGTGAACGCTGTCCGCGATTCGCTTCGTCTCGTTCGACACGAGGAAACGATCGCGGAGGATTGCGATCGTCGGGTCGCTGAGCATAAGATGCAGATCACAGCCGTACAGTTGCGCTAGCCACGCGGCGCGCTGCGCGACTTCCTCGGGAAAGTTATCCATTTCGATGACTGCCAGAACCGTGTCGCCCATTACATCCTCCGACGGCTTACCGGTGTAGCCAATATTGGTCCGCGACGCGAACAAAGAACTGCGGATTCTAGACTATTCGGCCCCGTCCGCGTCAAACATGCGTACGCTGCACACGTAATTTCGGTCAATACCTATCGCGGCAGCCAATCGCCCGTCGTTGGGCGGGACCGTGCTTCCGGCAGCCCCTATAATGCCGCCTTCCTGACGAAATCGGTGAGGGTAATGCAGCGGATCTTACGGGTCATATTCATTGCAGTGACGGCAACGAGTTATTCCGCCGTTGCAGATTCGACGTCAGCCGTGGACGCAAAGCTGGATGGGCTGATCGCAGAGTACTGGGAATATTATTTGCGCGAGGACCCGATTGCCGCGACGCAGGTTGGCGTAAACAAGTTCAATGATCGCCTGCCACGCGTTGGGCCCGGAGATCGGCAGCGACGCCTTGCTCGCGAGCGCTCCTTTCTGCGGCGCGCTCGCGCGCTGAATTCGCCAATGCTGCAGCCGACGGCTCGTATCAATCTCGAGCTGTTCCAGTGGGTGCTGGAAGACTCGATAGGCGCCTACGAACTCGATCTCGCGCGTATCCCGTTCAACACGTTTTCCGGATTCTTCATGAGTGCCCTCACCGCGAGTGACGGGGTTCGGATGGACCGGGCTCAGGACTACGAAGACTATATTTCGCGCCTGCGGGAGATTCCGCGCTACTTTGCCGAGAACATCGACAACATGCGCGTCGGTTCGACAGACGGTTTCGTGCTGCCGAAGATCGTAATCGGAGGGGTTCTACCGACGCTCCAGGCACAGCTCAAGGACAATGTGGAGGACAGTCGTTTCTATGAGCCATTCAAGTCAATGAGCAGCAGGCTGGATGATGGCGAGAAGAGCCGGCTTCGAAAGCTGGGGAGGGCCGCAATCGGGGATGCGGTCATGCCCGCATTTGCTCGCCTGGTGGAGTTTCTTGCATCGGAATACGAAGCGTCAGACACGCTCGGCGCAACGGCGCTACCGGGCGGTGAACGCTACTACGCGTTTCAGATCAGACGCTACACGACGCTTGATGGCGCGACAGCAGACGACGTGCACGCGACCGGTCTCGACGAGGTTCGGCGCATCCGTGCCGAAATGGACACGATAATTGCCGAACTCGGCTTCGCCGGAAAATTCCGGGCATTCACGGACCATCTGCGCACCGAGCCGCGATTTTATGCACAATCGGCGGATGCGCTGCTAAAAGAGGTCGCCTACCTGGCAAAGCGCATCGACTACGTCATGCCCGGCTTTTTCAGCCGGCTGCCGCGGCAACCCTACGGCATCGTGCCTGTCCCCGAGGAAATTGCACCGAATTACGTGACCGGCGCGTATTACGGCGCGCCGCTCGGCGGCAGTCACGGCGGGGAATTCTGGGTGAATACCTATGCACTCGATCAGCGGCCGCTGTACGAAATGCCTGCACTGACGCTGCACGAAGCGGTGCCCGGCCACCACCACCAGAATGCGCTGGCGCTCGAAATGGAAAATGTGCCCGATTTTCGTCGCAACCTGTACTTCAGCGCGTTCGGAGAAGGCTGGGCTCTCTACGGGGAATGGCTCGGTCAGGAAATGGGCATTTATCGAACCCCGTACGAGCGCTTCGGACGCCTCAGCTACGAGATGTGGCGCGCCTGCAGGCTCGTAATCGACACCGGTATTCATGCGAAGGGATGGAGCCGGCAGGAGGCGATGGAATTTCTAGCCGACAACACGTCGCTCTCGCCCGGCAACGTTCGCGCGGAGGTGGATCGCTACATCTCGTGGCCCGGGCAGGCGCTCGCGTACAAGCTGGGCGAGCTGAAGATTCGTGAGTTGCGCAGCCTGGTCGAACAAGCGCTGGATGAACAGTTCGATCTGCGGGAGTTTCACGACGTGGTTCTCGGCAACGGAGCATTGCCGCTGGCGATGCTCGAGGATGTCGTTCGGGGGTACGTTGACGGCAAGGGGCATTAGCCGCCGAGGACAATTCGTATTTGCCGCAGATGCCGAGTCTTGCTCGGCTTGGCCGATTGGAGAAATTGGGACTGTCGTCTAAACTGCGGTCGCGCAATTCGCGCTCATGGTGGAGATAAAGAATGAGAAGAATACTTATCGCGGTGATCGGCGGAACACTGACGTTATTTGCGCTCGGTGCCCTTTCAGAGGAACATGAAACGCCCGAGCGGTACATCTATGCGACGTATTTCCGGTGCGAAGGCGCAGGCCTCGATCGCGTTGACGAGATTGTCGCAGACGGTGTGCCTGTCCTGCACAAGCTCGTCGACGATGGAACCATCCGGGCGTGGGGCTGGCTTGCACACCACACCGGCGGACCCTGGCGGCGACTGCAATACTTCATGTCCGACTCGATTGAAGACCTGCTGGCGGACCAGGACGCGATCACGAAAGCGCAGGCTGCAGCCGCAGGAGACGATGATCAATCGGCTGCCGAATTCGCCGCGATATGCCCGCATCACGAGGACTACATCTGGGTCAGCGTGATCGGGATGACGGGTGAGGCGCGCGGAGACGCCGGGATGTCCGTGTATCACGTGTGCGACATCACTCGGGAGGATCGCGCCGACGAGATCGTCAAAGAGCATTTCGCACCCGTGATGGACAAGCTCGTCGAGCAAGGCAAGCTGACGTCGTGGGGCTTTGCTGCGCATGTCGTGGGCGGCAAGTACCGCAAGCTGCAAACGATGACCGCCAAGGATCACGCGACGCTTCTGGCCGCGCGCGGCGAGGCGATCGAAGCGATATACGGCGATGATAACGTGGCCGGCGCGGAATTCACCGATATCTGCGGCCCGCACGCGGACTATCTGTGGGACATCCAGCACGAGAGGCCCTGACGCGCGCCTGCACGACAACAAGCCGGGCGCGCCGCCCGGCTTTCTGCGCCGTTAGGTGTCGGTCAGGATTTCCGGAAGCGGCTGAGAAAGCCGCGTTTGCGCGCCGGCTCCTCGTCATTGTCCCGATTCAGTGCCTTCTGAACCTTGAGGTTGTCCAGCGTCTGCGTGATGGACACGTCAATCTGCTCGTCGATGGAACGCGGCGGAGATTGCGTAGCCACGGGCTGATCCTCGACGATCGTTTCGCCGAGCACCACAGATTCGGCCGGCTGCGGCATCTGCAGCGGACGGCCTCTCAGTTTCTGCAGCGTGGCAAGCCGCTCGGTCTGACTGGAATCAAGGCCGGGCGACTGCTGCGGCCGCCTGAGGCTCCCTGCGCCGGGTCTCTCCGCGGCGGACGCTGGGCTTGTGGCCGGCGGCTCGGGCGGCGCCGGAGGCTGCGGTTCCGTGATGCTGTCGGTGTCCGCTTCGCCTTCGACCAGCGCCAACTCGTCGTTTGCGGGAGCGTCTTTCGCGGGGTCGCCGAGCACCTGCGCGCTTGTCATGCCGAATTCATCGCCGAATAGCGTCTCGGCGAGCGTGTCGGAGACGTCGCCAAGCGTCGGTGCCGCGCCGAGCTCCGCCGCCATCCTTTGCCGCCCCGAGTCAGACGTATGCGTGCGATCGGCATCGCCAGGTACGTCGGGGAGCGACCCCGGCGCCACCGTCGCGCCCAGGTCCGGGTGGGTCCGGCTCAGGATGGCCTTCGCTTCGCTGATTTTTTCCTCGATTTCCCGATCCAGGGTGATTTGGGGGAGCTCTGCCGAGTCGTCGGCGTCGGGATTCTGCGCGATCGTCGCCTCGAGGGATGACAGCCCGGGGAGGGTAGCTTCAACAGTCGGGTCCTCGGACAGCCCACCGTCGACCGACGCGTCACCCGGCAGCGTGGCTTCGAGCGCTATGGCGAGCTCGGTGTCCTCGTCGTCGGCGAGCGTTTTCTTGTCGTCAGGCAGCATCGTGCGCACCGTTTGCACGAGATCCACCTGCGTCTCCGCAATCGCCGCTTCGAGCACGTCGAAGTCGGGCTTCAGCTCGGCATACGTGGGATCGCGGTCCCATTCGGGCAGCTCGTCGTTTGTCTGTGTCACTCCGGTCAACGGGCTGCGGAGCGCAGCGTTCGCGAGATCCACGTCCGGCAGGATGTCGCTTGCCAGGAACAGTCCGGATGCGTCTGCCGGCGGGTGGGGTTGACTGTCGTTCGAGACGACGGCAGCCGACGCCGCCGCTTGCCCTGCGGCCTCCAAGGCCGGCATGCCCGGTACCGAGTCCGTCAGCACGGGCAGCCCCTCCGGCGTCGTGCCACCTGCGGTTTCGTCGTCAACCGATTCCGGCAGCTCTGCCAGGCACAGCAGCCCTTGCGTGCCGGGTTCCTCGCCGAGCGGCTCGGCCAGCGTGGGTCCGGTGTCGTCCTCGGCGGATTCGGGCACGCGAACTGCCGCCGACTCGAGCGCATTTTTCAACTCCTCGAGATCGGGCAGGGTTTCCTCAATGAATGCCGGCAGGTCGTTCGGCGCAAACTGGTCGGTCGCGAGACCTGTCGGCAGCACGGCCGCGGGGCCGGCCTCGACGTCGATCGGATAGCCCTGCCCGGGCGCTCTGGCCGAGGCAGCAGTGCCGAGATCCCGATCGGGCACCGGGGTCTGGATGACGTCCGTAGCAGCATGCTCTGCAGCGTCCGTGGCTGCTTCTGTGGATGCGGCAGTCGACGCGTCAACAACGGCCGTCGCGAGTCCGTCGCTTGGCGCCGCGGCAACGTCATTCGCGGTGTCTGCGGGTGCGGATTCGCTGCTCGACGCCGCGTCGGCCAGCGCTGCCCGGCACGCATCCGCGGCCGGGTCATTGGCAGCCTCGGGCTCGGCCTGCGACGCGGCTGCAAACGTATCGTGACCCGTGTCGTCGGACGAGGGCTCGTTCTCGACGATCGTGGTCGACTCGTCGTCCGCCAGGCCACCCAATGCCGGCAGCTCGACGGTCAGGCCGCACTGTTCGCCGGCTGCCTGGCCGAGCAGCTCGGGAGTTATCCGGCTGAGGCGGCGTTCGGCAGCGGTTGTCAGCGCCGCCTCGACAACCTGATTGACGATGCGTGTGACTCCGCCAGTAATCGTGTGAATCGCGTCGCTCGCCCCTGCGGAGAAGATTGCGTCGAAGTCGCCGCCTGCATTGCGGCAACAGTGCTTCAGATACGCGAGCGTTTCCCGGGCCGACAGCGGCTCGATCGAACGCCGCAGTCGCAGGCGCTGCTTCAGGCGCGCGAGTTCGGACGTGCGCAGCAGCTCGTCGAGCCCCGTGTCTCCCATGAGAATCAGGCTGGACCCGCCGGATGCGCCAGCATCCTTTGCGGTCAATGCTTCGAGCTCGAGCAGCAGGTCGGTGCCGGCGCGTTTCGCGTCTTCGACGACGATGAACACCCGGCGATCAGCCGCCTCGAACTGCTGCAGCGTGCGCCGGAACAGCGCGAAGCGCTGCACGGTGCTGTTCGGAACGGGCACCGCGCCCAGCTCCTCGAGCAGGAGTTCCAGAACCTCGTCCTGACTCAGGCTGATACGGCCCACGGAGACCGTCACCCAACTCTCGCTGAGGCCTGCAAGTGCGCGGTGCACGAGCGTCGTCTTGCCGACCCCCGGCGGGCCCTCGAACACCACGACGGCGTCGGGCGACGCCAGCGCCTTCTTCAGCGCGTCCATTGCCGTGACGATCTGCGGCCCGACGAAGACCTCCGGTCCGACTGGCCGGGTCGTGAATAGTCCCTTGTCGAGGCCGAAATGCTGTAGGTACATGGTATCCCGCTGCCTGCGAACGCGGCTGCTGAACATAAGCAGGCCGCCGAGAGCCCAGTTTGGGCTCAAGCACGCCCGGTTTCATGGAGTTAGGTCACAAAACGCGCAAATTTGCCTGCGGATCCCGGCCGTAGCGGGCGTCCCGAGAGGCACCTGGAAGGCGGGGCTAGGGCCGTTCTCGCCGTACGGGCCTGTGATTTCGCAGGCGAGGTGCCCAGAATACCGGGCTCGGGCCCGCATTGAGCTACAGATTGGCCGGAAGCGGCGGTATCCCCCCGGGGAGCGAGCGATAGTGACAGATGGCAACGCGACCAGCGGTCCGGCCGAAGAGCTAGGTCGGGATTCCCGGGACGGCGTCATCGCCGGGCTCGTCGCCTACACGCTGTGGGGCTTCCTGCCCGTGTATTTCAAGGCCGTGGACAGCGTGCTCGCGTCGGAAGTATTGGTTCACCGGATCATCTGGGCGGTGCCGTTCGGTGCGCTGATCCTCACCGCGCGACGGCAATGGGCAGAGGTCCGGTACGCCATTGCGACGACGCATACCGTGCTGTGGCTGGGAGCGGCAGCGGCGTTTATTGCATGCAACTGGCTAATTTACATCGTCGCCGTACAGCGAGGGCACATTTTTCAGGCCAGTCTCGGGTACTACATCAACCCGCTCATGTACGTGCTCGTCGGCGTGGTGTTATTCGGTGAACGCCTGCGCCGGTTGCAGTCTGCTGCCGTCGTCGCCGCGGCCGCGGGGGTGCTGGTGTTGACGTTCAGCGCGGGCGAAGTGCCGCTCATCGCCCTGTCGCTCGCCGTGACGTTTACCGTTTACGGCGTCATCCGCAAGCGAACCGTGGTCGGAGCGATGCCAGGGCTGTTCATCGAAACCGTACTGCTCTTGCCGGCCGCGGTGGGCTGGATAGCGTTGCTCGCGGCGACGGGGCGGGCCGCTATCGGCACGGCGGACCCCGCGTTGTCCGGACTGCTGCTGCTGGCCGGACCGATCACCGTCGTCCCCTTACTGTGCTTTGCGCTCGCCGCGCGCCGGGTCGAACTTTCGACGATCGGTTTCATGCAATTTCTGGCACCGTCGCTGCAGTTCCTGACCGGCGTTTACTACGGCGAAAGACTGACGCTCGCCCATCTTGTTTGTTTCCTGCTGATCTGGAGCGCAGTCGCGATGTTCATCGTCGACGTGCTGCGCTTTAACCGCCGCCGCGCGGCAGCGCCACTGAGCTGAGGACGCCGGGTCACTTGGCGGCTCTGCGCTCCTCGGCTTCTCGGATCACTTCGTCCGCAACGTTTTGCGGACACGGCGCGTAGTGCGAGAATTCCATGGAGAACTGGCCGCGACCCGACGTGAGCGTACGCAGGTGACCGATATAACCGAACATTTCGGCTAGCGGCGCCTCGACCTTGACGCGTACCCCGGTCGCACCGGCATCCTGCGACTTGATCATGCCGCGTCGTCGATTCAAATCGCCGATGACATCGCCCACGTTGCCCTCCGGCGTGAACACGTCAACGTTCATTATCGGTTCGAGCAGCTGCGGCGCGGCTTTCGGCACTGACTGGCGATACGCTGACTTGGTCGCGATTTCGAAAGCGAGCGCCGACGAGTCGACGGCGTGATACGCGCCGTCCAATAGCGTGAATTTGACGTCGACGAGCGGGAAACCTGCCAGCGTACCTGTGTCCATACTGGCTGCAAACGCCTTCTCGATGGCGCTCCAGTACTCCCGCGGCACGTTGCCGCCGGTGACGAGTGATTCGAACACGTAGCCTGCGTTCTGTTCCGCAGGCTCGATGCGATAGTCGATGCGTCCAAACTGGCCGGAACCGCCGGTCTGTTTCTTGTGTGTGTAGCTGTCCTCGACCGTCTGTGTGATCGATTCGCGATAGGCCACCTGCGGCTTTCCCATCTCGACCGCAACACCGTGGGTGCGCTTTAAGATATCGACCTTGATATCGAGATGCAGCTCGCCCATGCCTCTGATCAGGGTTTCGCCAGAATCCTCGTCGGTCGCCACCTGGAAGGACGGGTCCTCCTGGACCATTTTGTTCAGCGCGATGCCCAACTTTTCCGTGCCGGCCTTTTGTTTCGGCGCGATCGCAACGGAGATGACCGGATCCGGGAACACCATGGGCTCTAGCGTTGCCGGATTGTTCGGATCGGCCAAAGTGTGGCCGGTACGCGTGTTTTTCATGCCGAGCAGCGCGACGATATCGCCCGCCTGCGCCGAATGGAGCTCTTCGCGCGAGTCGGCATGCATTTCGACAATTCGGCCGATGCGCTCGGTCTTGCCCGTGTACGTATTCAGCACGTTGTCGCCTTTTTTCAGCGTGCCGGAGTAGATGCGCGTAAACGTCAACGCTCCGTAGCGATCGTCCATGATCTTGAAGGCCAGCGCCCGTAATGGCTTGGCCGGATCGACCGTCGCGACGCCGCCGGTTTCGTTCCCCTCGAGGTCGATTTCGGGCTGCGGCTTAACCTCGGTCGGGTTCGGCAAGTACTCCACGACCGCGTCGAGGACGTTCTGAATGCCTTTATTCTTGAAAGCCGATCCGCAATAGGTCGGGAAAAAATCCAGATTGATCGTGCCATTGCGAATGCAGCGTTTGAGGTCATCGATCGACGGTTCATTGCCCTCTAGATACTGCTCGAGCAAGTCGTCATCCTGCTCGACCGCGGTCTCAATCAGCTTTTCGCGCCACTCCTCCACGAGTGCCTGCATGTCCTCGGGCACGTCGGTGATCTCAAAGTCCTCGGGCGCGTCGGACGATTTCCAGATCCAGGCCTTGCGAGTCAGCAGGTCGACGATGCCGCGGAAATTATCCTCGACGCCGACCGGCAGCACCATGACGAGCGGCTTTGCGCCGAGCACATCCTCGATTTGCTTGACCACGCGCATGAAGTCGGCGCCGACCCGATCGAGTTTGTTCACGAAAATGATGCGGGCGACCTCAGAATCGTTGGCATAGCGCCAATTCGTTTCGGACTGCGGCTCGACGCCGCCGGAGCCGCAAAAGACCCCAACGCCGCCATCCAGCACTTTCAGCGAACGATAAACTTCGATCGTAAAATCGACGTGGCCCGGCGTGTCGATGATATTCAGCCGATGGCCGTTCCACTCGCAGCTGGTCGCGGCCGACTGAATGGTGATGCCGCGCTCCTGCTCCTGCTCCATGAAGTCCGTCGTGGCTTCGCCGTCATGTACCTCGCCGGTGCGATGAATCTTGCCCGTAAGCTTGAGAATGCGCTCGGTAGTCGTTGTCTTGCCCGCATCAACGTGCGCGAAAATGCCGATGTTGCGGTACGTGTTCAAATCTTTCATCGTCGTCAGGCTCTGCTGTAAGTCTCCTGTCCGGCGCGGGTACTGCCAGTGGACCCGCATGCTGCATGCCTCGAGCACGTCGTCGGTCGGTCAAGCAGAAAAGGGCGCCAGATCCGCGCCGATCGGTAGGTATCCGCCCGCCGCACCGCGTCGTCGCGGCGCCGGGGTCGACCGGCTCGTCGGGCGCGGATGATAGCAGCGCCATCCCCCGTAAACCAAGGAAAATTGGCTGGAATGTGAAGTATTCGGCACGCGGCTACAGGCCAGGGCCGCAAGCGCCGACTGGCGCACACTCGCGTCGTCGACCGGCCGGTACCATGTAGGTCGTCCCGGAGCAGCGTTTCGCTTATTGATGACCCGACTTCGTATGTTCTCGATACGCCTCGCGGCAACGCTCGCGGCACTGGGTCTGGTATTCACGGCGCTCCGATTCCTTTGGTATCCGGGCGCGTACTTTGCGCTCGCAGGCGTGGCCAGGTTCGTGTGGATACTCGCCGGCGTTACGTTCGTGCTTGGTCCCTGCCTCACGGCGCTGGTTTATCGCCGCGGCAAGCCGGGGCTCAAATTCGATCTTGCGATGCTCGCTCTCGTCGAAGCGGCTGCGGTCGTATCGGCGACGTTCGTGCTCTACGACCGCCGGCCATTCTATGCGGTGTTCGCCGTTGATCGTTTCGAGGTGATCGCGCGCGGGGAAATTGACGCGGCAATGCTCACCCGCGAGGAATTCAACACGCGTCCTGGACATGCGCCGCGGCTCGTCTACGCTGCGCTGCCTGACGACGTCGATAAGCGTAACGCGTTGATCGACGACGTCGTGTTCGGCGGCGGTGCCGACATCGATCGGCGTCCGGAGTATTGGCATACGTATGCGACGGGCACTGCAATGATTCGTTCGCGGGCGCGACCGCTAGGCGTCCTGTTGGACGGTGACGAGCCGCGGGCGCGCAGGATTCGCTCCTGGCTTGGATCGCAGCCGGGACAAGCTTCGGAATACGCGTACCTGCCGATTCGCGGTCGCGTGGCTGACGCCACGATGATCGTGCATGCCGACGTCGGATACCCGGTAGACATCCTCACGGTCGATCCCTGGTAGCGCACCGGCACGGGCCCGCGCCGCTGCCGATCACCGCCGCAGAATGGCCCACCAGCGCGCGATGTTGAGGAGACTCATCAGCGATGCCGCGACGTACGTGAATGCGGCCGCCTTGAGCAGCCTCCGGGCATGAGGGCGGTCCACCGGTTTCAGCACTTTGTTGCGCTCCAGAAGCGGCAGCGCCCGGCGAAAGCTCGCGTCCAGTTCCGTTGGCAGCGTGACGAGGTGCACAACTGCGGACGATGCGAGCGTTAGAAAGCCGGCCGCGAACATGATCAGGCTCAGAGCTGGCGCCCGCGTCAGCATGCCGACGAACGGGGAAGCCATGAGGACGGCGGCGCCAATGCGCTCGACGTGCCGGGTGCCGCGCACGAGTCGGGTCCGAATCCGAAGCGGTGCGTAGCCGCTTTTGTCCTGCAGTGCATGGCCCACCTCGTGCGCAGCGACCGTGACGGCGGTGAGCGACCGCCCGCCGTGACGCTCCGGCATGAGCCTCACGGCTTTCGCGATGGGATCGTAATGATCGCCATCCCGAGTCGTCTCGACGGCAACGTGTTCGAGGCCGCTGCTGTCAAGCAGGCGCCGGGCGAGCGCCGCACCCGTCAAAGCATATCGATCGGCAGGCTCGCTGTAGCGATCGAGGACGCGTCGAACCCAGAGCCCGGGTCCGAACACGAGAGCGAGGATGACGAGGACCGCAAGGATAATGGTCATGCCCGAATTCTAGCTCGCCGCGCCGGCGCGGGAGCACTACGCTGGCGCCCGCCGGCTCGGAAAATCGAGATAGTTAGCGTATCGTCCTGACTGCGCTGTTATCGCAGGAACGTCAGAAAACGCATGGCAACGGATCAACTCCTGCTGTTCGCTCTTCTTGTATTCGTATTCGCTTTCCTCATATGGGGACGCTGGCGGTACGATCTGGTTGCATTTGTTGCGCTGCTCGCGGCGCTCGTAACTGGCATCGTTCCCAAAGAGCAGGCGTTCGCAGGCTTCGGGCATCCGGCGACGATCATAATCGCGCTCGTCCTGATCGTGAGTCGGGGCCTGTCGAATTCCGGCGTAATTGAGGTTGTATCACGACGGGTCATCGGCAGCGCGCGCGGACTCGCCGGTCACATTGGTCTCATGTCTGGACTGGCCGCATCCCTGTCGGCGCTCATGAACAATGTCGCCGCGCTTGCGCTACTGATGCCCGTGGACCTGCAAGCTGCAAAAAAGGCCGAGCGCAGTCCATCCCTAACGCTGATGCCGCTGTCCTTCGCATCGATCCTCGGTGGCATGATTACGCTGATCGGCACGCCGCCGAATATCGTCGTCGCGGAATTTCGGGGGGATGCCCTGGGCGCTCCGTTTCGCATGTTCGATTTTGCACCGGTCGGGCTGGCCTGCGCCGCCGTGGGCGTCGCCTACGTGACCCTAATCGGCTGGCGGCTCCTGCCGCGCGATCGCCTGTCAGCCGACGCCGGGAAGGATCTGTTCGATCTGGCCCACTACATTTCCGAAGTGCGCGTTCCGGAGGGGTCGAAAATCATCGGCAAACGCGTTCGGGATCTCGACGATAAGGCCGCGCAAAGCGACATCGAGATCATCGGTCTGACGCGCCGCGGACAGCGGCTTCCCGGTCTCGCCCGCATTGCCGAAATTCGCGCGGGTGACACGCTCGTCATCGAAGCGAGCCCGGACAGCCTCGAGGAGGCCCTCGGTGCGCTCAAGCTCGAGTACGTCGGCAAAGCCGAAGGCCTGCTCGAAGGCGACGACATGGTCCTGAACGAGGTCGTCGTGCAGGAGCCGTCGCCCCTGGCCGGCCGCTCTGCAATCTCGATGCGGCTCCTGTACCGTTATCGCGTCGCCCTGATCGGGGTCTCTCGACAGGGGAAGCGCTTCCGCGAACAGGTGCGCAAGCTGACGCTGCAGGCCGGCGACGTCCTGCTGCTGCTGGGCGCGGAGGAGCGACTCGCGGACGTGACGGGACGGCTCGGGCTGCTGCCGCTCGCGGATCGCGGTCATCGCGTCATTCAGCGCGAGAAGGCGTGGCTTGCGGTGGCGCTGTTCGGCGCCGCGATCCTCGCCGCGAGCGTCGGGATCCTGTACCTGCCGATCGCGCTCGGGTGCGTCGCGGCGGCCTACGTTGTTTTCAATATCGTCCCGCTGCGGGAAATCTACGAGTCTATCGAGTGGCCCGTGATCGTGCTCCTGGGATCGATGATCCCGATTGGCGCCGCGCTGCAGACTACGGGCGGAACGGCACTGATCGCGGACGGTATCGTCGAGCTGTCGGGCGAGCTGTCTCCGGTGTTCGTTCTGCTGCTGCTGATTGTCGTTACGATGACGTTATCCGACGTCATGAACAACACGGCGACCGCGGTTATCGCGGCACCAATCGGGCTGGAAATCGCGGCCCGGCTTGGCGTCAACCCGGATCCGTTCCTGATGGGCGTCGCGGTGGCGGCGTCGTGCGCGTTTCTGACTCCGATAGGTCACAAGAACAATACGCTGATCATGGGCCCAGGCGGCTATCGTTTCGGGGACTATTGGCGCATGGGCCTGCCGCTGGAGATTTTGATCATCGTCGTGGCCGTGCCGATGATTGTTGTCGTCTGGCCGCTATGACACGTTACCAGCGCATTAGGCGACGCTCGCAGCCGATCGAGCGGGTTTCCGGCTAAACTCAGGAAATGGACGAGCTGCGACAAGAACACCTCGCCGTGTCCGATGCGGTCCTCGCAGCGCTGGATTCGGGGAACAAGGTTCAGGCGATCAAGCTCCTGCGCGAGGAAACCGGGCTGGGGCTGCGGGAGGCCAAAGAGATCGTGGATGCATTGGCCGTTCAGCGTGAGGGCCTGACGGGCAGCGTGCCGGGCCTCGAAGAGCACGGCGGTGCCGCCGCGCTGTTCAGGGTCGTCGTTGCGATCGTAATCCTGGTGCTGCTCTACCGGGCGTTTTTCGCAAGCTGAGGCGGGCGACATTCCATGCCTGCGCGGACGCGCTTCCCGGCACGCGAAGCGACGCAGTAGAATCCCCGAATCTGTCATCCGTCAGGAACAGGAGGGCGCCTATGAGTGATGACCGTTCGTCCGTCGATTCGGAAATCTCGCCCGATGCGCGGGCGGGAAGCCAAATCGAGGAGCACGTCAAGTCCCGATCGACCTGGCTCCGCTTCCTGTTCATGCTGGTTTTTTGCGTGCTGGTAGGTGTTGCGAGCCTGGTGGGAACCGTCGTCGTCGTCCTGGGCTTCCTGTGGGTGTTGTTCACTGGCGAGCCGAATCGGCGGCTAGTCAACGCCGGTCAGAGTATCGCCATGTATGTGTACGAAATCGTCCGCTATCTCACGTTCAATACGGATATTCGGCCGTTCCCGTTCGATGCCGATTGGCCGAGCGCCGCAGATGGCCCGGGCAGCGCGGAATGAAGCGTTCGTAAATGTCAGACCGGCAGTTCGCGCTGTTTGGGCTGCCAGTTTGAGAGCCGCACTTCGGCCTTGCCAATTCCGAGCTTGCGTACCCAGCGCGCCGCGGCATCCAGCGTGACCCAGGACTTGATCTTGCCGCGCCGGGTTTCTGCGGTCACCGAGCCGTTTGGCGTTCGTGCCTTGACGTGAAAACGTGACCCGTACGCAACGATCGTGATGCGTTGGACTGCACCTGCGGCGACCATCGCGCGTAGCAGCTGCTCATTCATCGGCAGGTCTCTTGATGCCGTTGCTAGCGACTGCTATCGGGATACCCGTCGCGTCGCAGTGGCGCCTGATCAGCACCTCGATCATGTTGGCGATGCTCCGGTGCTCGCGCGCAGCGGCCGTCCGGACGGCAGCCTTGACCCGGGGATCGATACGCAGGTTGAGCGTGGCGACTTTCGTGGCTGTCATGCGTTATATTTTATACATTAAATAACGCAAATGTAACGCAACCAGCTGCCTTGATGGTCCGCTTCCGGAACTCCGTCGCCGACGGCCGTTTCGGCTTGCGGTACCGTAGCGGCATGGACGCGGGGTTTTTGCTGGACAATTGGGCGTTGGTGGCCGCGGCGCTGGTGCTTACCGTCGTGCTGCTGTTCGTGGGAAATCGGCTATGGGCCCGGTCGGGGCGCGGGCAGCTGACTGCCCGGCGTCGGTCACTGAGGCAGCGGCGTGCGGACATGCGACGCGCCGAAGTGCTTCTCGCAAAGCGGGAACGACGGGTAGAGAAACTTCGCGCTCGTGCGTCTTCGGTGAAGCCTCGTCTCATCAGCGAGGCCAAGGAGGCCGTCAGGGACGCCGAGGCGCTGCTGAAGATTGCGCAGGATCAGGTACTGATCGCGGAGAATCACCTGCGCAAGGTCATCCTCGAGGAATTTCCGCCCAGGCGGCACGAGGCACTGCGCCGGAAGTACCTCCCGCCAGCAGGTACGGACCGCCGGCCTTTTTCCTTCTAAGGAAGCGGCGACACTACTGGTCCGGGAGCGCC
>JBFJOC010000058.1:0-16869 GCA_041617855.1 Woeseiaceae bacterium | reverse complement strand
GGTGACCGTAATCTCTTCGATCGTAGTCTGCTGCGCGATAAGTACCGGACTCGCCAGCGCCAGCATGATGCCGGTCGCCACCGGAGTCCGCGTGAAGCTGGCGTGAGGAATCTTGGGACGGGAAACTTGCATGCTCGCTCTCCAGTTGTTTTTATGCAACTATGCCATCGCACCATCGCTAACATTACCCCTAAATGAGGGCAATCGTCCAGCGTGGTCGGCGACGTGCGTATGCCACAGGGCGCAGGCAAATCTGGCGTATATTGCGGTTTGAGTGGGCGGCTAGAAGCGGGGAACGCGCGGATAAAGTTCGAGCACCGGGCCCAGCGCTGCCTTCAGCGGATCGAGCCACGCCTCGTAATTGCGCCAGTGCACGGTGCCGTCCTTGTAGATCGGCTGGCGTACCTGCTCCGAGCTGGCGGTTCGAACCGCCCGCTTGCTTTCGAAAAAGCGCAGGCAGTCCGTCTCGTATTCGAGCCCGCAGTAATCGAGCAATTTGCGGATAGTGTCTTCCGTCCTGGCAACGGTATCCTCGTAAAACACCCTGTGGATGCGGCCCGGCAACACCGCATCGAAGTGCGCCATTAAATCGACGTAATCATGATAAAAGCGACCGATGTCCTCGAGGTCGTAGCTGAAATTCTGGCCGATTGCATAGTGTTGCTTGAAATTGGAAAAGCCGCAGCCCAAAGGATGCCTACGAGCATCGATGATCTTCGCGTTCGGCAGCACGAGGTGAATCATGCCGACGTGAATGAAGTTATTGGGCAGCTTGTCGATAAAAAACGGTCGATCGGTCTTGCGCTGCACCTGCGTCCGTTCGATATATCGCTCTCCCAGCTCACGCAGGTCCTGTTCAGATTTCGATGCCAGTACCTCGGCGTACCTGGCTGATTCGTCCCCGTCGGCTTCTTCGCTCAGGTCCCGCGCCAGCGTCATGATGTCCGGCAGCTCCATGGTCCCTTCGACCGCGGAGTGACAGGACAGGATTTGCTCGAGGAGTGTCGAGCCCGAGCGCGGCATGCCGACGATAAATATCGGATCGGGTGCATCGAATCCGGACCCTGCATGCGCGTCGAAGAACTCGCGACTGAAGTTCTTTTTCAGGCGCTGTGCCCGTCTCGTGTTGAGATCGGCGCTGTACGGGTGCGCGGCCCGGTACAGGGCATTGCCCTTGCTATAATGTTCGAACGACCACCTGTAATCACCGGCATCCTCGAACGCCTTGCCCAATGCAAAATGAAATTGCCAGCGATCCGCGTCACTGACCTCAGGCGAGTTTAGCTGCGCCTCCATTTCCCAAAGGTCGGCCTCGGTAAAGCGGAACGTTTTCAGATTGGCAAGACTCCAATACGCCTCGCCAAATGCAGGGTGCAAAGTGATACTCCGCCGGTACGCGTCGACGCAGTCGGCAGTTCGTCCCTCCGTCTTCAGGACGTGGCCGTAGCTCAGCCATACCTTGGCATTGTCCGGGTACTCGGCGAGCAGCTGTGCGTATATCTCACTTGATCGCTGATACTCGCCGAGCCTGCTGAGTGCCACTGCAGCCAGGTTGCGATAGCTGGGATTTTCCGGTTCGGCCCGCAAACATTGTTCGATCTGGGCCAGCGCACCGGGCGAGTCATTGCGCCGATGCAGCATGACGGCGTAGTTGTAACGCGCAGCCGTAAATCCCGGTGAGAGCTCAAGGCATCGCTGGATCAGCTTCTCGGCCTCTGCCGCGCGATCACATCGCACCGCGACCTCGGCCAGCATGCGTATCGCCGCTACGTCGGTCGGCGCATTCTTGAGATGCGACTTCAAAATCCTCTCGGCGACGGCGACGTCGTTCCTGACCATCGCCACGGCCGCCTGCTGCAGCACCGGATCTTTTGTCGAACACTGGACGTGCCGGGCATACGCGGCATCGCCGCCCTGCGCATCGCCGATTGCCATGAGGTGATCCGCCAAATACCGCCAGGCCTCGCCGTGCTCAGGCTCCAGTTCGACGGTTCGTCTTAGAGAGTCGATCGCATCCTGCCCACGACCGAGATCTGCCAGCGTCAGCGCATGTTCGAAGTGCAGCGCCGCCCATTTCGGATGCGTCTCCAGCAAAGATTCAAGCATGTTGAGCGCCGCCTCGGGCTCGCCTGTCCGGCGCTTCGCGGTTACCAGAAGCAGTTCCGCCGGCAGGTGACCTGGCACGACTTTCAGAATCTCTCGAATCTGCTCAGCGGCCAAGGCGGGGTCCGCGTCAAGTAACCGCGCGGCATGGGCCATCGCGACGTCCAAAGTGCCGGTGGAATCAGATCGGGCTGTCATAGTGACGATTCTATGGTCGTGCAATTGGAAGCACAATTCAGCCGGTGTCTCGGGCCTCTGCTGTCCTGGTATCCCCGTAATCTTCGCGCAATGGATTTCGGCGAGATCTCTAGAAGTAACTGATTTAAAGACCAAATCCGGAAATCCGTCTGCCGTTGGTGAGAGTGGCACACAATTACTGATGAGAATTATGATGGCAGAGGCTTCAGCTTTTTCACGACGTTGGCAACTTGGCTACGAGACTCAAAGAAATTGCCTGGGCGGTTATTGTCACCGCCGTCAGCAGTGCAGCACCGTCTGTCTTGGCACAAAGCGTCTTGCGTGGTCCCTATTTACAACAGGCGACGCCGGAAGCAATTATCGTACGCTGGAGAACCGATCAGGCGACCGACGGCGTCGTCCGATATGGCACATCGCCAGGTGATTTGACTCAGTCCGCGATCGGCGCGAGCCAATCCGAGCACGCGGTCGAACTCACCGGGCTTACGCCCAACACACGTTACTATTATTCGATCGGCACATCGGCGGAAACGCTGGCCGGCGACAATACTTTCACATTTTTCACGGGGCCACCGACCGGCATGCCGAGAGACACTCGCATCTGGGTCGTCGGTGATTCCGGCCGCGCCAACAGCGCGGCTCGTGATGTGCGAGACGCATATCTCGATTTCACGGGAACCCGAGGCACAGATCTCTGGTTGATGCTCGGCGACAATGCCTACCCGGACGGGACCGATGCGGAGTACCAGGCAGCCGTATTCGAGACCTATCCGGTCATACTGCGTCAGGTGCCCTTATGGCCGACCCTCGGCAATCACGATGGCCAGTCGGCGAGTTCGGCAACCCAGACCGGTCCATACTACGAGATTTTCAGCCTGCCCAAAAATGCCGAAGCCGGTGGCCTGGCGTCCGGAACGGAGGCCTACTACTCGTTTGATTACGCGAACATACACTTTGTCGTCCTTGATTCGGATGACAGCGACCGATCGGCGAGCGGCACTATGTTGACCTGGCTCGAGAACGATCTCGCTGCGAACCGGCAGGACTGGCTCATCGCTTATTGGCATCACCCGCCGTATTCCAAGGGATCACATGATTCCGATCGCGAAAGTAAGCTCAGAGACATGCGGGAAAACGCGTTGCCGCTCTTGGAATCCTACGGCGTGGATCTCGTTCTCGCGGGACACAGCCACAGCTATGAACGCTCGTTTTTGATCGATTCGCATTACGGAGACTCTTCGAGTTTCGATACATCGATGCAGATCGATTCCGGAAGTGGCCGTGAAAACGACACGGGTGCTTACGTTAAGGGCATGCCGGGCGCGATGCATCAAGGATCTGTTTATGCAGTAGCTGGAAGTTCCTCAGGGATATCGGGCGGCACTCTCGATCATCCCGCCATGTTCGTAAGCATCAATTCCCTTGGCTCCATGGTGCTCGACATCAATGGCGACCGTCTCGATGCCGTGTTTCTGGATGATGTCGGAAATATCCTCGACAATTTCACCATGCTCATCGAAGGCGTGTCTCCCGTCGACACAGTAGCACCGGACAGTCCCCCCAATGCGCGATCAACAACTGTGACGGCCAGCAGCATCACGCTTGCGTGGGACGCTGCGACGGACAACGTCGGCGTTACGGGATACGAAATTTCCAGGGATGGGCAAGTGGTCGATACGGTCGACGCATTAAGTTTTACCGACACAGGCCTCGCGCCGGGTACAACCTACATCTACGGTATCATCGCGGTCGACGACGCGGGTAACGAATCGCCGGAAGTAATGGTGAGCGCCACTACCAGTTCGATGCCCAGCGAACCTGCGGCGAGCGGAGGGAGTGGACGTATCGGGCCGGTGTTCCTAATCACGCTCAGTCTGATCCTCGGATTCCGGCGGCGACGTTATGCATAGACTCGTCGCCGCATGGTTCATGTTGCCCGTGCTCGCAATTTTGCCTGCACAGAACGTCAGTGCGCATACGGGGCTCGAGACTCAGCTGGACCACGTGACTCACGAGATCGAGCATCGGCCCCGCGATGCCTCGTTGTACGTACGTCGCGGTAACCTGCGGCGTCGCCTGCAGGACTGGCAGCGGGCCAAGGAAGACTTTGACTTGGCCCACGTTCTCGGCACGTCGGATGTTCGCGACGAACTGAGATTCCATAGAGCTCGTCTCTTTAGCGATGCCGGCCAGCCCGATCAGGCGATCGACGAGCTGAACTCTTTCATTGAGCGGCACCCGCGACATCTGATCGCGCTGCGCACGCGAGCCCTCGCGTATGAACAGATCGGGTCGTTCGAAAACGCAATCGAGGACCTTACCACTCTGATCGACTGTGACGAACCGCAAAGCCCCGAACCCTGGCTCAACAGAGCACGACTCTGGATCCAGTCCGGCGACACCGACGCCGCGGTTGCGAGCATTGATAAAGCGCTCAACATTTTCGGGCCATTACCCGTGTTCGTCGAGTTCCTTGTCGACGCCGAGCTCGACCGCGAGAGTTACGCAGCAGCACTCGCCGTTCTGGACGACCTGCCAGACGTACTCGCCGCATCACCCAGGTGGCTCTGGCGGCGCGGCGACATTCTGAATCGACTCGGTCGAAGCGATGACGCAAGCCGTGCCTTCATCCAGGCAAGACAGGCAATCATGCGCCTGCCTGAGCGGCGGCGTAACGCGCCTGTAATGCGAGACATGTTGGAGCGCTCAGCAGCATACGGCGCAATCCCGGAGTAACTCGTTCTTTTGGCGGGCCCGGCCGCTTCCTGAAACCGCAACGACACGCTGCAATCCGACGCGATTTCTGTTATGTTAAGTCTTTGCTTTACATAAGTTTTTTAACATAATAAGAAAGGGATACTCCGATGCTGGACGCCATCCCCGCTCGTCGATTTTCCGCCGCCTGGTATCTCGCAGCGTGCGCGCTCTTCGCAGCCGGCAGCGCGTCAGCGCAATCCGACGGCTACGTGCTGTTTCTCGATCGCTACCTGAGCGGCGACTACTACTATGCGCCGCTCGGCGACGTCGATGCACAAAACCCGCAGCAGATCCGGCCACGCCGGCTACGTATGCCATCTGCATTTCGCCGCAGCACGGAGATCGGCAACGCCGATGTCTCTCCGGATGGTTCGACCATCGTCTTCGCCGCGCGCCGCACCGACGACTATGACTGGGACATTTATACCGGAACGCTGGATTTTTCGCGGAATCGCATTCGTAATCCACAGCTGCTCATACGCAATGCCGGCACGCGCGATGAGGATCCCCGCTACTCGTGGGACGGCGGTGCGATTGTCTACAAATGCGCCGGCAACATCTGCATCTATCCGGAACTTTATCCGAACCCCGTCGTCATCTCCTGGTGCGAGCTCTGGGCCCCGTCGTTTTCCCCAACGGGATTCGAAATTTCCTATGTCAAACGCTGTGGTGCCGGCGACAGCGATCGTGTGTGGGAATACGATCTTACGAGACGCAGCGAAAGCATCGTGCCGCATGCGAACGAGGGCCCCGATCGCTTTCCGTTCTATCTCGATGACGGCCGAATCGTGTACTCACACCTCGACAACGATTCGGGGCAGGCCAGCCTCTGGGTCAACGATACGGGCTACGTGTCGCTGCTGCACGAGCGGACCCGCTCCGACGACGATCCCTACCCCGACAAAACCGACCGCAACCACATCGCGTTCATCGGCTGGAACGATCGCAGCAATTTCTACGACCTCTACATGTACCGCATGTCGAGCAGCGATTCGGTCCGGCTGTCGCGCGGCACGCCCGTGCTGGGCCCGGTCTTGTTTCGGCGCTAACGGTAGCGCGCTGAAGCCGGCTTAGAGGACGCGATCCAGGTCCGTGCACAGATCCTTTGGGTCCTCGAGGCCGACCGAAAGGCGGAACAAGCCCTCGCCCGCGACCTCGCGGTATGCCTCAAGTGCCTCGCCCGAGAGACCGAACGACGTTTCTGCCAGGTCGTCGGTTTGCAAAAGATAAATCAGGCTACGGTGATGCCCCAGCGAAACAGCGTAGTGGATAACCTCGAGATCCGTCATCATGCGCGCCGCAACGCTTTTGGGCTTTGCGACGCGAAACGAGAGCATCCCGGAAAAATTCGCCATCTGACGCGCTGCCAATTCGTGCTGCGGGTGCGATGCGAGCCCCGGGTACAGCACCGACTCGACGCGCCGATGCTGGTCCAGAAACTCGGCAACCGCCATTGCGTTCGCCGCATGCTCGCGCATACGAATCGGCAGCGTTGCAATGCCACGCATGATCAGCCAGGCATTGAACGGGCTGATGACGCCGCCGTAGTGTGACAGCGCCTCGGTGCGGAGGGCCTCGAGCAGGTCGCGTGCGCCACATACCGCGCCGCCCATCGCGTCGCCGTGACCGCCGAGGTATTTCGTCAGCGAATGCACCACCAGATCGGCCCCGAGCTCGATCGGCCGCGTCGCGACAGGGGTTGCGAACGTCGAGTCGACGACGAGCAGCGCGCCATGCTCCTGCGCAATCTTCGCGATCGCCGCGATATCGGCGATCTTAAGCAGCGGGTTCGAGGGCGCCTCGATCCAGACCATGCGGGTCGCATCGCGCAGCGCGGCGCTGACGTTCGCCGGATCGGTCTGGTCGATGGGCGTCACGTCGATGCCGAATCGTGGCAGCGTCTGACGGGCGAACTCGGCAGTGCCTGGATAATTCGTATCGCAGATGACGAGGTGATCGCCCTGCGAGAGGTGCCCGAGCATCACGGCGGTCGTCGCGGCCATGCCGCTTGCGAACGCCAGGGAAGCTTCGGCCTCCTCGAGCGCCGCGAGCTTCGCCTCGAGCTGGCCGATCGTCGGGTTGGCCCAGCGCGTATACACGTAGGGGGCTTCCGACTCGAGCTTGTTGGCCGAGAAGCTGACCTCCTCGGACACGCGAAACGTGCTCGACATCACGAGATCCGGTGCGGATGACGTACTTCCGGCATGCGAAGCCTCGCCGGCGTGGACAGCTTTGGTACGAATTCCCTTGGCTGAGAGATCAGTTTTCATTTCGTTCAGATTCCTAATTATCGACACAGACTCAAGTCGCGTGCCTTTTGGTCTTCTCGATGCATCGACTGGCAAAGTTTTTCAACAGCTTGTCCTCTTTTTCGGCTTTCTCGAAGAAGCCCTCGAGAAAACGGCTACGCCGCTTGCGCTGCCTCTCAGAGAGCCCGGGGACATCGGCAACGACTTTCAGTATATCCGCGCGCTTTGCGACGATGTTTCGTACAGCGCGTCGCAGCTTTTTATCGTCCATGCAGACGCCGCGATAAATGCGCTGCGTGACTCTGTCGATTGGCAACGTTCGGTCCGGGTAGGCATAGCGGGCATTAACGATGCCGGCCAGATCGAAGTCGTATGGAACGAGGATCAGCTTGCCGTCTCGCTCATACAGATCGATATTGTGACAGCAAAAGTCATGATTGTCGGACGTGACGAGCGACCAGTCGGTGTTGGCGATCATGTATTGAAACACGTAGACGTGCGCCGCCTGTGCTTCGTCGTACTTGCTATGGCTCACACCGGTCGCGTTTGCCGGCTCGGCGCCGAGCCTGGCGGCAAGGCTGGCCGCAGATTCAAGTGCGAAGGCGAAGCGTGCAGACGAATTTCTCTCCGCATTGCTGCCCGTATCGATGTAGCTGATCCGGAGCAAACGGACGCGATAGCTTGCTGCCTGTATGACGTTCAGTATGCGGTAGGCGATATATTCGTCGACCACGTCCAGGTCGGGGCGCTTCTTGTCCACGCAGTGGGTCACGAGTTTGAGCTTATCCTGTCCCGCGAATATCGTATTGGCCGTCGCTTCGATCGAGAAATTCAGCCGCAGCGGTGGGAAGTCGCAGACGCGCACGCGACTGTGGCCGCGCAGCCGCACTTCGATGTCGTGGGTCATGCCCTGGGCCCGCAGCGTGAATGGCCGTTCGACGCGTGCTTCTTTGTCTGCGAACAGCGTGCCAAAGGGGCCTGTCAACGTCATTTCGACGATCTGGTGCGAAGCGAATAACGTCGGGGCCTCGACCTGGGTGGCTGCGGCACCCGACCAGAGCAGCAGCACCGGCAATATGGCTTTAGCAGGTGTTTGGTGCACAGAAAACCACATGCGGACCCGTCTCGGCATTGGACGGTGTCGATAGTACCGCGTTCCACCCTACGGCGGAGCACATTGAAAATACGGAATTCCCGCAATCCAACCGTACGGTCAGAGATGCGTTAGGATTGCACGCAATTACCCATTCCTGGTGCTCACGATGGAATTAAGAACTTTCGCCATAGTTTTTGGCACGGTGTTCCTCGCCGAACTCGGGGACAAGACGCAGCTCGCGACGCTGCTGTTCGCATCAAAAAATGTGCCGGCATTAGCCACGGTTTTCATTGCCGCATCGCTCGCGCTTATCGTGGCGACCGGCATTGCTGTTGTCGGGGGCGCGCTGGTGGCGAAATATCTGGATCCCAGACTTTTGTCCTACGCCGCCGGCGTGGCGTTCATATTGATCGGCGCTTGGACGATCTGGCAGGCAAGTAACTGATGCCCGGTAACAGTCCAATCTGCGGTAAGCACCAAAATTATTAGCTACAGGCCGTGAAATGAGGAGACAAAATACGATCAGGCGTCGATCAGCGAGAACACGTGCGACGATTGTTGCATCCGCCGTGGTAATGCTTTGCACGGGCGCTTTCGCACAGGACACTCAGAAAGACACCGGACTCGTACTGGACGAAATCGTAGTCACCGCGCGCAAGCGAGAGGAGAATTTGCTGGTGGTGCCAATTGCGGTCACCGCATTCTCAAACGCAGTCCTGCGTGATCTTCAGATTCGTAATCCGACCGACCTGGCCGCATTTACACCGGGTTTTTCATTCGTTTCGGCCTTGGGCCGGGATCTCGATCGGCCGGTCATTCGCGGCATGTCGAATATTCGCGGCGAGCCGAATGCATCGTTCTTCATAGACGGCGTTTACGTACCTGGCTCGATCGCATCGACGGAACTACAGGACCTGGAGCGGGTCGAGATCATAAAAGGACCTCAGGCTGCCCTATTTGGCAGGGCCACGTTTGCGGGAGCGATCAACTACGTCACGAAGCGGCCGGGTGGCCAACACGAAGGGCGCCTGTCGGTGACAGGGGCAAATCACGACGAATTCAATGGTCTTGCCTCCCTTACCGGCCCGCTGCTCGATAGCCGACTCTTTTATTATGTTGCTGCATCACATTATGAGTACGGCGGCGAGTACACAAATTTAATTGATTCCTCAAACGTCGGTGCCGAGAGTACCAAGACGATCACAGCAAAGCTGCTGTTCACCCCCAGCGCCGAAGTTGCAGCCGCGCTTCGCGTGACGCTGCAGAAAGACGACGATGATCACGCTGCGATTTGGCTGCAGGGCGCCGACCTCAACAACTGCTTCGACCCGAATATGACAAGGCCGGCATCGCGCGGTTATTTCTGCGGTGAAGTTGGGGTAAGCGACACGGTCGAGGCCCGCACGGACTTTTTAACCGACCCCGGAATCGAGCGCGATTTGGTCCGTTCGGCACTGACCGTGGACTGGAGCCTTGCCGGTGGTTTTGCGCTGCAAAGCATCACCGGATTACAAGACGAGGAGCTCGACCGCCAGTCCGATGTCTCCTACGCCGCTTACGATCCGTTGCTATACCTGTATGGCTTCTCTTTTCTCGGGGACCTGCGCGGTTCGTTTTGGCGCGTGCAAAAAGAAAAGACCAGAACCCTCTCGCAGGAACTCCGAATCAGTTCGCCGGACGATCGCGCGCTTCGATGGACTCTTGGCGCTTATTTTCTACGCTCGAAATTCGACCAGCCGGTGAACGATAAAATAAATCCGCTCGTCGACACGCCCGGGAAGCTCGACCCGTCACTTGCCGTACAAATGCCGAGCAATTTTCCGGAAACGCTGATCACCGAGAACATTGCATTTTTTGGTGGGCTCGAAGCCGATTTTACAGACCGTCTGCGCGCCACGTTCGAACTGCGTTATGCAGAAGACCGCAAATCTCAGGACTTTTTCCCGATTGGCGGCGTCGGAACTACGACATATCAGGACGCGACGTTTTACAGCGCGATGCCGCGCATCACACTGAGCTGGCTCGCCAGCGACGACCTCACCGTATACGGAAACATTGCCAAGGGTAACAAGCCGGGCGGCTTCAACGATCCGGGTGCAGCGGACGAGACCTTCGATGAGGAGGAATCCCTGAATTTCGAGGTCGGCGTGAAATCCCGCTGGCGCGATGCGCGTGTCCGGTGGAACACGACGCTGTTTTTCATCGACTGGGACAACCAGCAGCTAACGCTGAACGCCCAGCGCCCGGACGGCTCGCTAACCTCATTCATCGAGAATATCGGCAAGACCGAGGTGCTTGGTCTCGAAACCGAACTGGACATGCTTATTACCGGAAACTGGGAGCTGTCCGCAACGCATGCATACATCGATTCCGAGATACGGCAGCATGTCAGTGACCAGCAGGCGCTCTTTTTCGGATGCGTGCCGCCGCCCATGCGTGCGAACCCGGATCAGGTGTCTACGTATATTGCCTGCGTCAATCAGTTCGGATCCGTTGCGGGCAACGAAAGTCCGCGCTCGTCCAGGCATCAGGCTTCGCTGCGGACGATCTTCACGCGGCCCTTTTCGGGCAGAGGCGAATGGTTTGCGGGGGCTAATGTCACCTACGAATCGTCCCGGTATGCCCAGGTGCACAATCTTGCAGAAACCGGCGACACGACGCGAGTCGGCGTTCAGCTGGGTATCCGTGGCGACCACTGGGAAGCGGTGCTCTGGGGTAAGAATATATTCGACGATGACACCGCGCAGGACATCCTGCGATACATCGACACGCGTGCCTATACGAACGCACCCTTTATCGCCTGCCCGCCGCCGCCGTCCGTTTTTCGCACCGGGGAAAACTGCGGGCCGAATTTCTTACGTGCGCTGGACCCGAACGGCAATACGATCGTACCTCGCGGTTTCGGAATCACGTTACCGCGCGGCCGGCAGATCGGCGCGACCGTAAGCTATCGGTATTGACGTCACCGCAGATGGATCCGCTCCTTGCTGCTGACCGGCGATAGACCAGACAGAAATTACGCGTCGTCCGTCAGCTGCAGCAGAATGCCGTGGCAGACACCAATATCGGCCACGCGCCAGTCGAGTATGCCTTGCCGCACATCCGGATCCGTCGATTCGAATACTTGCTCGAGGTGCGCGTCGAAATCGTCGGTGCCGACCGACAGCAGGAAAACGCCTTCGCCGTGTTCGGCGAGATGCCTGGCCGGCAACGTATCGGTGGCATAGGGACAAACAAGCACGAGCCTGCTCTCGCCGATCGGCGTGTATGCGACCTTGGCTCCGCGCGGCGCGTGATCGAAGATCGTGAACGGCCCCGTGGCGAGCGCCTGCCGGAAGCGCGCGATCGCCTCATCGAGGTCTTTTACGACGATGTTGACGTGATGTATGCGCGTCGCCGGCATCAGCAGCCAATCAGGCGGGGGCCTCGCCTGCCGCTGGGAAGACCCCCGCTTTCGGCAGCAGCGCCGGCACGCCGCGGCCGAGCTCACCCTCGAGCCAGCGGCTGACCTCGATCACACGTTCCAGCGAAACGCCGGTTTCGATTCCCGAGCGGTCAAGCAGATACAGCAGATCGTCCGTCGGAATGTTGCCGGTCGCGGCCGGTGCGAACGGACAGCCGCCGATCCCGCCAATGCTCGCATCGAGGCTGGTGACGCCGGCCTCGATCGCAGCCTGGGCATTTGCCAGGCCCGTATTCCGCGTGTTGTGGAAGTGGCAGCGCAGCGGCACACCGCCTGCGACTTCCGTCAGCCGACCGAGGACATCGGTGACCTGCGCGGGCACCGCGACGCCGATGCTGTCGGCAATGCCGAGTTCGGCAGGCCCCGCCTCGAGCACCTGCTCCGCGAGCTCGACGACGCGATCCGCGGAAACTTCGCCCTCGTAGGGGCAGCCGAATGCCGACGATAGCATCACGTTTACGCGCAGTCCGCTTTGCTTTGCACGCCGAGCGATGCCGGTCCACGTCGACACGGACTCGTCCGTTGCAACACCCTGGTTTTTGCGGTTGTAGGTGTCGCTCACGACGACGACCATGCCGATCTCGTCGACTTTCGTTGCCAGCGCGCGATCGAGCCCGCGCTCGTTCATGATCAGGCCGATGTACGACACATCGTCACGCGCGGGCAGCAGCTCGAGCAGCGCCTCGGCATCAGCCATCTGCGGCACGCGCTTCGGGTGCACGAAGCTCGCGACCTCGAGACGACGGATTCCGGCATTGACAGCAAGCTCGATGAACCGCGCCTTGGTTTCCGTCGGCAGGATCTCCGGCTCGCTCTGCAGGCCATCGCGCGGTCCGACCTCGACGATTTCGATGCGTCGTACGCTCATCGTCGCGCCTCGCCGGCATGCGCGTCCAGGTAATCGATTACCGTCGCCGCGTCGACAACGTCCCCGTACTTCGCGTTCATGTCGAACAGATTTGCCTCGTGCGGCGCCGCGTGCCGGTCGCCGCAGGCGTCGGCCACGACGATCGGTATGAATCCGTTCGAGCAGGCATCGACGCAGGTCGCGCGAATGCAGCCGCTCGTCGTGAGACCCGTAATGATCAGCGTGTCGACGCCGAGCGAGTGCAGCGTCGATGCGAGCGAAGTGCCGAAAAACGCGCTCGGATACTGCTTCGAGATGACGAGTTCCCCGGCGGCGGGCTCGAGACCCTCGGGCCAGCCGCCGAGGGGGTTTCCGGCGACGAAGGCCTCGAGCGCCGGCACCTTTTTAAAAAACACGCCACCGTCGACGCCGCCCTGTTGATATACGACGTTCGTGTATACGACCGGTATGCCCGCCTTGCGCGCAGCATCGCGCACTCTGAGTGCCGCCGCCAGCGCTTCCTCGACGCCGGCGTACAGCGGACTGTCCGCGTCGAAATACGCCCGCACGAAATCGACCAGGACCAGTGCGGGCTTCTCGCCAAACCCCAGGCGGCCATCGAACGCGCCGCGGTAGTTGTCCTCCAGGTCGGCCGTCATGCTACGCGCCGTATTCCGGAATCGATCTCGCGGCGCTGCCGCACCTTCCATTCAGCTTAGAATCGGTAGCTGAAGTCGACGCCATATGTCGCGGTCGTCGCCGGATGAATGAACGAGCCGCCAAATTCGGCTGCCGGGATCACTTCTTCGAGATACTCCTCGTCAGTGATGTTACGCCCCCACGCGGTCGCGGACCAGCGCTCGCCCTCCAGACCAATGCGCAGATTCACCGTGTCGTATGCGTCACGCTTGGTCTTCGAGAAGTCCTGGGTGATGAAACCACCCGTGCCAGACAGGCCGTCCCAGATCGTCGGCGTACGCTCGCCCTGGAGCGTGTGAAACCACATGTCGCCTGTATGCTGCCAGTCCACCCGCGCATACAGACCCAGATTGTTGCCGAGCGGCACATCGAGCTGTACACCGAGGTTGTATGTCTCCTCCGGCGCCTGCGGGACGTCATTACCCACGGACGCGGGCCGGTTGCGATTCTCCTTGATTTCCGAATCGAGAAAGCCAATGCCGCCGAATACGGAGAAATACTCGTTCGCAATGAAATTGAAGTCCGCCTCGAAGCCGCTTATCTGCGTTTCCTCGATGGTCGTGACGACGCGGAGCAGGCCGAACGGTCCGGCAAAGAACTCGAAGAACTGGTTGTCATCCACGTCCGTATTGAATACGGCCGCGTTGAGGCGCAGGCGCCGGTCGAGCCATTCGGTCTTCACGCCGAGCTCTATGCTCGTCGACACTTCCTTGTCGTAGGTATCCTCGATGACGAGCTGTGCGTTGACGGGATTACCGTAGATCGGCGGCTGGCCGGTGTTGAACCAGAACTCGAGCAGGTCGGCGCTACCAAGCGAGTTGAAGCCGCCGCTCCGGAAGCCGATACCGTAGCTTGCGTAGACATTTACCGAATCAGTTGCGGCCCAACGCCATGAGACCTTCGGCTGCAGTTGATCGAAGGTTCGCTGACGATCCGGGATGCCGGATGGATTCGCGACGAACCCGGGATTGATCGGTCCGGGCTGAAACGTCATCAGATCGAGCGTGTTGATATTCAGCCCGGATGCGCTGACGTTCGGCACCTTGTTCGTGACTTCGCGGTCCTCCTCGTCCCAGCGAAGTGCCAGCGACAGCTCGCTCGACTCGCCGATGTCGAAGCTGACCTCGCCAAACGCGGCGATGACGCTGGTATCGAACTCGTCCCAGAACAGCAGGTCGGTCGGGTTCGGTCCCGTCGGGTCGATATACGGCTGGCGCAGGAATCCCTGGCCCGTGTCCGCGCCGTAGGCCACGACGACCTCGCGCTCGATCTCAGTGGCATAGATGCCCGCGATCCAGCGTATCGGGCGGTCCTGCGGTGACGTGAAGCGAATCTCGAAACTCGAGTCTTGTTGATTACGCTCCTGGTACTGGTAGCCGTCGCACGCCGTAGGCGTGTACGGCCCGTAAATTCCCTCGAAATCGAGCACGTTGTCCGGCGGGAACAGGCCGTTACCGGGAGGGAAAACTCCGAAAGGCTGGAAGAACGGCCCGAACAGGTCCACGCGGTCGGCTCCGCCGAGCCCGGCCGGCGTGTTGTTCAAGGTCGCGCGATCGTTGCGACACGACGTCAGCAGCTCATAGCCGTAGAACGTCGCGCTCGTGCCGTCGGATAGCAGGTATTCGTCGAGGTCATTGTAGGATGCGATAAAGGTCCAGTCGCCGTAGTCCGTCGCGTAATCCGCCTTCACAGCAAGCTCGGTGGTCTCCTGCTCGTTCTCACCGGGGACGTTGAAGGCGAAGCGAAACTGGTGCTCATTGACGTCGGCAAAAAATGTCGGGCCAAAGCCAAAATCTTCCGCGAACGCCGGAATTGCGAATACCGCGTTGAAGTTGATCGCACCGCCTTCGACCTCGGACCGGCTCGCGCGCAGATCCCAGCGCAGCTGCTCGCTCGTATCGAACATCAGCCGGCCGCGCAGCGTTCTGTCCTGGATATAGTCGACCTTCGATCCGGCGTTCTCGTAAATATTGTCGTAGACGCCGTCGAAGTCCCGATAACTCGCCGCAATGCTGCCGCGCGCAGAACCGCCCACGGGGCCGCTCAGCCTGAACGACGTCTTTATGAGCTGGTCGCTGCCACCGCCGATCTTGAGCTCGCCGGCCACCTCATCGCCAGGCTCCTTGCTCGTGACCAGAATCGCGCCGGCCACGGCGTTTCGCCCGTAGAGCGCACCCTGCGGTCCCTTCAGAACTTCGATCTGCTGCACGTCGACGAGCTCCTCGTTGAAGCTGTTCGGATTCGTGCTGAGGATACCGTCGACGACGTACGCGAACGTCGACTCGGCGTCGCGCGTCGAAACGATGCCGCGTATGCTCACCTGCGTATCGCCGACGTTTGCCGTATCGACGATCGTCACGTTCGGCATCAGCGAAATGAAATCGGCGGGTCGCTCGATACCGGCCCGCTCGATCGTGCTTTCGGTAAAGGCCGTAATCGCGATCGGGACCTCCTGCAGGCTCTCCGCGCGTTTGCGCGCCGTTACCACGACCTCCTCGATCGCCGTTGCCCCTTGTTGCGCTGACGCACCGACAAATGGCCAAAACGCTATGGCCATGAGTGGCCAAAAAATGTATTTCACTGGCATAACGTCGATCCCCCTCTCAAGTCGTTGACCGAATTATAGTGTCTGCTGCTGAGCTTGCCCGCGCCAAGATTGGGTAACCGGGCGCGCCGTTCCGGCGACGGCCGCCCGACATTCCTGCCGAGGCACGTCAGGCATTGGGCGACTCCGGCGGTGGCAGGTGGGTCTCCTCCAGCGCCCGCGCCTTGATCGCCTCGATCGTGCCGCCAAAATTGAACAGCCCGACCTCGCCACGCTGCTCGTGCAGCTCGCTGCGGAGCGTGTTCGTCGCGTCAGTGTGCAGGTTACCCTCGTCCGTGATAACGACGCCATAGCGACGCGCACCCGGGACGGTAACGAGACCGCGGTTGACGTCCGTTTGCACCAGCGCCGGGTCGCGCTCGAGCGGGTCTCCCCAGCCGCCGCCGCCCCAGGTGTTGAAATACAAGACGTCGCCGATCTTGACGTCGATGCCGTCGCACTTTGCCGGCAGCCATTCTTCGCTGCCGTCGACGCGCACGAGTCGCTTCGTTGAGCGCATGCCCGGCTCGCCGCCGCGCACGCCCCAGGGATAGGTCAGCCAGCGCTCGTCATGGATCGCGATCTGCCCGTCCGCGAGAAATTCGTAGGCCACCGAAAGCCCGTTGCCGCCGCGGTGCAGGCCGGCACCGCCCGAGTCCGCAATCGGCTCGTACTTTACGATCCGGAGCGGGAAGTATGCCTCGATGAATTCATTCGGCACGTTCGTGAAGCCGGGCCAGAGCGAGTGCCCGTCGGGCCCGTCGCCGGCAGGGCGCCCGGGGATGCCGCCAAAGCCGATCTGGAAGAGCTGAAACCACTCGCCGTTTTTGTCGTAGCCCGAGTAGAACAGGTGCGGACTGTCGGAGAATCCCG
>JBFJOC010000057.1:0-17314 GCA_041617855.1 Woeseiaceae bacterium | reverse complement strand
GGACAGTAATGGCCAGTATCGTTTCAACCGGCGTCGGCTCCGGCCTCGACATTGCGGGTATCGTGCAGCAGCTCGTCGCTGCGGAGGGACAGCCGGTGGAGGCCAGAATCGGACAGCAGGAAGCTCGGGCGCAGGCCCGGCTTTCCGCGTTCGGCAGCCTGAAGTCCGCGCTGTCCGACCTGCGCGACAAGCTCGATACAATGCGCACCCAGACATCCTTTCTGGCACGCAAGGCGATTTCGAGTAACGAGGAATTCTTTGCCGCGACGACCGGTACGGATGCCCTGCCGGCGACCTATTCGCTCGAGGTCGTGCAGCTCGCCCAGGCGCAAAAGCTCACGTCCGGCGCGTTCGCGGACGCAGATACCGTAGTCGGCATGGGCACGCTCACGCTAACGGTTGGAGCGAGTACGGCCGATATCGAGATCACGACCGAAAACAATACGCTCGCCGGCATTCGGGATGCGATCAATGCGGCGCCCGACAATCCGGGGGTCGCAGCAACGATCGTCAACGCCGACAGCGGCAGCTACCTGATACTGACCGGTGAAAGCACGGGCGCGGCGTCGGCGATTACGGTGACGCAGGCGGGCGGCGACGGCGGTCTGAGCGCCCTCGAATACGATCCTCCCAACGGTCTGAATTCGCTGACCGAAACGATCACGCCGCAGGATGCGCTCATTCGAATCGACGGATTCGATGTCATGAGCGATACGAACACGTTCGAGGGGGCCGTGCAGGGCGTGACGATTTCGATCCTGGCCGCGACGACCGGGCAGGAAACGCTGTCCGTTGTTAACGACGAAGAAACCGTTCGGCAGCTGGTTGCCGACTTCGTCGAAAGCTATAACGCGATGCTCGACACGTTCGGTAATCTGACGAGCTACGACCCCGAAGCCGAAGTAGCAGGACCGCTGCTCGGAGACGCGACCGTCCGCAGCATTCGCGACCAGATACGCCGCTACGTGAGTGAACCCGTCACGGACCTCGAAGCGCCGTTTGCGATGCTGCGCGATGTCGGAATCGAAGCGCAGCTCGACGGCAAGCTGACGATCAACGACGACGAGCTGTCGGTCGTGCTCGCTGACGATTTCGCGAAATTCGGTCAGCTGTTTTCAACGACTGACGGCTACGCGACGCGGCTTTACGACTTGACCGACGGCTACCTGAGGAGCGATGGAGTTATCGAGGCGCGCACGCAGGGGCTTACGACGACCATCGAAGGGTTTGCGGATGACCGCGACGCGCTGAACGAGCGCCTGGCGGCGCTGGAGACGCGGCTCTTTCGGCAGTTCAATGCGCTGGATTCGCTGCTTGCGCAGCTGTCGTCGACCAGCAATTTCCTCACGCAGCAACTTGGTAATCTTCCCGGCGTGGCGTCGGGAGGGATTTGACGAATCGAAGGCTTGACTCATGATGACGGTTAATACGAGCGCGGCGGTACGCCAATATCGGCGGATCGACACCGAAAGCACGATCCGGAACGCATCCCCGCATCGATTGATTCAGATGATGATGGAACGTGCCCTGACGAAGATCGGTCTGGCCCGAAGCCACATGGAGCATGCCGAGGTCGCCGCAAAGGGATCGAACATCAGCGATGCAATCGCGATCATCAGCGGCCTGCAGGCAAGCCTGAACCACAAGGCCGACGCGAAGATGTCGGCAAATTTCGATGCTTTGTACGCCTACATGATGCGGCGCTTGCTTGAAGCAAATCTGCACGACGATCTCGTTCGGCTCGACGAGGTATCGGGCCTTCTTCGAGAACTCAAGGAAGCCTGGGACGCAATCGCCGACGAGGTTCAAGGAGTCGGCGCGTAGCCCGCATCGCGTGCCGTATCGTACTCCGGAGTCGAATGACATGTCAGCGGAGTCACCGAAAGTGGCCGACGAGAGCAACGAGGCCCTCGATATAGTGCTCGAGATGGAGGCACTGGCCGAGCGCGGCGATTGGCAGCAGGTCGAAGACATTGCGGTGCGATTGAAGAGCGCGGTTCTGGCGGTGCCGGTCGCGCGCCGCCGTGATACCGTGCTGGCCGTACGCCGCAGCGTGGCGAACATCAAGGCGCTCGCCGAACGTGAGCGGGCATCGGTTGCCGACAAGCTTTCGCAGATTCATCGCGGACGCCGAGCGACGAAGGCCTATGGAACGAACGCCCGGGAGCTGCCTGCCATCGCCCGCGGTAGCCAATCGGTCCGGACGCCGAAATAGCACCCGCCAAATCGTCCCCCCTGTCAGTATTTGTGACTTCAATCACAAATCCGGTCGATCTGCCGGACTATGCTTGTCCCCGCTAACGCGGCTTGACATAAGCCAGTAGGGGAAGCGGCATGGGACAGGACGGGGCGACCCACGGCAAGGTGCTGATCATCGACGCGGACGCGGGGCGCGTGACGGCGCTGGAGCGCAGGCTGCGCTATCTGCGCTACGAGCCGGTGATCGCCGGAGAAGATATCGCCCCATCCTTGCCTCGGGACGAAATAGCCGTTGTCGTCGGCGACGCCGATGGCAAGCCGGACGTTGCCAATCGAGTGAAGCGGCTCAGGGACAGTAACCCCACGCTGCCGTTTCTGCGCGTGCCGTCAACCAGTGGTGGTTACGTGCGATCCGACGACGGACCGAATTGGGCGCTCGATCTGCCGCTCAAGCGTTCGCAGATGGCCCGACTGCTGCGTCGCGCGCGGCGCTATCGCGGCAATGAACGTCGCCACCGGCTGACCGGAAATTCACGTCCGATCCGAAGGGTGCGGGAACTGATCGAGCAGGTGGCGGATTTCGACACCAACGTCTTGGTCACAGGTGAGTCCGGCACGGGCAAAGAGCTCGTCGCCCGCACGATTCACGACCTTTCCGACCGGGCAGACATGCCGTTCGTCCCCATCAACTGCGGCGCGATTCCGGCGGACCTGCTCGAAAGCGAGCTCTTCGGGCACGAGAAAGGCGCATTCACGGGGGCGATCACGGCGCGCACGGGGCGCTTCGAACTGGCCGAAGGCGGCACGCTGTTCCTTGACGAGATCGGCGACATGAGTCTGCCAATGCAGGTCAAACTACTGCGGGTACTGCAGGAGCGTACGTTCGAGCGCATCGGATCCAACCGATCGCTGGTCTCGAATGTACGCATTATCGCCGCGACTCATCGGGATTTACCGGCAGCCGTCGACGCGGGCGAGTTTCGCGAGGACCTCTACTACCGGCTGAACGTCTTCCCGATCGACATGCCGCCACTCTTCAAGCGCGTGTCGGATCTGCCGATGCTACTCGACGAACTGTTGATAGCACACGGTGGCAAGAATCGCGGCGGATTGCGCGTCAGCGCCGCCGCTCTGCAGGCGCTAGCCGGCCATCGGTGGCCCGGCAATATTCGCGAGCTCAGCAATCTGGTCGAGCGTTTGGCAATCGTCAAGCCCGAAGGCGTCATCGACGTGGACGACCTGCCGGCAAAATATCGGCAGGCGGACGCGGTGCTGACGACTGAGCGCAACGACGTGACGCAGGCAATGCAGCTCTCCAGCACAAATTTGCGCGAACATTTGCAGTCGCTGGAGCAGGACCTGATCGGCCAAGCACTTAAAGCCGCCGACGGTGTGGTTGCTAATGCCGCCAGGCTGCTGCAGATGCGGCGAACGACGCTCGTCGAAAAAATCGCCAAATACAAGATCGCCTGAGCGCAGCGCGTCGCCTCGCCGGTGCTCGATCTATCGCCGGCAAATCCCGTGTCGATCGCGCGCCGCGACCGCCGCACGTACGCGGACTGACGCCCCAAACGGCTTGCGCCAGCCGGCAGATTCGGCTGCCGATTCTTGGCGGGCGTCGGATTTTTGACGCCGTCCTCCCGGCGGGAACATCCGTAACATCCTGTATTTTAAGAGAAATATGTTTGGCATACATTTTGCTTAAGCACTGACAGATTGGTTTTTCCGTAACGGGAGATCTGTATTGGCAGCCACGCCCGCAAACGCCGAAGCGCTCCGGCACGCGTTCGAGGTGTTCAATCGCCACACCGATCGTCTTGAGGAGACGTATCGGGAGCTGCAGGAAAAGGTCGAGTCTTTGACGCGGCAACTCGCAGGCGCCCAGTCGGCGCGACTCAAAGAACTCGTGAAAAAAGAACGCCTGAGCCGGCGACTCGCCGACCTGCTCGAGTCACTGCCCGGGGCAATTATCGTGCTCGACCGCAAGGGTCTCGTGCGTCAGTGTAACAGCGAGGCCGTTCTCCTTTTCAAAAAGCCGCTCATCGGGTGCTCGTGGGCAGCGATCGTTCGGCGGGCGGTTCGCTGCGCAGGCTCCGAAGACGGCAATCTCAAGCTGCATGATGGCCGCTGGCTCAGCCTGTCACGACGCCCCATGACTGACGGCAACGGCGATGTCCTGCTGCTGTCGGACATCACTGAGAGTCGCCACGTGTCCGCGCTTCGGGAACGGCAGGTGCGCCTGAGCTGTATTGGTGAAATGACTGCCAGGTTCGCCCACGAGGTGCGTACGCCGCTCGCGGCGGCGATGTTGTATGCCGAGCAGCTCGATGCGCGGTCCGAGAAACAGGCGAAAATAGTGCGGCGCATTTCGGCACGATTGACCGATATCGGGCGCATGGTCAATGACATGCTCGGTTTTGCTGCCGGAGCGAGGACGACCGACGAAATCGTTTGCGTCGCCGGACTCTTCAACAGCGTCCGGACGGCGATCGAGGCACAGCTGCGGCCGGGGACTCGGCTGACCACGACGGTTTCGGACGACGGGCTTCGTCTCCCGGGGAATCCCGATGCGCTCAAAGGCGCGCTCCTGAACCTGCTTGCCAATGCGGAACAGGCAAGCGGCGACGACGCGAAGATCGCGCTTTCGGCCGAACGTGTCGGCGAGCAGGTGCTGGTCCACGTCTGCGACAACGGGTCCGGCATCTCGGACGAAATACGCCCGCGGATTTTCGAACCATTTTTCACGACGAGGCCCCAGGGTACTGGCCTCGGCCTCGCCGTCGTGCGGGCCGTGGTTACCGCGCACGGTGGCGGCATATCTGTCGCGTCCTCCGAGCGGGGCGCGACGTTTACGATTAGCCTGCCTGCGCTCGAGCGCACGACCGCGGATGCATCGAGTGACTGAGCCGGCGGTACTCATCGTGGAGGACGACGCGAATCTGCGCGAGGCGCTGTTCGATACGCTCTCCGACACGCTGCCTGTCCTGACGGCCGCCAGCGGATCGCAGGCGCTGGATATCCTCGACTCGCAGCATGTCGGTCTCGTCGTCAGCGACCTGCAGATGGAGCCGATGGACGGCGCCGCATTGCTGCACAAGATCCGTGAGCAGCATCCGACGGTGCCGGCCGTGCTGATGACGGCGTACGGCAGCATCGAAAGCGCGGTCGAGAGCATGCGCAACGGGGCCGTCGACTACCTGGTCAAGCCGTTTCCGGCCGACGATCTGCGTGCCGTCGTGAATCGTTATCTCCGGCCGGTCGGTGACCGCGATCGGCCGGTTGCGCAAGACCCGGCGACGCTGGAATTGCTGCGAATCGCGGAACGCGTGGCTCTTTCGGAGGCAACCGTGATGCTGAGCGGCGAAAGCGGCTGCGGCAAGGAGGTATTTGCGCGGTTCATACACGGGAGTTCGCCGAGGCGCGAACGTCCCTTCGTTGCAATCAACTGTGCGGCAATTCCGGAAAACATGCTTGAAGCTGTCCTGTTCGGCTACGAGAAAGGCGCGTTCACGGGAGCGAGCAGTGCTCACGCCGGTAAATTCGAACAGGCCGGCGGCGGTACGCTATTGCTCGACGAGATCTCGGAAATGGATCTCGCGCTGCAGGCGAAGCTGCTGCGCGTGCTGCAGGAAAAGGAGGTGGAGCGCATCGGCGGTCACAAGGCGCTGCCGCTGGACGTCAGGGTGCTCGCGACTACGAATCGCGATCTGCGGACATTCGTCGCTCAAGGACAATTCCGCGAGGATCTGTACTACCGGCTGAACGTCTTTCCGCTATACATTCCGCCCCTTTCGGAACGTCCTCTGGACATCTTGCCGCTCGCGGAGATGGTGCTAGAGCGACAGAGCGCCGCGGGATCACCGCCCGTGACGTTGGCGCCGTGCGCCTGCGAAAAACTGCTCGCACACGCCTGGCCGGGGAACGTTCGGGAGCTTGAAAATCTGATTCAGCGAACGCTGATCCTGCTCCCGGGCAGCACGATTCGCGCCCCGGATCTCGCCTTCGAAGAGCCGCCGGCGATGGTGGAGCCGGACGATGATGGCGATCTTCAGCGGCGCGTCCGCGATCGTGAATTCCAGCTGATCATCGATTCGCTGCGGGCGAACGGCGGCAAGCGCGGCGCCGTCGCCAAGGCGCTGGGCATAAGCCCGCGCACGCTGCGTTACAAGCTCGCCCGCATGCGCGAGGCCGGCATCCAGATTCCCGGGGAACGGCAGGCAAGCATCCGATCCCGCACCGACCAAGGAGCAGGAGCATGAACGAAATCAGTCCCGAGCAATTGCTGAGCCAGCTGCGCGCGCTCGGCCGTGAACTCCAGATTCAACCGGCCGCGGAAACGCCGCCGGCTGCGCAAAGCTTTTCGAACATGCTGAAGTTGACGCTGGATTCCGTCAGTGCCAGTCAACACCACGCGGCGGAACTCAAGGTCGGCTTCGAATCCGGAGTGACCGACAAGAGCCTGGCCGAAGTCATGATTGCCGCGCAGAAGGCCGATCTGTCGTTTCGGGCCGTCACAGAGGTGCGCAACAAGCTAATCACGGCCTACCAGGAAATAATGAACATGCCGGTCTGATGACGGGCACGCGAACGCGGAGCACATAAGCGATTATGGACAACAATGCCGTGATGGAATCCAGCGCCCTGCCGCCGAGTCAGCTGACGCTCGCCGGCGTACTGAAAATTCCGGCCGTGCGTCAGGTGATGTTGCTCATCGGCGTTGCCGCGGCGGTCGCCGCCGGCTTCGCGATTGCGCTCTGGTCCCGATCGCCTGCAATGACGCAGCTCTACGGTGATCTGGCCGGGGCGGACGCGGCGGCCATCACCGAGGCGCTCCGGGCGGCCGACATTGACTATGAGCTGAACGACAGCACCGGCAACATCATGGTGCCCGCGGCCCGCCTGCATGATGCGAGGCTCAAGCTTGCGTCGCAGGGCTTGCCGCAAAGTGCCGCAGCGGGAATGAGTATGCTGGACGACCAGTCGAGTTTTGGCGTCAGCCAGTTCATGGAAAGTGCGCGCTACCAGCATGCGCTCGAAGCCGAACTTGCGCGCACCATCGCGAGTCTCGGCGCCGTCCGCGAGGCACGCGTCCATCTGGCGCTGCCGAAGCAAACGGCGTTCCTTCGTGATCAGAAAAGCGCCAGCGCATCGGTGTTGCTACAGCTGTTCAATGGTCGCGTACTCGAGCCGGATCAGGCAGCAGCCGTCGTGAACCTGGTCGCATCGAGTGTGCCCAACCTGGCGTCGCAAAACGTTACGCTGATCGACCAGTTCGGGCGCCTCCTGAGCTCGGGCGATCAGGAGCCCGGCGATGCACGGGCCGCAACGCAGTTCAAGTACAGCCGCAGGCTCGAGGAAACCTACAAGCAGCGCATCGAAGAGTTGCTAATGCCGCTCGTCGGGCCCGGCCGCGTTCGCGCGCAGGTCGTCGCCGACCTCGACTTCACCGTCGCCGAAGAAACGCGCGAGTCCTTCGACCCTGCCCGCGCCGTGGTGCGCAGCGAGCAGATCAGTGAGGAGAGCCGCGCGGGTAGCGGCGCGGCTGCCGCGGGAGTACCCGGTGCGCTCAGCAATCAGCCGCCGGAAGCAGCCGGCGTCGATGCCACAGCGGCCGACGCGTCATCCGAGGCGCCGACGACCTCGGCACGAAACACGTCACGGATGAGCACTCGCAACTACGAAGTAGACAGGACGATCAGTCGCGTCCGGCCGGCGGCCGGCACGATTCGCAAGCTCTCAGTCGCAGTTTTGGTCGACGACCGGCCGCCGGGCGATGCCGAAGATCAGACGTCACTCAGCGAGAACGATATCGCGAGGTATACCTCTCTCGTAAAGGAAGCCGTCGGCTTCGACGAGGAACGCGGAGATACGGTCGTCGTCGTAAGCGCGGCATTTCGCGACGCGCTGCCCGCGGAACCGGCGGAGCCGCCCGCCGTCTGGGAGAAACCGATTGTGAAGGACATTCTGAAGCAGGCACTCGGCGCCGTGCTCGTGCTCGCCATTGCCTTCGGAATCGTCCGACCGATGCTCCGCGGCGTGATTTCGGGTAATCCGACGCTGACCGGCGAATACGTCGGGCGCGTCCCGCATGGAGGTGGTCAGATGGCCGCCGTACAGTCGGCGGCGGGCGGCCCGGCAACACTTGCGCTGCCAAGCTACGACGAGAAAGTCGCCGCAGCCAAAAACATAACCGGGCACGATCCCGCGCGCGTGGCTCAGGTCGTCAAGAAATGGGTAAGCGCCGATGAGTGACGAGAGCTCGGCGTTGAACGGTACCGAGCGGGCGGCACTGCTGCTGATGACGCTTGGCGAAAAGGAAGCCGCCGAGGTGCTGAAGTTCATGGGTACGAACGACGTCCAGCGGCTCGGAACTGCAATGGCGTCCCTGACAAACGTCACCCGCAATCAGGCGAGCCAGGTGCTCGACGTGTTTATTACCGATGTAGAGGAGCAGACCGCTTTCGGCGTTAACACCGAAGGATACGTTCGCAAGATACTCGGCAGCGCGTTTGGACCGACGAAGGCGGACGCGTTCATCGATCGCATCATGATTGGTGACGATGCAAAAGGGCTCGATGCGCTGAAGTGGATGAGCTCGCGCGAGGTTGCGGATATCGTAGAAGAAGAACATCCGCAGATCATCGCGATCGTGCTCGCTTATCTCGACAGCGCGCAGGCAGCCGAGGTCGTGGAACTCCTGCCCGAGGAAATGCGCGCGGACGTGGTCATGCGCGTGGCTCGACTGAGCGACGTCCAGCAAAGCGCTTTGGCGGAAATTGAAACCCTGATTGCCAGCAAGTCCGGGGAGGGAAGCAGGGGCGGTTCGCGCAAGGTCGGCGGCGACAAGGTGGCCGCAGGCATCGTCAACGCGTTGAATGCCGAACGCGGCGAGGCCCTGCTCGACGCGATCAAGGAAAAGAACGAAGAGCTATCCGAGCGGATCCAGGAGATGATGTTCGTTTTCGAATCCCTGCTCGAAGTTGATGACCGCGGCATTCAGGCGCTCCTCCGCGAAATTTCCAACGACCTCTTGATCGTCGCGCTCAAAGGCTGCGATCCGGCTATCAGCGACAAGTTTCTCAACAACATGTCGAAACGCGCGGCGACGCTCCTGCGAGAGGATATGGAGGCGAAAGGTCCGATAAAGCTCAGCGAGGTCGAAGCCGCCCAGAAAGAAATTCTCGACGTGGCCCGACGCCTCGCGGATTCCGGCGACATCAATCTCGGCCAGGGCGGTGAGGAGTATGTCTGACAAGGCCGCGGCGGCAGGCCCCGCCCGCTGGGACGTACCGGCAATCGATGGCCCGGACGAAGGCAGGCAGCTGACAGCGGGGCGCCTGCAGGAAATACAAAAAGCTGCTTACAACGAAGCCTGGCACAAGGGCATGGCGGAGGGGCTGCGCGCGGGCGAAGATGAAATCCGGGCGCGCGCCGAGCGTTTCGACGAGCTGCTGTGCGCGCTTGCGAAGCCCTTCGACGAGCTCGACGAAACTGTCGAAAAGCAGCTCGTCGAACTCGCAATGACCGTCGTCGGGCAGCTGTTCCGGCGCGAGATCGGGCTGGATCCGAGTCACGTCATCGGCGTCGTGCGCGAAGCGATTCAGCTCCTGCCTGTCGCTAGCCGCAGCGTGCAGGTGCATCTGCACCCCGAGGATGCCGCGCTCGTACGTGAATCGCTGATGCCCAGCGAGGGCGAGGTTGCGTGGGTCATTGTCGAGGACCCGCTGCTTACGCGCGGCGGCTTGCGTGTGACCACCGAGACCTCGGAGATCGATGCGACTGCCGAGGCTCGACTCAGGAAAGCGGTCAGCGCGATTGTGGGCGATGAGCGCGAATGATGCCGTCCGAGCAGCGGGTATTTGCAGGTCCTGACCCTGACCGGAACTTGGAGAGGGCGCTGCGTCTCGGCCAGTACGTCGATCGGGCGCTGGAGGCGCCGCAACGCCTCGTCGTCGAGGGCAGGCTAAGGCGCACTATCGGCCTCGCGATGGAGGCCGAGGGATGCCATGCGGCGCTTGGCGGTCGCTGTGACGTCGTTGCCGACGACGGGCGCCGCGTGGAAACGGAGGTCGTGGGCTTTTCCGGCGAGCGCCTGTATCTGATGCCGATCGGTGACATGCGTGGCGTTTTGCCGAATGCGCGGGTGATTCCCGTGTCAGGAACGCCGGAAGCGGTTGTCGGCGATGGGCTTCTGGGCCGCGTCCTCGACGGCCGCGGCAAGCCCCTCGACGCGAAAGGCGCCGTCGGTGCCGGCGAGCGCGTGTCTCTTTTCGGACAGCCGATGAACCCGCTGCGACGTCAGCCGATACGCGCGCAGCTCGACGTCGGCATCCGCTCGATCAACGCGCTGCTGTCAGTGGGTCGCGGCCAGCGGCTCGGGCTGTTCGCCGGTAGCGGCGTTGGCAAGAGCATGCTATTGGGCATGATGACGCGGAACACCGATGCGGACGTGGTTGTCGTCGGACTGGTCGGCGAACGCGGGCGCGAGGTGCGCGAATTCATCGAGCAGTCGCTGGGCCGCGACGGCATGCAAAAATCCGTCGTGGTCGCCACCCCGGCCGACGACACGCCGCTGATGCGCATGCACGGGGCCTGGCTGACCGCCGCAATCGCGGAGCATTTCCGCAATCAGGGTCGCCACGTCCTGCTGCTGATGGACTCGCTGACCCGGTTCGCGCAGGCGCAGCGGGAAATCGGCCTAGCTATCGGTGAGCCGCCGGCAACGAAGGGTTATCCGCCGTCCGTATTCGCGAAGCTGCCACAGCTGGTCGAGCGGGCCGGCAATGGCGAGCAGGGTCACGGATCGATCACAGCGATTTATACGGTGCTTGCCGAAGGTGACGATCCAAACGATCCGATCGTCGACGCGTCGCGCGCGATACTCGACGGCCACATTGTCTTGTCGCGCACGCTGGCCGATGCCGGCGTCTATCCCGCAATCGACATCGAGTCGTCGGTGAGTCGCGCAATGGCGCATTTTGCGGGTGAGGCCCAGCAGCAGCTGATTGCCCGGTTCCGGCGCGTTTACTCCACCTACCAGCAGAACAAGGATCTCGTCGCAGTCGGTGCCTATCAGCCTGGTTCAAATCCGGAGCTCGACGAGGCGATTGATTCATGGCCGGCAATACTTGAATTCCTGCATCAGCCGGCTGATCGATGCGTCACGGCTGAACACAGCCTGGCCGCGCTCGCGGAGCTATTCGACGTGAAGCCGTTGGCGGATGAATCCAGTCCGACAGCGCGCGAGCCATGAACAAGGAAACGCGCAAGATCGACAAGCTTGTCGCACTCGCAGCGATGGATGAACGGCGGCAGGGCGAGCGGACCGGCAAGTATCGGCGCCTTCTGGACGAGGAAACGGTGCGGCTGGGCGAACTCAATGCCTACCGGCAGAGCTACGCGAGCCGCTCGCAGCGGCTGGACGAAATCGGCGCGGCCCACCTCAAGGATTTCCGCAATTTTTTGTGCCGCCTCGACCAGGCCGTCGTCGCGCAGCGGGAAGTCGTCGAGAATTGCGCACGCCAGTTCGAGGCACACCGGCGCCGGTGGATGATCAAGAAACAGAGGCTTGAGTCTTTGCAGCGGGTTCTGGAACGCCACGAGGCGGAGGCTGCGCTCGAGGCGGAGCGCCGCGAACAGCGCATCCTGGACGATCGAGCGCCCCGCGCCGGCCCGTACGCGCGGACCGGCAAAGAGTAGCGTCGCCAGCCGGTTGCCTATCTGCGGCGGGCGGTCACCGCTGGCGGGTCTGGCACGCATCTTGCTCTATTTCAGCGAGCATCCACGGCCGGACCGGAGACTTGCAAGCATGCTGCCGCCACTGAACCTGGAAATGAATCTGCCCGAGGCGCCGATCGAGCTTCGGCACACCGCGTCCCTGCTGCCTGATGAGGCCGCGTCGCCACAAGCCGTGTTCGCAGACTTTCTGAGCCCAATCCGAAATGTCGAACTTTTCGTCGATGGGGCGGCCGGCGATGCGTTGCCAGCGCCCGGCAACGTCTTGCCGCTCACCGCCACGCCGGCCGGCGCAGTGGCGCTGCCGCCCGGCGCGGTCGGAGAACCCCCGGCCGCCGGGGATTCGAATCCCGCGCTAGCGGGCCCGGCACTCAGGCCTCAGGCCATATCGCCGCCGGGCGCGATTGGTGCGCAGCCGGAGAATCCGGCTAAAGCCGCATCGATCGTGCCGGGCAGCGGGGCATCATTGGTCGAGACGCCGACGGATGCTGCGGTGGATGCCCGGCTTGTCCACGTGGGTCGGCAGGCCGTGTCCGATGACGCTCGCTGGCGCGCCGCGGAGCCGGCGCTGCCGGATGGCGGTGGTCCAATTCGCCAGGTTGCGGCGCCAATGGATTCTCTCCACCGCGGCGCGGACGCGCCGCTATCGGTGCTCTCGGCGGTCGCGAGGACAGCCAGCGGGACGCCACCGGCAGCAGGGCACCGTCGTCTCTCCAACGCTGCAACACTTATTAAGACCGACGCCGGCGGGGCCGGCGCGCGTCCCTCTGAACCGGCGCGCCAGAGCGATGCCCAGATCGTGCCGATGCCAAGGGCGGAGAAAACATCAGCCCCGACCGATGCGGGCAAACTGTTGTTCCAGGCGGATGCGCCGAGCGACCGCGGCGCGGAGTCCTCGCAGGCCCCGGGAACCGGCGCGAGCGCCGCGGCGCGGGCCCTGGCGCCCGAGGCAGCGCATGCGGCGGCGCGCACAGGGCGGACCATCGACCTTCCGGTACAGGACGCTGCCTGGGGTGAGCGCCTGAGCGAACGCGTCGTCGTTATGGCCGGCAGCCGCCTGCAAAACGCCGAAATCCGCCTCACGCCGAGCGAGCTTGGGCCCATTCGGGTCCAGGTCAACGTGGAGGATGGCACCGCAAACGTCACGTTCCACGCCCAGCACGCCGTTACGCGGGACGCGATCGAGCAGGCACTGCCGAGACTGCGGGAGCTGCTGGCCGAGAATGGCCTCGCACTGGGCAATGCCGACGTCGGCGACCGCGGCATCGCGCAGGGCCAGCGGGAGCAGAACGTCTATCAAGGCTCCGCTGCGCAAGACGACGGGGAGGCCCCGCCGCAAGAACCAGGGCACGATACGCAAGCCGGGCGCGCGTCCGTCGTGCCGGGTGACGGGCGTGTCGACACCTTTGCCTAGGTCGGGAGGCAGGCACGTCGCGTGTGCCCGCGGCCCCGCGTGGCCATCAGGCCCTGGCCGCGGGGCGCCGTCAATTTTCCGACGCTGCCGGCAGGGCGTCCTGAGATTCCCGCGAGACGCCGGAAATCCGTCAGCGACGGGCACCGCCGCGACCCGGCGAATTGACTTCAACATGCTGATAAACAGAGCTTTTTGAGCGCGTTGTTACGCCTGGCACGACGCTTGCATAACCCCGGTTGAGCAACTGGGAGCAAGCGATGGCCGACGAGGCAACGGCAAGCGAGGCGCCGCCGGCGAAGTCCGGGGGCATGGGCAAGATATTGATGTTCGGCGGTGCCGGGCTGGCGCTGCTCGTCGTCGGCATCTTCGTTGGGCCGATGGTGATGAACATGCTCTCTACGCCGCCGGCCGAGGAGCCCGAAGAAATCGCGGAGCCCGGCAGCGGACCCGCGTTCTACACCAGCCTCCACCCGCCGCTCGTCGTAAATTTCACGGACGAGGTCGGCGAGTCTCACGTCATGCAGGTGACGCTCGAGATGATGGCGCCGTCGCAGGCCTTGATCAACCATGTCCGCGAGCACACACCGGTCATTCGCAACAGCCTGATTCTGTTGCTCGGCAGCGCCGTGTACGAAGAAGTCGTCACGCGCGAAGGCAAAGAAGCGCTGCTCGCCCAATGCCTCGAAGCGATTCGCGCCGTGATGACCGAAAAAATCGGCGAACCCGCCGTCGAGGCTGTGTACTTCACGGGCCTGGTCATCCAGTAGCGCCACCACTGCGATGAGCGACCCGATACTGACAGACGACGAGAAAAACGCGCTGCTCGAGGGCGTGCGAAGCGGCGCGATCGAGGTGCAGTCGGCGCACGGACCGCGTTATGCGGAGGTCCGGCCGTTCGAAATCGGCGCACGTTCACGGATCGTGACAAACAGCTATCCCCGGCTCAGCCAGCTGAATCTGCAGCTGGCGGGACGCATGCGCAAGCAGACCGAGCAGCTCATCGCGGCGGAGACGTCGATCGCGCCGACGGGGATCGACACCTGCACGTTTGGTGAGTTCGTGGAACAAACGGTGCGTGGCCGGGCGCTGATTCTCGAGTTCAGAGCCCCGCCGCTTGAGGGCAGCGGGCTGGTATACCTGGACGCGCCTGCCGTCGGCTACCTCGTCGAGGCTTTCTTCGGGGGCGACGCGAACGAGGCTTCCAGAAGTTCGGAAAATCCGTTTACACCCGGAGAGAAAAGCGTCGCCGTGCTGTTTGCCGATGAGCTGCTCACAACCATCGCCGAGCTGTGGCAGCCGCTGATCGATCTGCAAACAGAACGGGTGTCGGTGCGGGATAGCAGCGACATCATCGACAGCGTCGATGCCGGCGATATCGTCATCGCAACGGCTTTTGAAATTCGCTTCGGCGACGACGCGTGCAGTTTTCATGTCGTCTGGCCGCAGCCGATGATCGCGTCCCTGATCCCCGTTTTCGACGGCCAAAAGCGCGAGCGCGATCAGGCAGAGGATCTGCGCTGGCAAAAAGCCATACGTTCGCGGTTACCGAATTCAGTGGTCAGGATTTCGTCACAGGTCGGTCGCGCACGAATGACGCTGCGCGACGTCGCAACGCTCGAAGCCGGCGACGTCATTGATATCGACGATCCGCGTGACGGCACAGTGTACGTCGGGCGCGTGCCGGTATTAGACGGGCGCTTCGGCGTTTTCGAGAGGCGCTTCGCGATGCAGGCAATCGCGTGGCGTGGTGCGGATCGGAACACCCCAACACCGTAACGACAAGAGGAACCTAACCGATGGAAGGCGACACACCCGAATCAGGCAGCACCGCACCGGCAGAGGGGTCCGAGGCGGGCGCCGCGGCGCCACAATTCGCCCCGGAAGAACTGGGAAAAAGTGCTACCCCCGCGGCCGGCGGCACGACCGACATCAATCTCGATCTGGTTCTGGACGTGCCCGTTGACGTGTCGCTCAGGGTCGGCTCGACGGACATCTCCATTCGCGACCTTGTCACGCTCGTCGAGGGCTCCGTCATTGCTCTCGACCGAAACGCTGACCAGGCGATGGACGTGCTGGTCAACGGTACGTTGATTGCGCACGGCGAGATCGTCGTCGTCGACGACAAATACGGCGTGCGCCTGACGGACGTCGTCAGTCCGACCGAGCGAATCGAGAAGCTCGCTTAGGCAGGCGGCGACGTGCAGCGGTCTACAACAGCATTGGCACCGGGGGTAGCGGGCATATCGCTGTCCTGCGTTGCCGTGCCTGTGCTCGCCGATGGCACGGACACCGGTTTCGCGATGAATCCCGCCTTCGGGGCCGGCGATCTCGCGAGTTTCGCCGTGAGCATGCTGATCGTCGTCGCGCTGATCGTCGGCCTCGGTTGGCTGTATTCGCGTCTCAGGTTTACCGGCAACAACAAAGACCGGGTGATCAGCATCGTTGCGAGTCGGGCGCTCGGCCAGAAGGAGCGGCTGCTGCTGGTACAGGTCGCCGACAGACAGCTTCTGGTCGGGATGACCGCGTCTCAGGTTCAGACGCTCTACGTATTCGACGAACCCGTGGCTGGCGGCGACGTTCGCTCCGAGTCGACCGGGTTTCGTCACCGCCTGCGGGCCGCGGTGCTCGAGGGCGCGAAGTGAAGTACCTCCCAGTCATCGCCATGCTCATCGCTGTCGCACCCGACGCCGCGGCAGAGCAGCAGGTGCTGGAGTTGGTCGGAGCGGCCACGGAGGGTCAGTCCTATACCTTGAGCATCCAGATCCTGGTGCTGATGACGCTCCTGACGTTGCTGCCGGCGTTGATTCTGTCAACGAGCGCGTTCGTGCGCATCATCATCGTCCTGTCGATACTGCGCCAGGCGCTCGGTACGGCTCAGACGCCGCCGAATCAAGTGCTTCTGGGCGTTGCGCTGTTTCTGACATTTTTCGTCATGTCGCCAGTCATCAGCGAAGTGCATGCAACAGCAGCCCGACCCTATATGACGGGCGACCTGACGATGCAGGAAGCGCTGAGCCGCGGCATGCAGCCGCTACGCGGATTCATGCTCGACCAGACGCGCGATTCGGATTTGTACCTGTTTGCGTCGATCGCCGGTCGCGATGACATTCAGTCGATCGACGCTACACCAATGTCAATCGTGATTCCGAGCTTCATGGTTAGCGAGCTCAAGACGGCATTTCAGATTGGCTTCCTGATTTTTATTCCCTTTCTCATCATCGATCTCGTCGTCTCGAGCGTGCTTATGTCGATGGGCATGATGATGCTTTCGCCGATGCTCATCTCGCTGCCGTTCAAGATCATGCTGTTCGTCATGGTTGACGGCTGGGCGCTCGTCCTCGGCACGCTCGCGTCGAGCTTTTTTTGAGGAGCGCCGTGGCATGACACCTGAAACCGTAGTGACGATCGGCCAGCAGGCGCTCTGGGTAACGATGCTGCTTGCGGCGCCACTGCTGCTTTCGGCCCTCGCCGTAGGTCTGTTGGTCGGGATGTTTCAGGCGGCGACGCAAATCAACGAAATGACGCTGAGCTTCATTCCCAAGCTGCTCGTGCTCGTGGCCGCGCTCGTAGTCGCGGGTCCATGGATGCTCAGCGTCATCGTCAACTACACGCAGCAAATGATGCAGCAGATACCGCTACTGATTTCATGATTTTGGGATATGCGAAACATGGCACCGAGTGACGAAAATGAGCGTCGAAGTCGACCTGCAGGCACTGATCGAAATGCTGGCCGTCTATGTCTGGCCGTTCATTCGGATCGGCGCCTTTCTCATGGTGATGCCCGTAATAGGCGGCAGCTTCGTGCCGACCCGGGTACGGCTGCTGCTCGCGGTCGCATTGACGGCGGTAATTGCCCCGGTCATACCGACGCCCGCAACGCTGGACGTGTTGAGTGCGGCGGGTCTGGTCACGGTGATTCAGGAGATCGCGATCGGCGCCGCCATGGGATTCTTAGTGCAGCTTGTC
>JBFJOC010000056.1:0-17419 GCA_041617855.1 Woeseiaceae bacterium | reverse complement strand
GTGACCCCGGGCCTGTCTAAATCCGCTATGCCGCCTTGATCTGCTTGACCGGCAGCGGTTCGTGGAACGTCAGCGTCTGGTACGGGAACGGAATCTCGATACCGGCTTCGTCCAGCGCACGCTTCACCTTTGCGACGACTTCGTCGCGCGACTTGCGGATGTCGAGCGGCGCGGAACCGGTCCACCACGTCACCTCGAAGTCGATGCTGCTCGCGCCAAAGGACTGCGCAAAGATCTGCACAGGCTTGTCCTTGTTGACACTGGCAGCGCTTTTTACTGCCTGCTCGATCACGCCGCGTGCCTCATCGACTTCCTCGTCGTAAGCGACGCCGCAGATGATCGTTACCCGACGACTGTCCTTGTCCGTGCGCACCGTCACCGGGTTCTTGAACAGCACGGAATTAGGAATGATGACGGGCTGTCCGTCGGTTTGACGCACCAGCGTGTCGCGAATCGTGATGTTCTCGACGACGCCCTCGATGCCGTCGACCTCGATATGGTCTTTGATCTGGAACGGCTGACGGAACAGGATCAGCATGCCTGCGAAGAAGTTCTCGAAGATATCCTTGAACGCAAACCCGATCGCGACGGAGCCGAGACCCAGGCCGGCGAGCATGCTGCTCGGCTTGACGCTCGGAAACAGCACGATTGCGGACAGGCCTATGCCGGCTGCCCAGACGCCAATGGTTACGAGCTTGCGGATCGCGAGCGAAAGCGAGCGCCGCTCGCTCTCAAGCGGCAGCACCTTCGTAATCACTCGCCTCAGGACGCGAGCGATTACCCATGTCAGGAGCAAAAGCGCGATCGTTGCGACGATGTTCGGCGAATGCTGAATTGCGGCTTCCGCGAAACTCCGTAATTGTTCAGTTATAAGCTTGACTGGATTCATGGTACTCCCGTTTGCAACTCTTTCAGGTAGCGAGGAGCAATTTCCATGCCAGCCAAAATCCCCAAAAAATCGCACCTGCGGAGGCGCCTGCGTGGTAAATGCTGCAATCCCTGGAAAAATTTACCGATCATCGGATGACAAAACGGGCGAAACGTTCACACACTTCGCCCGCCAACGCGTCGCGATTCGTTCGCGCGACAACTGAAGTTATTCGTTGTCGCTAAGCCGATCCTTGGCGTCGCTCGCGACTTCCTCGATCTTCTCGCCCGTGGCCTCGATGTCCTGCCCCAACCCTCGCGTCGTGTTGCAGCCGGCGAGCGCGAGGCCCAGGAATGCGAGCAGGGCGGTCGTCAAGAGTCGTCTCATGTCATCCTCCTCTGCAATTCAAAATTAAACTGGGGGTCGTCCGCGCAGTGCGCCCATCAGAGCGCTGACGACGAGCAGCACCAGGAACAGAAAGAACAGCACTTGGGCGATCCCCGCGGAGGCTCCGGCAATCCCGGAGAATCCGAACACACCGGCAATAATCGCCAGTACGAAAAACGCTATAGCCCATGAAAGCATCGTGTCACCTCTGTTTTTTCCTGAATCTCAGTCGACCGCAACTGCATGTCGACCGGCCTCGTTAGCTGCGATGCAGATCTCGTGCCAACCGGCAGGATTCGCGTGTTGGCAGGCATTGCAGGGATTGCGGCGCTGACAATCCGCTGCCTGAGTGCAGTGTGCGCATGGAGATTTTGCAAAGACCTGCAAAACTTACCGGCGGCGATTCGACGGGAGTGGACACGACGTCTCCAGCTCATCGCAAACCGCTTCCGTGGATCCGCGTGTCGTCGCCGACGACAGTCGGCCGGCGATGCTCGAGCAGGCCAGCGAAACTGGCCGCGCGCGGCGGGGCGACGTCTTTACACGGCATTGTAAAAAACGCCGCGCGCCCGTAGCCGGGGGGGCGATGTTTCAGCTATGCGGCGTATTCTAGGGCGATTCCGATTCTGGCACGAAGCTTGCTGCGAATAGGCCGGAGCCTGCGTGTCGACATCAGAAGTCGAGCGGAGGACACCTAAAGATCACGACAACGAAGGGAGACTGACTGATGCACAAACTGCTATTGACTGCTTTGGCGGGATTGACGCTGGCACTCGCAAGCGGATGCGAAGAGGATGGCCCGATCGAAGAGTTCGGTGAATCTTTGGACAATGCGGTCGAGTCACTCAATGACGCCGGAAATGACGTCAGCAGCGAACTCGAAAATGCCGGCGAAGAGATGGCTGATGCTGCCGAGGACGCCTGCAATAATTTCGAAGACGCCATCGACAACCACGAGCTGAACTGCTAGCCGATTACCGCATGCTGCGCCTCCGGAGTTCCTGCCAAAGGCACGGCATTTTCATCTTTCGCCGAACCATCCAGCATAGTTTTCCCGCGCGCCGATGCGTATCATTCGGCCATCGGGATTCATAGCTATAACAACAAGATTGGAGTGCCCGGAAGGTTCTGATGCGGATCAAGCGCGACCACGATCTCGGCCTCGAGGTGGCTAAGAAACGCATCGACGAGGTCGCCGTCGAGCTCGAGAAGCGCTTCGACCTGATCACTTTGTGGGACGGCAACCGGCTGCAGGTCTCGGGACGAAACGTCAACGGTTTTATCACCGTAACCGAGGAGGAGATCCAGGTCGACGTCCGGCTGGGATTTGCGCTAATGATGTTCGAACGGGTCATCCGCTCGGAGATCGAGGGCGCGATCGACGACCATTTACTCGGATCATGAGGCGACGGATATACGCGGCCGGGGCTGTCGGCCTGGTCTTCGTCACGGGCTGCGCCGGTAGCGGCCTCAGTGAACGCGCCGGCGATCCGGTACCGGTGGACCGCTGGGCGCGTACGACAGAGGTCGGCGACCTGACACTGAACTGGCTGGCCGAGCTCGAGCGTACGCCGATTCCTGCGCTTGTTCGCGAAGCGCTGGACGGAAATTTCGAGCTTGCGGAGCGGCGCATCCGGCTCGAGGAGGCGCGTCAGGCGGTCGTCATAGCGGGAGCCGACCGCTGGCCTTCCTTGACGGCCGCCGTCGACGCGAGCCGGCGCGGCGCCGACTCGCCCGCGACGGGCTCGGAAACGACGGGCACCGACTACGGGCTGACCGGCGCGTTGACCTGGGAGCTCGACATCTGGCTCGAACTGACGGACGCGGCGCGGGCCGCGCGTCTCGATTACGAATCGGATCTCGCCGCCTTCGAGGCGGCACGGCGCAACATCGCGGCGGACACGGCGTCGCTCGGCTTCGAGGCAATCTCGGCACGCCAGCTTCTCGCGCTGTTCGAGCGGCGCCTCGAGAGTCTGCAGGTGACGTACGAGATCGTCGACGGCAGCTACCGCCGCGGTCTCGGCAACGCGCTGGACGTGTATCTCGCGCAAAACGCGCTGGAGCAGCAGCGCGACGTCGTGGCTCAGCAGCGTCAGGCTGTTTTCGAGACGACCGCGAGCCTCGAGTTCGCGCTGGGTCGTTATCCTGACGGTCGTATGGACCTGCCGGAATCGATGCCGGTCCTGACGACGCCGATTCCACCGGGGTTGCCCTCGGGGCTGATCGTCCGGCGCCAGGACATACAGGCCGCGTGGCTCGGTCTGCTTGCCGCGGATGCGCGACTCGCGGTTGCGCACAAGAATCGGTTCCCGGCGCTGTTTCTGACGGCGTCCGGAGGCAGCGCGTCCGCCAGCCTGGCGGAGCTTCTCAGCGCCGACGTCACATCCTGGAGCGTCGCCAGTACCTTGACACAGCCGCTGTTCGCCGGCGGCAGGCTGCGCGCCGCCGAGCGGCAGGCCCGGGCGCGGGCCGAGGCGTTGGAACAACGCTATCTCGGGTTGGTCTACCAGGCATTCGCCGACGTGGAGAATGCGCTCAGCCGCTTCGGGTCGCTGACCGAGCGCTACGGCGCACTGCAAAAAGCCGAGCGTAACGCGCGCGCAGCGCTGGAGCTGTCTTTCGATCAGTATCAGCGGGGACTGGTACCGTTCACGACCGTGCTCGAGGCGCAGCGCCGTGCCTTCGATTCGGGCACGGCGCTGGTTCGAATTCAGAACGCGCTGATGCAGAATCGCGTAACGCTGTATCGGTCGCTCGGCGGAGAGTTCATACTCGACGAATAGAGACACCCCAATGATAACTCCTCCGGAATCTCGGTCGTGATTGCCTGGTTTGCGCGCAACTCGGTCGCCGCCAATCTGCTGCTCGTGGCCATTGCGACGGCCGGCATCCTGTCGCTGCGCTCGCTGCCGCTATCCGTATTTCCGGACATCGAGCCCAGCGTAATCACGGTAAGCGTGCCGCTGCGCGGGGCGACCCCCGAGGACGTCGAGCTCGGCGTCGCGGTGCGCATCGAGGAAGCCGTGCACGACCTCGAAGGCATCGACCGGCTGATCAGTGACTCGGTCGAGGGCAGCACGCGGGTAAGAATCGAGGCCGAGTCCGACGTCGACGCGCGCCAGCTCCTCGAAGACGTGAAGTCGCGCGTCGACGCCATCAACACGTTTCCCGCCGAGGCCGAGCGCCCGGTCATCAGCCTCGCACAACGCCGCCGCGACGTCATAGAGGTCGTCGTGGCGGGACCGCAATCCGATACCGAATTGCTCGGCTTCGCTGAACAGGTCCGGGATGACCTGCTGCGCATCGACGGAATTTCCTTCGCAGAAATCGAATCGGCGCGCAGCTACGAAATCGCGATCGAAGCGTCGCAGGACCGGCTGCGAGAGTTCGACCTGACGCTCTCGGACATCTCGCGGGCGATACGGGGCAGCTCCGTCGACCTGTCCGCGGGCAACGTCCGCACTGAAGGCGGCGACGTGCTCGTCCGCTCGAAGGGCCAGGCGTATCGGGGCGAGGATTTCGCGACGATCGTCGTCAAGACGAACCCGGACGGGTCGATCATTCGCATCGGCGATGTCGCCAGGGTCATCGACGGTTTCCAGGAAGGCTCCGCGCGCACGACGTTCAACGGCGACAACGCGGTCTTCATCGGCGTGGAGCGCACCGGAACGGAGAGCGCGATCGAAATCTCGGACAAGGTACGCGCCTACATCGCCGAGCGGCAGGCGACGCTGCCGGCCGGCATGCAGCTCGGCTACTGGGACGACGATTCGGTGGCGCTCAGAGACCGGCTCGGCATCCTGATGTCGAGCGCGCTGCAGGGCAGCATCCTGGTCATCCTGCTGCTCGCACTGTTCCTGCGCCCGGCGGTCGCGTTCTGGGTGTTCGTCGGCATTCCGGTGAGTTTCCTCGGCGCGTTCGCCGTGATGTCGTTTTTCGATATTTCCATCAACCTGATGAGTGCGCTCGGTTTCATCATCGTGCTCGGCATCGTTGTCGACGACGCGATCGTAACGGGCGAGAATGTTTATTCGCGCCTGCGGCGCGGCGAGCGCGGCGTCGATGCGGCGATCAGCGGCACGAAAGAGGTGGCGATACCCGTCACGTTCGGCGTGCTGACGACGGTTGCGGCGTTTTCGCCGCTGGCGTTCGTCGAAGGGCACATGGGCAATTTCATGAAGCCGGTCGCGCTGGTCGTCATTCCGGTCCTGCTGATCTCGCTGATCGAATCGAAGCTCGTACTGCCGGCCCACCTGAAGCACATCAAAGTCAGTAACGGCGACGACACCAAGTTCACGCGCTGGCAGCAGCGTTTCGCCGACGGATTCGAAAGCTGGATATTGAAGCGATATCGGCCGCTGCTCGATGTCGTGCTCCGCAACCGCTACGCAACGGCGGCCTCGTTCGTGGGCGTTTTGGCGATCGCGTTCGCTCTGATATCGAGCGGCTGGATGCGCTACACGTTCTTCCCGAATATCGAGGGCGACACGGCGACGGCGACGCTGGAAATGCCCGTCGGCACGCCGTTTTCGGTGACCGACAAACACGTGCAGCGAATCGTCGCGGCCGCGAGGGAGCTGCAGGCGCAGTACACGAACGGCCCGGGCGGCGACAGCCTGATCGAGAACATACTGGCCGTCAGCGGGCTGTCCCGTCGCTCGGCGGCTCCGCATCTCGGTCAGGTCCAGTTCGAGGTCACGCCCCGCAAGGACAGGGTAGTCGACATGGGCACGATGGACCTCAACAACGAGTGGCGCAAGCTGATCGGGCCGATACCGGGCGCCGAATCGCTGACCTTTCGCGCCACCTGGTTCAGGCCCGGCAGCCCGATCGATATCCAGCTCAGCGGTAATTCACTCGAGTCTCTGTCGACGGTCGCCGACGTCGTCAAGGAACGGCTGGCGATGATCGACGGCATCTACGAGATCGAGGACTCGATGTCGGACGGCAAGGAGGAACTCGTTGTCGAGCTGACGCCGCAGGGCCACCTGCTCGGCTTCACGAGGAACGACATCGTCGGCCAGGTTGGCGAGGCGTTCAAAGGTTTGCAGGCGCAGCGCATTCAGCGTGGGCGCGACGACATTCGGGTGCTCGTGCGTTTCTCCGATCTGGAACGTCAGTCCCTCAAGACGCTCGACAACATGCTGATTACGGCGCCCGACGGGCGCGAGATTCCGCTCGCGAATGTCGCCGTGCTCGAACCGTCCCGGGGCCCCTCGCAAATTACGCGTATCGATCAGTCGCGGACGCTGAATATCCGCGCCGAGGTGGACAAGTCGACGGTCAACCTGACGGCGCTGCAGGCGGAACTACAGGCGATGCTCGACGAAATCACGTCGCGCTATCCAGGCGTTCGCTATTCGCTCGAGGGCGAATCGCGCGAGCAGCGCAAGTCGATGACGAGCCTCGCGGCCGGCTTCGTGATGGTCATATTCGTAATCTACTGCCTGCTCGCGCTCCCGCTGAAGTCATACTTTCAGCCGCTCGTCGTAATGCTCGTCATCCCGTTCGGCGTGATCGGAGCTTTGATTGGCCACGCCGTCATGGGTTATTCGCTGTCTTTCATGAGCGTGATGGGCCTCATGGCGCTCACCGGCGTCGTCGTGAACGACAGCCTCGTGCTCGTGGATTTCGTGAACCAGCGGCGGCGCGAAGGGCTGGACCTGGCGGAGGCCATCCGGGGTGCGGCCGTCACGCGCTTTCGCCCGATCATGCTGACGTCCCTCACGACGTTCTTCGGCCTGATGCCGCTCCTGATGGAGCGCGCGACGACGGCGCAGTTCCTGGTGCCGATGGGGATCTCGCTCGGTTTCGGCATCCTGTTCGCAACGCTGATCACGCTGTTGCTGGTGCCCGTGAACCTGATGATCGCCGAGGATATCCGGCAGGGCTTGAGGCGCGGCGTGCAGCGCGTCGGCGCGGCGCTTACGGCCGACTAATGCGTCTCAGTTCGTTGCCGCGGTGTCGCTCCGAGCGGCCGCGTCGGGATTCGGGCTCCTCGCGCCCGCCACGCGCACGGGCGTTCCCGACGTGACCTGCCCCAGCACCGTAACGACGAGATCGTCACCGGCGTCGAGTCCGGACGACACCAGCGCCTCGTCGGCGTCCTTCCAGGCGATATCGATTGTGCGCCGCTGCAGCAGTCCCTCTTCGACGACGTAGACATAGCTGCCCTGGTAAATCGCGCTCGCCGGCACAACGATCACGTTATCGATCTTGCGGCCCTGGATCTCGGCCGTGACGTATTGACCTATTTTCAGCGGCACACGATGCCGTTCGTCGGGTCGGAACGGGTTGTTGATGTGCGCGAGTACGTGCAGCTGCCGTGCCGAGTCGTCGATCGCGGCTTCGGTACGCACGATGCGGGCATCCCAGGTGTCGCTGCCCGCAAGATCGGAATACACGCGGGCCGGTATGACGTCGGTCTCGCCGCCGCCGCCGGCCTCGGGCAGATCGACGAACGCCAGATCACTGTTCGCGATCGGCAGCCGGACCTCGGCAAGATCGATCGAGTAGAACTCGGCGAGCTGCGAATTCACGCTCACCACCTGCCCAAGGTCGACGAGCTGGCGCAGCACGCGGCCGCTGAACGGCGCCCGAACCTGCGTGCGCTCGAGATCGAGTCGCGCTTTTTTCAGGTTGGCCGCGGCGGACGCAACCCGCGCTTCTGCGGCTCGCAGCTGAGGCTTGCGGAGCACGAGGTCCGGCGCGTCGCCATCGTTGCCCAGCCGTTCCCAGTCGATGCGCGCCTGCTCGGTGCGCGCCTCTTCCTCTGCGAGTGCCTGGCGGGCATCTGCGAGCGCCGCCTCCGCGATCTGGACGTCGGCTTCGTAGTCGCGCGGATCGATCGTGAGCATTACCTCGCCCGCGGCGAAGAAGCCGCCTTCGTCGAAATTCGGTGCCTTGTCGACGATCTGCCCGGCGACCTGGGCAACGAGCATGGATTGAATTCGCGGCCTCACGATGCCGTAGCTCGGAACCGTGATTTGGTAGTCGGTGCGCGTCAGCCGCACGGTCTCGACGGTCATCTGTGGCGAGAGGTCGCGGGGCGCGAACTCGACCTCGGGCGGGTTCTTCAGGATGACGGTCGCGACGAGGAGAAGGCCGAGCAGGATTCCGATCGGCAAAAGCTTTCTCAGGGCAGGGTTCATTCGGGGAGTGTAGCTATCCGCTTGGCAACACAAAAGACAGAGCGTGGAATATCAAGTGTGCACTGACGCCATCGAGATGCCGAGGTTCCGACTTGGTGCGCATTTTCGCCTCCCCGAGCCTGCTACGATGCGCGGATTCGAGCGCGGTACGGGTTTCCGGCGAGCCATGAGACTTAGCAGCCTGCTGATAATGACGAGCGCCGCACTCCTGCTCGTATCCGTCTGGAACCGCAATGCGCTGCCCGGGCGCATCGATTTCGATCCCCGCCTCGCGCTGGAGCCCGCTCAGACCGGGACGAACAGGGCGCCGTTTCCTGTCACGTTCAACGACGTCGAGTACTTCGTCGAGCCGGAATACGCATACGAACTGTTCGGTATGATCGTCTCGTTCCGCCATCACGACGGCCAGAGCCGGATGCACCGCCTGGCCAACGATCATCTCAACATGCTCGACGTCTGCGTCATCTGGGGCGGCAACACGGAGCACCCCGATCTCGCGGAGCTCAGCTTTTGGAACGGCATTTTTACCTGCAATGTAACGACCCGCGATCGCGACGCGTGGGAGGCTTTCGATATGTATCAGCTGTCCAACAACCACCTCGTATCCGACGACGAGTACATTCGTGACAGAGTCACGCGCATTCGCGTCGGCGATCAGATCCGCGTGCGCGGCTACCTGGCGAGCTACAGCAGTCCGAATGGTGGCCGTCGCGGCACCAGCACGACCCGCAAAGACACCGGGGACGGTGCCTGCGAGACGATTTATGTCGAGGACTTCGAAATCATCACGGCCGCGACGAATTACTGGCGGATGTCGATATATGCGAGCGCGCTGCTGCTCGCCGTTGGCCTTGGCAGCCATTTCCGTCGGCCTTACCGACCGTATGCCGACTGAGTCGGCTTTGGACCACACTTGAAAAATGACGCGTAAGGCACTATATCCGGCGCTCGAGCCGTAAGCGGAGTCGATCACATGTTCAAACGCGTTGCCCTGTTCATCGCCACGAACCTTGCCGTCGTGCTGGTGCTCAGCATCGTGCTCAGGCTGCTGGGTGTCGACCGCATCCTCGATGAGTCCGGTACGGGCATCAACTACGAGGCGCTGCTCATCCTGTCCGTCGTGATCGGCTTCGGCGGGTCCTTCATCTCGCTGGCGATGTCGAAGTGGATGGCGAAACAGTCGACCGGTGCACACATCATCACGCGGCCGAGCAGCAGCTCCGAGGCATGGCTGGTGTCGACCGTCGAGCGGCTGGCAAACCAGTCCGGTATCCGGACGCCGGAAGTCGCCATTTACGATTCGCCGGATATGAACGCGTTTGCGACCGGCGCGCGGCGCAACAGCGCACTCGTTGCCGTCAGCACTGGGCTTTTGCGCGGCATGCAGCGCGACGAAGTCGAGGCTGTCCTTGCCCACGAGGTGTCGCACGTCGCGAACGGCGACATGGTGACGCTCGCGCTGGTGCAGGGCGTCGTCAACACGTTCGTGATTTTCCTGTCGCGCATCGTTGGCCATATCGTCGATCGCGTGGTTTTGAAGAACGAGCGGGGCTACGGTATCGGGTACTTCATCTCCGTGATCGTCGCGCAGCTCGTGCTCGGCGTGCTCGCGAGCGTCATCGTCATGTGGGTGTCGCGGCACCGCGAGTTTCGTGCCGATGCGGGCTCGGCCCGGTTGAACGGCAAGCGTCCGATGATCAACGCGCTTGCGCGGCTGGACCGCGGCGCGCCCGCGCAGCTTCCGGAGTCCCTCGAGGCCTTCGGTATCTCCGGCCGTCGCGGCACGGGACTGAAGCGGCTGTTCATGAGTCACCCGCCGATACCGGAGCGCATTGCGGCACTGGAACGGCTCTGATCGGGGCGGCGAACGGGCGCCGCCCTGCAGCGGATTTACCCCGTGCGCGGGAGGTTGGAGGCTTGATGGCTGACCGTGAGCCAGCGCCCGTCGATCCGCCCGAGCACCGACGTTCGCCGACCGCTGTGCGACGGCCGGTGCGAATGTCGGGTCACGGCCGCCGCGTCCGGCCCGAGCATGCGCACGTGGAGATCCGACGGCGCAAGATTCAATGAATGCGGTGCCTCGCCGGGCTAGAAAGCTGTGCGCATGAGGTCGAATCCCTGCGCCGTCATTTCGATAGTCCACTTCATTTACCCGGTCCTCCACTGGCCAGAGTCGGATGACGCTTCTAGGATAAGGGTATCGTCGGCAGGACCTATCGATGGACGGGATCCGAAAACTGATCGAGTGCGTCGGTAACACGCCGCTCATCCGGCTGAATCGGCTGTCGGATCGTCTTGGCTGCGAGATTCTCGGCAAGTGCGAGTTCATGAACCCGGGCGGTTCCGTCAAGGACCGGGCCGCATTGGGGATGATTCTTGCGGCCCGGGAATCGGGCGAGTTGCGACCGGGTGGCTCGATCGTCGAAGGCACTGCTGGCAACACGGGGATCGGCCTGGCGATGATCGGCAGCGCGCTCGGGCACCGGACCGTCATCGTGATGCCGGACAACCAGAGCCGCGAGAAAATCGACACGCTGCGCGCGTACGGCGCGGAGTTACGGCTCATACCGGCGGTCCCGTACAAGAATCCGAACCATTTCGTGCATACGTCCGGACGTCTGGCCGAGGAGCTCGACGCGAGCGAGGAAAACGGCGCATATTGGGCGAATCAGTTCGAGAACCTCGCGAATCGGGACTTTCACGAGCAGACCACCGGCCCCGAGATCTGGGAACAGACGGCCGGCGGGGTCGACGGGTTCATCTGCTCGGTCGGGACGGGGGGCACGCTAGGCGGGGTCGGGCGCGCCCTGAAGGCGCGCAACCCGGACGTCGCGATCGCGCTGTCGGATCCCGGCGGTTCCGGGCTGCACAACTATTTCGCTCACGGCGAGGTCAGGATCGAGGGCAGTTCGATTACCGAGGGGATCGGTAACAGCCGGGTTACCGCGAATCTCGAGGGCACACCCGTCGACGTGAGCTGGCAAATCCCGGACGACGAAGCAGTGCCGATGGTATTCGAGCTCATACGCGAGGAGGGTCTGGTGCTTGGAGGCTCGAGCGGCATCAACGTCGTCGGGGCCGTGCGTCTCGCGAAAGAGCTTGGGCGCGGCTGCACGGTGGTAACGGTGCTTTGCGATTCGGCATTGCGCTACCAGGAGCGCCTGTTCAACCGTGAGTATCTTCGGTCCAAAGGCCTGTCCCTGCCGGACTGGTATGCCGATTGAGGCCAATCGTTAGGTATATGTACCTAGCAGTAAGCATTAGCGGCGTCGTGCTTTCGACCGGTTTTGCGCAAGTGCGCGCGAAGTATCCGACGCCGCTGCTGTGAAAACACCTGAGGTAGCTTCGCCAACTGTCCGTTTCGATTCGGTGACGCCAAGTGCAGCGCAAAAGTTACAATCGCAAAAGTTGATTTCCTGCGCTGTGGCGCTACATTTGACTGCGAGGCGAGAGCCTCGAATGCCAACAAGTTCGCTTGTTGACAGCCGCCCTGCTGGAAAAGGTCCGAGCCTTGACAGGTGTCGGGGGCGGTGGACGCAAAAGGCAGAACCTGATGGAAACGTCGGACGCGAAAGCGGACGGCGGGAACAGAGGGAATGCTTCGGCGAAACTCGGAGATTAACCGGAGCGTTAAGCCTGGGGTAGCCCGATACTAAGAACGTGGTCGGGTCCTGATTCGGAGGCCGGTCGCAAGACGGGCACACTGAGTGAGGGTTCGCTAACGCGACGAAGCAGATCTATCTCCGCGTCCTCTAGCTTCCGAAAGCGGCCGCAAGGCCGCTTTCTTATTGGCGAGCGCGTTTTGCGCGTCGGGCGCCACGCCGGGCGATCTCTCTAAGCCATTGGTTGACGAAGGATTTCCCCTTTTTCGTGAGAAACACGCGCTTGACGCGCAGATTCATAGGGTCCAGGCGAAGTTCGAGCAGGCCGGGACCGGGCGTCTTTCGAGACGTGAGCGCCGAAAGATCCGCGATATTGCGCGACAGGGCGGTGATCGACGTCGAGTCGAGCTGTTTCAACAATTCCCTCTGGCTTGCGCCTTCATGGCGGTATACCGCGATCAGGATCAGGAGCCGCTGCGCGGTGATGTCAGGACTTAATTTCCGGCGTGCGAAGCGCAGCGCGCTGTCGAGGAGATCGAGATTGTCGATTGCCTGAATCTTCTTGGCCGGCATGCGCAGGTTCCCTCCGTAAAGACAGCATGATAGTGCAATAGTTGCGATAACGCAACGATTATGTTACGCTTGCTATCGTTTCAGCAACACGGAGGAATCAGTGACTCAAGCAGTATTCAAGAATGAAATTAGCGAACTTGCGCCGGAATCGACGATGTCTGCGGAGCAGCGCCGCGAAGTCGCTGATGCGGTCGCCAACGTCCTGGCAGACGCACATCGATTGTTCATCAATGTCCAGGGCTTGCACTGGAACGTCGAAGGCCCGATGTTTTACAGCCTGCACAAACTGACCGAAACGCAGTATCGGGAGATTTTCGAGAAAATCGATACGCTGGCAGAGCGCATCCGAGCGCTTGGTTTGCCGGCGCCGCAATCCCTGAAGGAATTCGCGGATCGCTCCATCGTTCAGGACCTGCCAGACAACGCAGATCTCAGGGAGCGTATCGACCGGCTCGTCAGCGACTACGAGCGCGCCGTGCGACGCGCGAGCCTCGTGGTCAAACTCGCCGAGACGAACGGCGACATCAGGACTTCGGATCTGCTCACGGAACTCGTGGGCGACTACGAGGAATACGCCTGGATGCTGAGGGCGACGATTGCGTCGTAATCCGTCGGCGTAGTCTTCCGACAGCTTCTATCGGGATGCCGTGCGACGGTCAGGTCGCACGGCTCTACTGTTTTGCTTCCTCGGAGCCCGCGAGGACCAGCGCCGAGACCGTATAGCCGGCCTCGACGTTCATGTCGTCTTCACCTAGCGGAAAATGTAGATGCTTATTGGCATCCAGCGCGAACAGGATGAGGCGTCGCGGATATTTCTTGCGGTAGTCCGCAAACGTGAAAGTTTCGGTGATCTCGGTTGCACGGACCTTGGCGCCGTGCAGGATAAACCGCAGCATATCGTTGACCGAGTATTTGCCGCCGAATAGGACGCGGCCGCCGCTTTCGCCGCTGATGTGATGTTTCTCGTGGGTCTCCTCGGTTTCGTGCTTGACTGTATAGACTCTCTCACGCCCGAATTCGTACTTGAAGTGCACACACGCAAGCTCGTTGAGGCCCGGCCGATGTGAGACCGCCAGCAGATTGCCGAGACCGAGAAGTTCGAGATGGCGCTCGGCATAGTCGGACACCGGGCTGCCGTAAAAAACCGGCAGGCCTTTCATGCGCGCCTTGCGAATACCGTCCCAGCTTGACGACGCGACAAGGACGCGCCGCCCGGTGTCATGCAGCGCCTGCGCATACATCAGCGCGAGTGGATTTGCGCCGACGATCAACACGCCGGTCGGATCGGGATCGACGATCTTCAGGAGGCGGGCTACGAATCGCCCGCTCAGGCTCTGCAGGATTACGGTGCCGAGAATGACCGTAAACACGAGCGGCACGAGCTTCTCCGCCCCGGCGAAACCGGAATTCTGCAGCCGGAATGCGAACAGGGATGACACCGCTGCCGCGACGATGCCGCGCGGGAAAATCCAACCCAGGTAAATGCGCTCGCGCCAGTTGAGATTGCTCCCGATGGAACAGCTCAGCGCGCGCAGCGGGCCGGACACGAACTGCAGGAATAGCAACACGGCGACCGCGCCGATGCCAAGACTCTGGAGCTCGTTCAGGTCCAGGCGCGCGGCCAGCACGATGAACAGTCCGGCGACGAGCACGAGCGTCAGGCTTTCCTTGAAGTTCAGGATGTCTTCGATATCGAGGTCGCGCATGTTGGCCTGCCACACGCCCATTATCGTGACGGCGAGCAGCCCCGACTCGGATGCGATCGACTCGGCAATCGCGAACACGAGCAGCACCGTTGCAAGCGCCGCGTAGTCGCGCAGGTAGTCGGGCAGCCAGTGCCGGCGCAGCGCGACGCCGAACGCCTGCCCGGCCGCGATGCCGAGCGTTGCCCCGATAGCCAGGATGATGCCGAGCGTCTCGAGGATCTGGGCGCCGCTCACGGCGGACTGCGAGGCGACGATGACCTCGTATACGAGTACCGCAAAGATTGCGCCTAGCGGATCGACCAGGATGCCTTCCCAGCGCAGGATGTTGGCGAGGGCACGCGAGGGGCGCACGCTCCGCAGCAGCGGCATGATCACGGTCGGACCGCTGACGGTCACGATGGCGCCGAAAAGCGCCGCCAGGTAGATATCCCAGCCCAGTATCGTCCTGGTCACGAACGTCGCCGTAATCCACGTGATGATCACGCCGAGCGTGACCAGGTTCCGAACGACGGCACCATGGCCGCGGATATCGCTGAGCTTCAGCGTCAGGCTGCCTTCGTACAAAATGACCGCGACCGCTACGGCGACGATAGGCTCGAGCAGATCGCCGAAGAGTTCATCCGGATGCAGCCAGCCGAGCACCGGTCCGAGCGCGATTCCGGTCACGAGCAGGAATAGGATCGACGGGAGTTTGACGCGCCACGCGATCCATTGACACGCGAAGCCTGCAACCAGAATGCCGCTCAGGAGCAGTAAGTCCGATCCGTGCATCTCGAGATGGGTTCCAATCCTAATGGCCGACCCGGCAGCCCGCGATTAGCGAGGCCTGAACGCCGGTCGCGATTGCAGCTTGAGGCGCATTATGCCGAAAAATCCGCCGAATGCACCGACAGCCGGCGGGCGTCACGGCCCCGGGTGTGGTAGCGTGCCGGTCGGCATGAATCGAAGCGAGCAGCCTCACCATGAATGAAGATCGCAATCTGGCACTTTTTTGCGACTTCGAAAACATCGCGCTCGGCGTGCGCGACGCAAAGTATTCCAAGTTCGATATGGGTCTCATACTGGAGCGACTGTTGCTGAAGGGCAGCATCGTTACCAAGAAGGCCTATTGCGACTGGGACCGTTACAAGCAGTTCAAGCAAGGCATGCACGAGGCGGCGTTCGAACTCATCGAGATTCCTCACGTCAAGCTGTCCGGCAAGAACTCGGCGGACATTCGGATGGTCGTCGACGCGCTGGATCTCTGCTACACGAAAGAGCGTATCGACACGTTTGTCATCATCTCCGGCGACTCGGATTTTTCGCCGCTGGTCAGCAAGCTTCGGGAAAACGCCAAAACGGTGATAGGCGTTGGCGTGAAACAGTCGACATCTGATCTGCTGATGAGCAACTGCGACGAATTCATTTTCTACGATGACCTCGTTGCGGATAGTAAAGGCACGGAACGGTCCAAATCGTCGAAGCGGCGCAGCAGGTCACGCAAGTCGAAGACGCAAAAGAAGGCGAAACCGAGCGATCCGGCACAGGAGGCGATCGACCTCGTGCTCGAGACGACCGAGGCTCTGTACGCCGAGCGCGGTGACCGGGCCAAGCTCTGGGGCTCGATGATCAAACAGACCCTGAAACGCCGGCGCCCGGGGTTCAACGAGTCGTTCTACGGATTCAATTCGTTCAGCGATTTGCTGGAAGAGGCCGCAGCTCGCAAGGAGCTGGAGCTCGAGCTCGACGAGCGCTCGGGCGGCTACATAGTGCGCAGTATTCGTTCCGGGGACTGACGCAACGCCGCACGCTGGTCTCGGGGCGACGTGCCGGTTGCGGACGGCGCGGCAAGTCTGCGAGTATCTGCGGCCCCTCGGCAACGAATCGTCGGGGAGTCAGCTCCGACCGACGCCAAGGATCCGACTAGCGTGACAACAAGGGCTAAACCTGAGCTCGCCGGTTTCTGCCTGCTGGCGCTCTGCGTGCCGGCACAGTCCGCCGGCGCCGAAGCGGGGGATAAAAACAGCGAGCTCGAGGAGATCGTCGTAACGTCGAGCAAGATCGAGGTGCCGAGGCGCCAGGTCGGCGTCGCGGTCTCCGTCGTCGACAGCGCGGAGATCGAGCTGCGCGGCTACGCGACGGTGGCCGAGCTCTTGCGGACGCAGCCGGGCGTGGCGGTCAGCAGCAACGGCGGGACGGGGCAAAGCACCGCCGTGAGGGTTCGCGGTGAGGACGGCTTTCGCACGCTCGCGCTCATCGACGGCGTGAAAATATCGGATCCGACGACGCCGCAGGTGGGCCCGCGCTTCGATCACCTGCTTGCGACAACGGATCTCGAGCGCGTGGAAATCTTACGAGGTCCGCAGGGCTTCATCTACGGCGCCGATGCGGGCGGCGTCATCAACCTGCTGAGCCGCCGGGGGGCGGGTAGCCCGGGCGGCGTCATCGGCCTGGAGTACGGATCGTACGGGACGCGAACGATCGATGCGGCCTTCGCCGGCGGCAGCAAGCGTGGTGACTTCTATCTGTCGCTGGCCGACGTCGAATCGGATGGGTTCAACGTGCGCGCGCTCGATACCGAGCTTGCCGACGACGACGGCTACGAGAACACGACGCTGCATGCGAAACTCGGCTGGCAGGCAACGCCCGGGCTCAGGCTGCAGCTGGTCGCGCGCGACGTCGATGCGGTGACGGAATACGACGGCTGCGGATTTCCGACAGCGTTCCGCTGCACAGGCGAGTCGGACCAGACGACTTTGCGCGTGTCGGCGGACCACGCGACGCGCCGTTTCACCAACGAGCTTGCCGCAAGTCGCCTGGACGTCGAATCGCAGGACTTCGCGGACGACCAGCCGGCATTCGCGACGGATGGTAGGCTTTCGCGAGTCGAGTACACCGGCAGCTACCGGATGAGCGATGCCGCAGCACTTGTCTACGGCGTCGATTTGCAGCGCGAAGACATTCTGAGCAATGGCGGTCGCCTGGAGCGCGTCCAGCGCGCCGCCTACCTCGAATACCAGGCCGAATTCGTCACGCTCGTACACGGTCACGCGACCGGATGGGTACACGTGCCAACGCTCTCCGTCGATCTCGATGCTGCGACGCGCCATGTCAGACCGCTCCCTCGGCAAACTCCCCCAAATCTCGTTTCAC
>JBFJOC010000055.1:0-17428 GCA_041617855.1 Woeseiaceae bacterium | reverse complement strand
TCGCGCGAGCCGGAGGTCTACGGATCGACCCGGCTCGCGGACATCGAAAACCGCCTCGAAGGCCTCGCGGCTCGGGACGGATACTCGCTCGCAGCCTTCCAGAGCAATGCCGAAGACGCGTTGATCGCGCGTGTGCACGCGGCGCGTGACGAGGGTGTCAAGTTCATCATCGTCAACCCGGGCGCCTTTACCCACACGAGCATAGCGCTCAGGGATGCGCTGCTTGCCGTAGCCATTCCATTCATCGAGATTCACCTGAGCAACACGTTTGCTCGCGAGCCGTTTCGACACAAAAGCTATTTCAGCGACATCGCGGAGAGCTGTCTGTTCGGATTCGGCCCGTTCGGCTATGAGCTGGCCCTGGCGGCCGCAATCCGCCACCTCAACAAGGGCGACGACACGTAATGGATATAAGAAAGGTAAAAAAACTCATCGAACTCCTGGACGAGTCGGGAATCGCCGAGATCGAAATTACGGAGGGCGAGGAATCGGTTCGAATCAGCCGCTATGCGCAGGGTGCGCCCGTCGCGACGCCCGTGACGACCGCCGCCCCGGCCCTGCCCCCAGCGCCGCAGCCGGAACCGCCGCCGGCAGCCGCCCCAAAAGCGGCCGCGGACAGCGACGATGAAGGCTACGCGATCACGGCGCCGATGGTCGGCACGTTTTATGCGGCTTCCTCGCCCGGCTCCGCTCCTTTCGTCCAGGTCGGCGATCGCGTCAAGGAAGGCGATACTCTGTGCATCATCGAAGCCATGAAGATGATGAACCAGATAGAGGCCGACGTGTCCGGCGTCGTCAAATCCATCCGCGTTCAGAACGGCGAGCCCGTCGAATACGGGCAAACGCTAATGGTGATCGATCAGCGCCATCATGACTGAGACAGGGCGTCGCCAGGATGCTCGATAAGATCGTCATAGCCAATCGTGGCGAAATCGCCCTGCGCATCCTGCGGGCCTGCCGCGAACTCGGCATCAAGACCGTCGCCGTCCATTCGACCGCAGACAACAATCTGAAACACGTCCTGTTGGCCGATGAGACCGTGTGTATCGGTCCGCCACCGTCAACAGAAAGCTACCTCAACATGCCGGCCATCATCAGCGCGGCCGAGGTGACGGATGCGGTCGGCGTGCATCCAGGCTACGGCTTCCTGTCGGAAAATGCGGATTTCGCCGAACGCGTCGAATCCAGCGGCTTCGTGTTCATCGGGCCCGAGGCACCGGCGATTCGCCTGATGGGGGACAAAGTCTCGGCGATCAAGGCAATGAAGGACGCCGGCGTTCCGTGCGTGCCGGGTTCCGACGGCCCGCTGAGCGACAAGGCTGATGAAAACCTGCGTCTGGCCCGCGATATTGGTTATCCGGTCATCATCAAAGCAGCGGGCGGCGGTGGCGGACGTGGCATGCGCGTCGTACGCTCCGAAGCGTCCCTAACCGCGGCGATCACGGTGACCAAGGCGGAAGCGCGTGCCGCTTTCGACAATGATATCGTTTACATGGAAAAATTTCTGGAGCGACCGCGCCACGTCGAATTCCAGGTCCTTGCCGACAATTACGGCAACGCAATTCACCTTGGCGAGCGCGACTGCTCGATGCAGCGCCGTCATCAGAAGGTCATCGAGGAGGCGCCAGCCCCGGGCATCACTGACGAACAGCGCAGCCGCATCGGCGCGCGTTGCGTCAAAGCTTGCCAGGAACTCGGTTATCGCAGTGCCGGCACGTTCGAGTTCCTGTACCAGGACGGCGAGTTTTTTTTCATCGAAATGAATACCCGGCTGCAGGTCGAACACCCGGTCACGGAGATGGTTACCGGTATCGACATCGTTCGCGAACAATTCCGTATCGCGTCCGGAGAACGGCTCGAGATAACGCAGGAAGATGTGCATATGCACGGCCACGCGGTCGAATGCCGAATCAATGCCGAAAATCCCAAAACCTTCATGCCGTCTCCGGGGCTGATCACGCTGTGGCATGCGCCCGGCGGGCCGGGCGTGCGGGTGGACAGTCACGTGTACAGCGGTTACAAGGTACCGCCGTATTACGATTCCATGATCGGCAAGGTCATCACGCACGGCACGAATCGCGATGCCGCAATCGCCCGAATGAAAATGGCGCTTACCGAGATCGTCGTCGACGGCATCAACACGAACGTCCCGCTGCATCAGGAGATCTTCCAGCATTCCGCGTTTCAGGCGGGCGGCACTGACATACACTATCTGGAGAAACGACTTGGGCTGGTGTGAACTGGCACACACCGAAACGACAATGCATTGGCGACAATTTGTCATGGATCTGGGAACCCTGAATCCTGAACGCGTTGAAGCAATTCTGGCGCGAAACGGGGCGGTGTCGATCACGCTGAGCGAGGGGGGTGACGATTTGGTCCTCGAACCGATGCCGGGCGAGACCCCGCTGTGGGCAGATACGCGCATCTCCGGCCTGTTTCCGCCCGATGCAGACCTCGGAGACCTCAGCGACGACCTGAAAACGACCCTCGGCCTCACCGCTTTGCCGACGCACCATTTCGAATCGCTCTCTGATCGCGTGTGGGAACGAGAGTGGCTGAAATACTTCAGGCCGTTGCGTTTCGGGCGCCGGCTGTGGGTCTGTCCCGCCGGCATGCGGGCGCCGGTGGCGGATTCGGTCACAATCAAACTCGATCCGGGGCTTGCATTCGGCACGGGAACGCACGCGACGACCGCGCTGTGCCTCGAATGGCTCGACGCCCAGGACCTTCGCGGGCGGACGCTTCTTGACTTCGGCTGCGGCTCGGGCGTACTGGCGATTGCCGCTCTCAAGCTCGGCGCCGCGCACGCGGACGCCGTCGACATCGATCCGCAGGCCGTGCTGGCAGCGCGACGTAATGCAGAGAGCAACGCGGTCACCGCCCGGCTCGTGGCGTCCGAACGCGTTCCTGCGGCGGACGTGCGATACGATGTCGTCATTGCCAATATTCTTGCCGAGCCGCTGCTCCACAATGCCGAGCGACTCGCCCACCACGTCGATGCGGGCGGAACGCTGGCAATGTCCGGCATACTCGCAGGCGAGGTCGAGCGGGTCTTGCATGCCTATCGCGAATGGATCGAGTTCGACCGGCCAGCGTATCGCGACGATGGCAGTCAGACCTGGGCGTTACTATCCGGCCGAAGACAAGGGAGCTGACGCATGTATACGCAGTGTCCCGACTGTAACAAGGCATATCGAATAACCGTCGCCATCCTCCGTCAGGCATCGGGAAAGGTCCGCTGTGGCGGGTGCGGCGTAGCCTTCAATGCGCTCGCTCGACTGACCGAGGAACCGCCGATCCGAATCGCCGAAGACAGTGAGGTGCTGCCCGTTCCAGATGTGGTGCAGGCACAGACGGAGATCGCGGTCAGTGCCGGCGCCGTAGCGCCGGAGCAAGGCGCTGCTTTTCTCGAAACCCTGGACGAGCTGGCCGTTCCGGACGTGGAGATCGAAGATACCGGCGTGGAATGGCGCGTACTGAGCGAATTCGATAACGACGCCGTGTCGACGGACACGAGCACGACCGACACGGAGGCAGGTGATGCACTGAAATTCTTTGTCGATGGCGGCGTGTCGTCGGAAACCGATATGGCCGCGGCCGCGGATGACGACACCGATGAGGTCCGACAAATTGCCGATCCAACGCTGCTCGTGGATGCGCCACCGGACGATGGCGACAACGACGCTGTCGCCGCTACCGACGCCGCAGTCGTGAACACGGTGGATGCATTCGGCGAAGCTATGCGCTTCGACGACGATACCGTACTACCGGATGACTTCGTCGATCCCGATGCGGACGAGACACCGGAGACTACGCCCGCGTTCGAGGACATCGATGCGGAATCGGCGGCCGCTACGGAACAGGCCATGACCGAGCTCGCGCTCAGCGACACCGACGATTGGCAGGACCTTCTCGGCGAGGTGGTGCGCGCCGAGGCGTCGAGCGCGGCGAGCGATGCGTCCGCCGCTGACGACGCAGGCCGCGATGACGGCGCGCCGTCTGTTGCCCCGGACGATTCGGCAATGCCGACGCATGGGGGTCCGGCTCTGGCCGCTACCGGGGACGACGACGCCGACTCTGAGCCTGAAAGCGTGGCAACCTCATTCGAGGATCCGGAACGCAGCGATGCCGAACCCGCTCTTGCCGATGACGATATCGAGGTCGACGAATCGATCGAGGAGGAACTGATGCGCTTCGTCGGCGACGAGCCGCTCGCCGACGATGAGGCCGCCGGGACGCCGGAGGAACACGCATTCGATGCTGATAAAGAATCCGCGATGGAGACGATCGTTATGGAAGGCGAGTTCGTACGGACCGCGATCGAGCAGGAGGCGCTCGACGCGGCTGGCGCACTCTGGATTCCGGAGGAGGAAAGTTTCGTCGCAAAAGCAAAACAGACGTTCGCGGGGAGACTTGCCGAGTTGGAGGAGAATCCGTCGCGCGTTCGACATCTGCTTGTTGTGAGCCTGGTCATACTCGCAATGCTTTTCGGCTTGCAGGTCGTACATCAGTCCCGTGAAGCGCTGGTGCGCACGCCGCTGTTCGCAAAAACATTGACTCCCGTCTATGCGATGCTGGGCCGCCCCGTTACACCGGCGTGGGACGTCGGAGGCTGGCGTTTCGAAGTGACGAAAGGCGGCACGAATGCCGGTGAAGACGTGCTGACGATTCAGTCCCGGGTCGGCAACCGCGGTTCGGACAGCTTGGCATATCCGCTGATCCACGTGGCGCTAACGAATCGGTACGACGACGTGATTGGCAACAGAATCCTCAATCCGACCGACTACCTGCCGGATGGCACCGACACTGAGCGGCGCGTAACGCCGGGTGCGTCGTTCACTGCGACGATCGCGATTGCAGATCCGTCGCCGCAGGCGACCGGTTTCAAGCTGAATGTCTGTTACCGGCTTGCGACCGGGCAGCTGCGCTGCGCGATCGAGTCGTTCAAGTGAGAGCGTAAAATCGGAATACCCGCCGGCCGGGTTTTGAATCAACACAACGATACCGCATGCTGTCCTGCCCGCCGCGCAAGATGTCCACATGACCTCGCTGCCGGTCAAGCCGCTGAGAATCGGGCCATACACGCTCGATTCGTGTTTCGTTCTCGCGCCGATGGCCGGCATCACCGACACGCCGTTTCGTCGTCTGTGTCGCGCCTTCGGCGCAGGCATGGCAACCTCGGAGATGACGACGGCTGACCTCGGGCTATGGCACACCGAGAAGTCCCGGCGGCGCCTGGATCTCGATCTCGATGCCACGCCCGTCGCTGTGCAGATTGCCGGCTCCGAGCCCGGGGCGCTGGCGGCAGCCGCGGCGGCATGTGTCGAGCGCGGCGCCGAGCTGATCGATATCAACATGGGCTGTCCGGCCAGAAAGGTCTGCCGGCAGCTCGCCGGCTCGGCCCTGCTCAGGGACGAGCCACGCGTCGCGCGCATTCTCGAAGCGGTCGTCGCCGCCGTGAGCGTGCCCGTGACCCTGAAAATGCGAACGGGGTGGGACCCGGCACACCGGAACGGAGTCACCGTAGCGCGCATTGCGGAGGACTGCGGTATTCAGGCGCTCGCCGTTCACGGCCGCACTCGCGCCTGTCGGTATCGCGGCGAGGCGGAGTACGACACGATTGCGCGCATCAAACAAAGTGTCGGTATTCCGGTTATTGCGAACGGCGATATCGCGACATTGGAGAAGTCACTTGAGGTTTTCCGCATAACTGGCGTCGACGGCATCATGATCGGTCGCGCTGCCCGTGGCCGCCCGTGGATCTTTCGCGAACTGAACGCCGGTGCCCGCGGGGACCATCCAAGCGCTCCGTTAGCAATCAGCGAATTGCGTGATATCATTCTCGCCCACCTGGGAGCATTGCACCGGTTTTACGGGGAAGCAACCGGTGTTCGGGTGGCGCGCAAACACCTGGGCTGGTACTGCAACAGCCTTGTCGACGCAGACGACATTCGATTCAGGCTTGTGCGCGCGGCGAGTGCTTTGGAGCAACTGCAACTGATTCGCGAATACTTTGCCGCGGGGCGCGGGTTTCAGCAATTAGGAGTCTTGCTTCGATAGCTTGGGAGGGCGGCTCGGCGCACATGTCGCTGAGCCTTCGCATTGGGATTCGTCCAACGTGGCCAAAAAGAACACCGGGAAGGGGCATTCTGGCCTGACTGCGGCCAAGAACCGAAAGCCTCTATGCAGACATACCGAAGACGCGCTTAAACACTATTTTGCAAGCCTGAATGGCGATAAGCCGGGAGATCTCTACGATCTTGTCATCGGTGAGGTCGAACGCCCGCTGTTCAAGGCCGTGCTCGAGTACACGGACGGCAATCAAAGCCAGGCCGCAAGCATTCTCGGGATAAATCGAGGCACGCTGCGGAAAAAGCTCAAGACGTATTCTCTGCTGCATTGATTCAAATCGAGCGTCTTGCCCGACCGCCGACTGTTGCTGTCGGCGCCCGTGCTAGCCGCCGAGCGCTGCGAGCACATACCGTGTAGCACCGTTCTCGAGCAACCGCAACACATCAGGATGCAGGCAATGTTTAAAGTTCAGCGGGCGCTGGTCAGCGTTTCCGACAAACGTGAACTAATACCCTTCGCTCGCGGACTGGCCGACTTCGGCGTCGAGCTCGTCTCGACCGGGGGCACGGCACAAACGCTGCGCGACGCCGGCATCGAAACCATCGACGTAGCGGCCAAGACGCGGTTTCCGGAGATCATGGGCGGTCGGGTGAAGACCCTGCATCCTCGCGTTCACGGCGGACTGCTCGGGCGCCGGGGAGTGGACGAGGCAATAATGGCGGAGCACGGTATCGAGCCGATCGATCTGCTGGTTGTAAACCTTTATCCCTTCGAGCAGACGATCGCCAGGCCCGACGCGACGCTTCACGATGCGATCGAAAACATCGACATCGGCGGCCCTGCGATGATTCGCGCGGCGGCTAAAAACCATGACGGCGTTGCGGTCGTCGTCGATCCGGCTGACTACGACAGCGTGCTTGCGGCGCTCCGCAACGAGAGCCTGTCAATCGTGGAAAGGCGACGCCTTGCCGCAAAGGCGTACGCGCACACCGCGAGTTACGACACTGCCATCACGGATTATCTTCGCCAGGCGCTGGGTGACGATCCGCTGGGCGAGCGCGCACTGTATTCGGGTACGCTCATCCAGAGGATGCGGTATGGCGAAAATCCGCATCAGTCCGCCGCATTCTATCGGGATCAACGGCCTCACGTCGGCTCGCTGGCCGAGGCGCGCCAGCTGCAGGGCAAAGAGCTCTCGTACAACAACGTCGCCGACAGCGACGCAGCCTTCGAATGCGTGAAGCAATTCGACGAGCCCGCCTGCGTCATCGTGAAGCACGCAAACCCTTGCGGCGTAGCCGTTGCGCATGACGTGCAGGCGGCCTACGAAAACGCATACGCGACAGACCCGAACTCCGCGTTTGGCGGCATCATTGCCGTCAATCGCGCTTTGGACGCGGCAACAGCCAAATCGATCCTCGATCGTCAGTTCGTCGAAGTGATCATCGCGCCCGCCGTCGAGGACAGGGCCGCCGCAATACTGACCGAGAAGAAAAACGTTCGAGTCCTCGTGACGGGTGACCGGGTGTGGCTGCGTGCCGATCTGGAATTCAAGAAGGTCTCGGGCGGAATGCTGGTGCAGAACTCCGACACGGGATCCGTTACGGCCAAAGATCTGAGGGTCGTCACGAATCTCGCGCCGACGCCGGCGCAGCTCGAGGATCTTCTGTTCGCCTGGAAGGTCGTGAAATACGTCAAGTCCAACGCCATCGTTTTTTGTCGCGACCGGATGACGATCGGGGTTGGCGCCGGCCAGATGAGCCGCATCTACAGCACGAGGATTGCCGCGATGAAGGCAGCGGATGAAGGGTTGTCGGTTACCGGATCCGTGATGGCCTCGGATGCGTTCTTCCCGTTTCGCGATGGCGTCGATGCGGCAGCCGAGCACGGCATTTCGGCCATCATTCAGCCAGGCGGCTCGATTCGCGACGACGAGGTCATCGCGGCTGCCGAGGAGCACGGCCTCGCCATGGTATTCACGGGCATGCGGCATTTTCGCCATTGAAACGCTGTAGACTGGCGACGACCCGTTTGACCGAAAGATATTTGGTCGAGTACTACGAACCATAATGAAAGTCCTTGTGATTGGCGGCGGTGGCCGCGAACATGCGCTGGCCTGGCGCTGCGCTCGATCGCCGAATGTAACGGAGGTGCTGGTCGCTCCCGGAAATGCCGGCACGGCACTCGAACCGGGCCTGCGCAATGTGCCGGTTGGCGCAGACGATCTCGACGGCTTGCTGACGCTCGCCGAGCGTGAAGACGTCGCGCTCAGCATCGTTGGCCCGGAGGCCCCGCTCGTAGAGGGCATCGTCGACCGCTTTCTCGAGCGCGGCCTGCCCTGTTTCGGCCCGCGCGCGAGCGCGGCCCGCCTCGAAGGCTCCAAGGCGTTCACGAAGGACTTTCTCGCCCGCTACGGCATACCCACGGCCGACTATCGGAACTTCGACGATCTCGAGCCGGCGCTTGCCTACATTCGCGAACAGGGAGCGCCGATCGTCATCAAGGCTGACGGGCTTGCAGCCGGCAAGGGCGTCGTCGTCGCGCAGTCGCTCGCAGAGGCCGAGGAGGCAGCGGCCGGGATGCTGACCGGCATCCGTTTCGGCGAGGCGGGGAAGCGCATCGTCGTCGAAGAGTTTCTGGACGGGGAGGAGGCAAGCTTCATCGTGATGACGGACGGCGATCACCTGTTGCCGCTCGCGACGTCCCAGGATCACAAAGCGCGCGACGAGGGCGACGTCGGACCGAACACGGGTGGCATGGGTGCCTATTCGCCAGCGCCGGTCGTCACTTCGAGCGTCGAAAGACGCATTATCGATGAGATTATTCGCCCGACGCTCGACGGCATGCGCGAAGACGGTGCTCGCTACACCGGCTTTCTGTATGCCGGCCTGATGATCACGCCCGACGGCACGCCAAAAGTCATCGAATTCAACTGCCGCATGGGGGATCCGGAAACGCAGCCGATCATGGTGCGGCTCCGGTCCGACCTCGTCGATATGTGCCTCGCGGCGCTCGAAGGCAGGCTCGAGGCAGTGAAAGCGGACTGGGATTCACGCGCGTCGCTGGGCGTCGTAATGGCTGCCGGTGGCTATCCGGAGGCCTACGCGAAAGGCAAGCGGATCACCGGGCTCGATCTCGTCGACAGTGATTCGCAAAAAGTCTTTCATGCCGGCACGACGCTCGACGGCGACAGCGTCATAACGAGCGGTGGACGCGTGCTGTGCGTCGTCGGCCTGGGAGATACCGTGCGGGCCGCCGCAGACGAAGCCTATGCAGCCGTTGCCAAAATCGACTGGGAAGGTGCGTATTTCCGGCGCGACATCGGGCATAGGGCCATTGCGCGGGAACCTTAGCGCGGCCATGTTGACGACCGCCGAAGCGCTCTCCGCGGTACTGTCGGAAATGCCGTTGTTCGACACGGAAACGCTCGCCGTTCCCGCGACGGCCAACCGGATACTGCGACAGAACGTTCGCGCCGAACGCGATCAGCCGCCGTTCGATCGAGTCATGATGGACGGCATCGCCATAGCCTATGCAGAGTTCCGGGCCGGGCGCCGGCGATTTCCGATACAGGGGGTTCAGGCGGCCGGCGACCGCGTGCAGTCGCTGAGAGCTGGTGCCTGTATCGAGATCATGACCGGCGCCGCACTGCCGAGCGGCGCGGACTGTATCGTTCCGGTCGAGCGCCTGACGATCGCGGCTGGCGTCGCCGAACTGCCGGCTGACTATGCGCCCGAAGCGCGACAGTTCATTCACGCGCAGGGCTCGGACTACGCTCGCGATGCCCTGATGCTGCGGCCCGGCACGTCGATCATGGCGAACGAAATCGCGGTCATGCTTACCTGCGGCAACGCCGAGGTCGAGGTTAGCCGAATTCCCTCGATTCGGGTGATTTCGACGGGCAACGAGCTCGTCGCCGCCGGCCGGCCGATCGAGCCTCACCAGATTCGTATGTCGAACGGCCCGGCCATTATCGCCATGCTCGAGCAACACGGGTTCTCGAATTGCATGCATGCCCATATCGTCGACGATCCTGCGCTGCTCGAAGCAGAGCTCGAGCAGCAGATCCGGAACGCCGACGTACTTATCCTGAGCGGCGGGGTTTCGATGGGCAAGGCGGATTTCATCCCCGAGGTGCTGAAAACGCTCGGCGTGCGCCTCGTTTTTCACAAAGTCAGCCAGCGTCCCGGCAAGCCGATGTGGTTCGGCATCGGCCCCGACGGTCAGCCGGTCTTCGCACTTCCCGGCAATCCGGTCTCGACGCTGGTCTGCTGCCGGCACTATGTCATGCCCGCCCTGTTTCGAGCGTCCGGCGCGATCGACAGCGCGCCCCAGTTTACAGCGCTTGCCGGCGAGATTCGCTTCGAGCCCAAGCTCACGAATTTCGTGCCCGTCAAGCTCGCGTCGAACGCGGCGGGTCAGGTCCTCGCAATCCCCGTACTCACGAATACGTCCGGTGACTTCGCGTCCCTGCTCGGCACTCACGGCTACGTGGAACTGGCGCGCGACGAGTCCCTTTTTGCGACCGGTAAAACGGTGCCCCTGCATCGCTGGCGGTATCAGGATGGCTAAGCATTACCATCTTGCCCAGGCCAACATCGCGCGCATGCGCGCCCGGGAGGACGATCCGCTGATGGCGGGCTTCGTCGCCCGCCTCGAATCGCTGAATGCGCTCGCGGACTCGAGCCCTGGTTTCGTCTGGCGCCTCGAGACGAAGGAAGGCGACGCGACGGCGATTCGGGCCTTCGACGACGAGCGGATACTGTTCAATCTGTCGGTCTGGGAGAGCGTCCAAGCGCTTACGGATTACGTGTATCGCAGCGCACACGGCGAGGCGCTGCGGCGCCGCAGGGAATGGTTCGAGCGGCTCCGCGGCGTCTCCCTCGTGCTGTGGTGGATTCCAGCGGGACACCGTCCAGACGTCGCCGAGGCAAAGGCGCGCCTCGAGGAGCTCGAGGCGAACGGGCCGGGACCGAACGGGTTCACGTTCCGCCAACGTTTTCCACCCCCGGCTGATTGACGCATCGATCCGTGCCCTGGGCGACCCGCGGCGCTGCATTGTGCGGGGTCGACTCTCGGGCAGCTTTGCCGCACTGCGCCCGCTTGCATTCGGTAGCATGCTGGCCGAGACTTTTCCGCAAGCGGATAAAAACTGGACTTTATGAGACTAATCATGGGCTGGTACACCTGCGCGCGGGCGCCGATCATCGCGCTACCCGCGACTCTGATGATCGCCGCGTGTTCGCCGGATCCGGGTGCGCCGTCACCGGCCGAGCGAGCCCTCGAGGAGCTGCAGGAACAGTACGACCGGCTACGGGACAAGGACTTCGACGCGCCGATGGAATGGGCCAGCGAAGATATCGAGAATATCGGCGACTGGGACTATCGCGTCGTCGAGCTGCCGCTGTCGTCGCCCGAGGAACTCGAAACGGCGCTTAACGAATTCGGCAACGAGCGCTGGGAGGCATTCTGGGTAGAGCGCTCGAAGAACGGGGTGCTCGTCTTCCTGAAGCGACCATCGATCAGCTATCTTTCGAAGATTCCGTTGAGCCAGATCGGCCGGTTCATCATACCCGGGTCAGGCAGTGACTAGTCCCCACCGGAGAATGCGATGATCGATAAGACGGAAACGGGTCGCTGTTTCTGCGGCCAGCTGACTATCGCCGTATCCGGCCATGCAAAATTCGCATGCTTTTGCCATTGCGAATGCTGCCGCCGTGCCTCGGGGGGCACTTTCGTGACCTGGGGTACTTTTGGACGCGACGAATTCGAGGTGACGTCCGGCGTATTGACTCTGCATCATTCCTCGGAGGGAGTCACGCGTGGGCACTGCGCAGATTGCGGCACGTCGCTGACTTACGAGCATGCCAAAAGGCACGGAGAGATCGACGTCGCGCTGACCTGTTTCGACGATCCGTCCCGATTCGTGCCGGAGGCACACATTTGGACCGTGGACAAGCTGCCGTGGGTACGCATCGATGACGACCTGCCGGTGTTCGAAACGACGGTCAGCGCATCGGGGGGCTGAAACATGGCCAAATGGCTGATGCTGGCGGGCCTCCTGCTTCTCGCAATCGGCGCGGTTCTGCACTATGCCCCGTGGCTGGTGTCGTGGTTCGGACGATTGCCCGGGGATATTCGTTACGAATCCGGCAACAGCAAGGTCTTCGTCCCGATCACATCGATGCTTCTCGTAAGCATCGTCCTATCGGTGCTCGTGCATTTCCTGCGCCGCTAGGCGACATTGCGCCAAGCGTGGGCGCCGGGCCGTGCACTCGCAGCGCCCGGCGGCGTCATGGCATGTCAAAATTCCCAGAGCACGCCGATCGCCGGCAGGCGCGGCATCCAGTAGTCGCGGCTCAGTTCCAGCATGAGCGAACCATCTTCGTCCTCTTCGACATCCCAGTCCAGGCAGCACTCGTTGCGCCGGTTCAGCAGATTCGATATTTCGATGAACGCCAGCAGACTGCCTTTCTTGAGATCGAAGCGACGGCTCACGCGAAAATCGAGCGCCGAAAACGTGCCGTGACGGAGCGCGTTGCGCGGTCCTGGAACCGCGGCGAACGCCGGATCGCCGTTCGCTGCGGCCGGCGGTTCAATGAGCGCTAGGTCCGTCGTCGGCCAGCCGCTGTGCACGCTCATGGCCAGCGCCACGTCCCACTTCTTGTTGCGCCATGCGATGCCGCCCTGCAGCGCGTGTCGCTGATCCCAGCTGCGCGGCACGTCACGCCCCGTGATGCGATCGGTCGCCCGGGACAGCGTATACGATGCCCACCAGTCGAAGGCGCCGCCCATGCGATCGATCGAGACCTCGACGCCGCGAGATAGCGCGCTCTCAGGCGCTATCCTCACCCGGTCCTGCTGCAGCTCCGGTATCAGTCCCAGCGGATCGTAAAGGTTTTCGAAACGCGGGCGGACGCGACGCATGTTCTTGTAGAACAGCTCCACACGCAGCGCAAACTGGTCGCGCAGCAGGTGACGGATGCCGGCGATCAGATGGTCTGCGCGCTGCGCTGGCCAGAACTCCGTAATCCCGTCCTCGATCTGCAGTTCGTTGATGCCCTGGGATTGATGGTAGCGGCCCCAGCTGAGGCGCAGCTCCGTCTTCGGTCCCAGACCGTGCAGCAGGCTGAAGCGCGGGCTTAGCTGGGAGTCCGACGGCAGATTCGTGTACGTCTGGTCGTCCCAGCGCAGTCCCATTTCCACGACCGTATCCGCCGATAGCTTCCATCGGTCGGAAATGTATGCCGCGTAATTACCGCCTTCCGGCGACGCGGTGAGAACTCGACTAAAAGCGATGGGACGATCGCGATACAGCGCCTGAATACCGCCGTATTCGGCGCTGCCGCTGTAGTCGTAATGCGCCTTGGCGAAAACCATGTGCAGGCCCCACTGTACGTAATGGGCGGGCGAGGCTGTCCACGCCCAATCCTGGCGAAGTCCGAAGCGATCGGCCATTCGCTCGTCGAATACGCCCCCGACGATTTTCTCGGGATCACCCAGTGAGCCGTCGCGGGTATTCGAGAACTCGATGAGCGAAAGCGCCGTCTTGCTCGACAGCGATGGCGACCAGCGATTATCGAGCTGTATCCAGAGCTGCGCGTTGCGCGTCTTACTCGTCACCTGCTCCAGCTCCTCGGGCAGCGACTCGAGTACGACCTGAACGGCATCGTCGGCATACAGCGCGTTGACCGACAGCGTTGCATCGGGCGTGATCGCGTAATTGAATTCGCCGAACACATCGTAATATTTCGGTCGCCCGAATTTCGGATCGATTATGAGATCCAGATTGCCGCGCCGGGCGGACAGCAGCCAGCGACTGCGGTCCTGACTCCCGGTCGTCAGCACGGACGAATTGAATACGCTCACGCCGATTTCGGTATGCCTGGGGCGCGCAGACTCGAGCGACTCCATCACGACGAGTCCGCTCATTCGGTCCCCAAAACGTACGGGGAAGCCGCCCGTATACACCTCGACGCCCTCGATTGCCCTTGCATCGATTGCGCTGAAGATGCTCTGGTAATCGCGAATGTGGAACGGATCAAACAGCCGCTGCCCGTTTAGCACGATGCCGACTTCGTCAAGTTCACCGCCGCGGAAATGCGCCCTTGCGGAGACGCCGCCAGCGGCAGCACCCGGCAGCCGCTGCGCCACGCGGAGCGGATCCTCCCCGACATCCGGCATGTTCTGAATCGTGCGCTGATCGATAACGAAACGTGATGTCGCGACGCTCGACAGGATTTCGTAACGGCTCGCCGAAACCGCGATCGTTTCGATTTCGGGCCGCGCATCATCCATGCCGACGCTGACGACCGTCGTCTCGCCAGGTGCGACCTCGATCATGCGGCTGACGCTCTTGAAGCCTTCGGCAGAAACGTCGACCCGGTAGCGTCCGGGACGAACCCCCTGATATTCGTGTATACCAGGCAGCACGCGGCTTGCTTCGGGCACGTCGGGCCGGATTCGAACGCCCGCATCGGCGACGGGCCGATCGCTCGCCCGGGTTCTGACGACGACTAGGATAGTGCCGCTGTCGATCGTGTTCTCCGCATCGCGAATCACGACGTAAAGGCCGGCCTCCGCCCGCAACGTGAGCCCGTGTGCGGCGAGGATCTGTCGCACTATCAGGACGGGATCGCTGCCGTGCGGCTCGACTGTGACCCGCAGATCGTCGCGGATAAGGTTGGTACTGTAGACGAACGGTTGCCCGGCCGCGCGGAATTCGTCGATGACAGCTGCGACCGGGCGCCCCAAAAACGGCACGGCCTCACCCTCCGCCGCCGGCGAAGCCGGCGGCGCCAAACCGATCAGCAGCGCGACGATCAGGAGTAGTGGCGCTCCATATCGGCGCCGCCCCACGAATACCCGCATCGCGCTAGTTTTCGCCGTGTACGTCGGTTGCGGTGACGTGAAGTATTCCTCCTTTGCTTCGCCAGGCGAGATCGACGCTGCCCGCATAGATTTCGAGCGCCCTCGTCGGCTCGGTCTGCACCACGCCGCGCAGCTCGGACGCCTCCGCGAGCGTCCTTGCGGCCTCGCTGCCGTACGCGAGCCTGAGCCCGGTTTCCCGCGAAATCCACGTCAGGAAGTCGTGCACCGAGCGTCCGTCGAGGCTCGCCGGCGGCGACGTTGCCTCGATCCAGCGCCACGCGTCGCCGAAGCCTGTGATATTGGCGACGCCGGGGCGTCCGTTCCCCTCTACGGTCAGCTGCTGACCGGCGACCGCGGTGACGGCGTAGCGAGCGCCGCTGACCTCCACATGACCTTCACGAACGCTGACCGCGAGCCGCTCCCTGTCGGCGGCCGCCATGAACTGCGTGCCCACGTGCCGCACGACGCCGTGCCGCGTTTCGATTCGCAGCAAGCTCGACGTATCGTCGGCGTTTCCCCGTGCCCCCACCGCAATCAGTGGCGACGGCGCCGAATCGAAATACACGCGCCCCGATTCCAGGTACACGGAGCCGTCCGCAACGATGCGCAGCCGGGTATCCGCGTCGATGCGCAGCGAGCCGCCGCGATCCCACTCCAGGGCCACGCCCGATGCGTGGCCGGTAACGAGCGTTTGTCCTATCAGGACGCGCGCGCTCGATTCCGCCGTGCGCACATCGGATGTCTCATCGACGAGATACAGGGATCCGAAACTCTTCGCAACGGTCGCGACGCTGACAGGTGTCGGCGCCGGACCCCGCAGCTGATGCAGACTCAGCGCAAGCGCGATCAATGCCGTCGCGGCAAGACCGAAACCGAGGATCCTGCCCCTCGAGCGTCGTTGCGTCGCCACCCGGCGCCATTCAGCGTACACAGCCTCACGCACGCGCGCCTCGTCCGCTTGCGGTGGCAATCGCCGGGGCGTCGCTTGGCCGAGTAATTCCGCAACCGCATCGCGGCCGGCGTCGGGATTGATTTCTTCGATTCTGCTCATGGCTTTACCAGTCCGTCATCTCTATCGAGCACGGATCCGCTGAGCGTGGCATAAACATCCGCAAAGGCACGTTTCGCCCGCGCAATTAACGATTGCGTCGCCTCGGTGCCAATATTGAGTCGCGCCGAAATCTCCTTGACCGAATAGCCCTCGACGTACTTCCATTCGAGCACGTTGCCGTAGCGGGCTGGAAGACGGTCAAGCGCAACCTGGATCAGGCGCAGCATCTCGACGCGCTGGTACTGTCGTTCCGGACTGTTGTCGGCAGGCGCAAGGAACGAGTCGACGGCCGCCCGGACTTCGGGATAGTCCTCGACCAGCACGATGTTGTCGCGGTAGCGGCCCTGCCGGGCCAACCAGTCGCTGATCTCGTTACGACAAATCGCGCACAGCCAGGTGAACAGCGCCGACTCGGCCCGGTAGGTATGCAACCTCGTCAGCGCCCGCGTCAGCACGATCTGGACGATGTCGCGGGCCGCGTCCGGATCGTCTCGAAGCCGCACCATGGCGAACCTGTAGAGGCGTGCGAAATTGTCGTCAAAAAACCGGTCGAAGGCGCGCTCGTCACCTGCAAGTAGTTGTTTGACTAACCTTTTATCGTCCAGGTAGGTCGGCATAGCACGCCTCGCCGCCGCACTGGCCCGTTAGACGGCTGGCGCCGCGATAATCGGTCGCGCGCACCGGGCCGCAGGGGCCACGGCCCCGATACCGATTCTACGCCGTTAGCGGGACGCCTACCGCGGCCGGCAGCGGCTCGGACGCCCGGACCCGGTTGAGCTAGCGCTTCATCGCCTCGAAGAACTGGACGTTGGTCTTCGTGTCCTGCAGCTTGTTGAGCAGGAATTCGATAGCGGCGAGTTCGTCCATAGGGTGGAGTACCTTGCGCAGTACCCACATCTTCTGCAGCTCGTCCGGGTCGGTCAAGAGCTCTTCCTTGCGCGTTCCGGAACGGTTGATATTGATTGCCGGGAACACGCGTTTTTCTGCAATCCGGCGATCGAGATGGATCTCCATGTTGCCGGTGCCCTTGAACTCCTCGTAAATCACCTCGTCCATCTTCGATCCCGTGTCGACGAGCGCGGTTGCGAGGATCGTCAGGCTTCCGCCCTCCTCGATGTTGCGCGCGGCGCCGAAGAAACGCTTCGGACGATGCAATGCATTCGCATCGACGCCGCCGGTCAGCACCTTGCCGGAAGAAGGCACGACGGTGTTATAGGCGCGTGCCAAGCGCGTGATCGAGTCAAGCAGGATCACGACATCGCGCTTATGTTCGACCAGCCGCTTGGCCTTTTCAATGACCATTTCAGCAACCTGAACATGCCGGCTCGCCGGCTCGTCGAACGTCGACGATACGACTTCGCCGCGGACCGTACGCTCCATCTCGGTCACCTCCTCGGGCCGCTCGTCGATCAGCAGCACGATGAGGTCTAC
>JBFJOC010000054.1:0-17640 GCA_041617855.1 Woeseiaceae bacterium | reverse complement strand
GCGGCAAAGATCAAGGACTACGCGATTCGCGCTCGTGACGAGCTGCGCGCGGATCTCGTCGTGTTTCCGGAGCTCTGCATCTGCGGCTATCCGCCGGAGGACCTGCTGTTTCATTCCGGGCTACGATCGCGGGTTGAAAAGGCCATCGCGGAGATTCGTGACGAAGTCTGCGGCATCGCAATCATGATCGGCTTTCCCGAATACGCGGACGGCAACATCTACAATTCGTCGGCCATCTTCGAGGATGGGCGTGTGCTTGCCCGCTACCGCAAGCAGCTCCTACCAAACTATCGCGTCTTCGACGAGCAGCGCTATTTCACCGCCGGCAGGGAGCCGGCGATCTGCCGTATCAAGGGGCTCGCGCTCGGGCTCGCGATCTGCGAGGACGTCTGGCAGCCGGGCCCGCTGGCCGCCGCCCGCTCGGCCGGGGCCGAATGCGTCATAGCGATAAACGGATCTCCGTATCAGGTCGGCAGTCAGGCCCATCGCGAGGCGGTGGTCCGGGCACGCGTCAAGGAGACGGGCACGCCCGTCGTTTACGTCAACATGGTGGGTGGCCAGGACGAGCTCGTCTTCGACGGCGGCAGTTTCGTGATGGGCGCCGACGGCGATATCGCTTTCCGTGCCCCGGCCTACGATGAAGGCCTGTACAAGGTGGTCCTCGATGCAGCGGGGGACAGCGTCAAATGCGCGACTGCGGATATTGCCGATCTCCAGGAAACCGAGCCCAGCGCTTACGGCGCACTTGTTACAGGCACCCGCGACTACGTCGACAAACACGGCTTCCCCGGCGTCGTCATCGGACTTTCGGGCGGCATCGATTCGGCGCTGGTTCTCGCCGTTGCCTGCGACGCGATCGGTGCGGAGCGTGTCCGCGTTGTCATGATGCCGTTTCGCTACACGTCAAACATGTCGCAGGAGGACTCCGCGAAGCAGGCGGCGCTGCTCGGGGTGCGCTACGACGTGATTCCGATCGCGCCGATTTACGATGCCATCGCAAAGCAGCTCGCGCCCATCTTTGAAGGCCGCGAGGACGACGTCACCGAGGAAAACATCCAGGCGCGCTGTCGCGGGCTTCTGCTCATGGCGCTATCGAACAAGACCGGCCGAATGCTGTTGACAACAGGCAACAAGAGTGAGATGGCGGTCGGCTACGCTACGCTGTATGGGGACATGGCCGGCGGCTTCGCGCCGATCAAGGACTGCAGCAAGACGCTGGTCTACCGTCTCGCGAAGTACCGCAATACACTCGGTCGCGTCATTCCGGAGCGCGTGATCACGCGCGAACCGTCCGCAGAACTGCGGCCGGGCCAGAAGGACAGCGATTCGCTGCCGTCTTACGAGATTCTCGACCCGATACTCGAGGCGTTCATCGAGGACGATCTGTCGGTCGACGAGATCACCGCCCAGGGCTATGAGCGCAGCGTCGTCGTGCGCGTGCTCGAGATGGTGAAACGCAACGAATACAAGCGCCGGCAGGCGCCGCCGGGCGTGCGCATCAGTCGCCGAGCGTTCGGGCGCGACTGGCGATATCCGATTACCTCGGGCTACCGGTTCCCGGGCTGAACCGGTTTCGCGCCTGGAAGGCGCTCCCACAGGGCTTTTCGGTGGGAGCGGCATTTTGGACAGGATATCCTTATGTCGCGGCGCACAGGGATGCGCGAGAGCGACCTTGCCGCGAATTGCCCGCACGGCGGGCTGCCACGAATCGAAGCTATTCAGCTCTCGTTCGGATAGTTGTATTCGAGGACGCGACGCGCGTCCGCGGCGAGATCGTGCATGCCGAGTTGATCGTACGCGCGGATCAGCAATTTCAGGGACTCCGCGTTGCTGTCGGCGCCGTTGTATTCCTCGAGCGCAGCTCTGGCGCGATTCGCGGCCGCTACGTAAGCGCCTCGCCGCAGGTAGTAATCGGCAACGTGATTCTCGTAGGCCGCCAGTCGATTCTTAAGATACACCATGCGCTGCTCGGCGTCGGCCGCATAGGCACTCGCGGGGTAGCGTTCCACGAGCCGGCGAAATGTCGAATAGGAAAGCTGGACGTCTTTCGGCGGGCGCTTCGTCGTGTCCTTTCGAAAACGTCGCTCGAGGAAGCCCGGTCCCTCCTCGAAATAGGCAAGCCCCTTGATGTAGAGCGCGTAGTCGACGCGCGGATGGATCGGGTTCTCGCGTATGAACGTGTCGGCCGCTTCGACGGCCTGCTCCGTCTGATTCGACTTGTAGTAGGCGTACATCAGTTCGAGCTGTACCTGACGGGCAAGGTCGCTGAACGGATAGCGCGCCTGAATCGCCTCGAAGATCTGGATACCACGGCGATAGTTCTGGCGGTCAACGGCCTTCTTGGCATCCTCGTACGCCCGGGTCAGGTTCTCGACGATCGTTTCCTGCTCGTCATTACCGGCACAGGCGCCGAGCAGGCAGAGGGCAGCGACCAGGAGTGCTCGGCTCGCCCGCGCGCCGAGGCCGGCGAACGGCAAATAATTATGAACAGAAACAGGCATTTGGCGTTCTTCTAGTCGGGAGTTTTCTGGCCCCCGGGCCCACCAGAGCGGCGAGTATACCGTAAACTTGGCAACCGACCGACGGAGTAACGCGCCCTGTCCGGAGCCCTGGAAAGCCGTGTCTGCGAAACCCAATTCGACCGTAAAAATCGTGCCCGACGAACTCTCCGGTCTTCGTTTGGACCGGGCGCTCGCGCAGATGTTTCCGGAGCATTCGCGCAGCCGACTGAAGAGCTGGCTCCTGGCGGGCGATATCCGCGTCGACGGCGAATCGCCACGGCCGCGCGATCCTGTTTTCGGTGGCGAGGAGGTTACGCTGACAGTCGCGCCGAATGTCGAGACCGGTGCGGAACCGGAGGCGATGCCGCTCGACGTTGTTTATGAGGACGATGCGCTCCTCGTCATAAACAAGCCGGCCGGCCTCGTAGTGCATCCGGGGAGCGGCAATCGTAGCGGCACGCTCATGAACGGCCTGCTGTTTCGCGTGCCGGCGCTGGCGAATCTGCCGCGAGCGGGCATTATCCACCGGCTCGACAAGGACACGACCGGCCTGCTGCTCGTGCCGAGGACGTTGGCCGCGCACACCGATCTGGTGCGGCAGCTGGCAGACCGCTCGATCTCCCGGGGCTATCTTGCAATCTGCACCGGCGTTCTGACGGGCGGCGGCACGATCGACGCGCCGATCGGGCGGCATCCTGTGGATCGCAAGCGCATGGCCGTGACCGACGCCGGGAAGCCGGCCGTCACGCATTACACGGTCCGCGAGCGTTTTCGGGGCCATACTTTTATAAACGTTCGGCTCGAAACGGGACGGACGCATCAGATTCGCGTGCACTTCGCACACCGGCGGCATCCGCTCGTCGGCGACCGGGTCTACGGCGGCCGACCGAAGCTGCCGAAAGGTGCGAGTCAGGCACTCGTCGCAGCGCTGAAGAGCTACCCGCGGCAGGCTCTGCACGCGGCGTGCCTCGAGTTCGATCATCCTGACACCGGCGAGCGTGTCACGGTCGAGGCGCCGCTGCCGGATGATTTTCAGGCGCTTCTCGATGCGCTGCGCAGGGACGCCGAATGACGGACCCCTGGCTACCTGCGAACTGGCCGGCTCCGCCAGGCATCGTCGCCGGCACGACGACGCGTGCGGGTGGCAGCAGCGCCGGGCCGTATGCGTCATTCAATCTGGCCGCTCATGTTGGCGATGCGGAGGACTGCGTCACCGAGAACCGGCGCCGGCTGCGGGACATCTGCGGACTCCCCGCCGAGCCGCGCTGGCTGCGCCAGGTGCACGGCAAGACGGCCATTCGCTGCGCCGCTGCCAACGCCGCAGCCGCGGCTGCGGAAGCCGATGCGGCGATCACCGCCGACGCCGACGTACCCTGCGCCGTACTGACCGCAGACTGCCTGCCGATACTGCTCTGCGCGGCGGACGGCAGCGAAGTCGCCGCCGTGCACGCCGGTTGGCGCGGCCTCGCGGCCGGGGTCCTGGAGCGCACGATCGCGGCAATGTCGGTACAGCCGGCGATGGCCTGGCTGGGGCCGGCAATATCGCAGGCGGCGTACGAGGTCGGTGGCGAGGTTCGCAATGCGTTTCGGGCGCAGAGTATGGCCGCAACTCGCGCCTTCGCGCCGAACGCACGCGGCCGCTGGCAGGCCGATCTCTACGAGCTCGCCCGCCAGCGGCTGGCCGCGGCCGACGTTGCAAACGTGTACGGTGGCGACTTCTGCACGTACACCGACGAAGCCCGGTTTTTCTCGCACCGCCGGGACGGCCGCTGCGGGCGCATGGCCACAATTATCTGGATCGAAAAAGGATGAACTTTTTGTTCGACTCTTGCGGACGGTCGCCGTAACTCGAGCATCTGGTTGCGGTCGTCGTACTCAGAGCCGAGAAATGCGGTAACTACCTCCCGAAAGATCCGTGCATAATCCCTTGAAAACAGGGGTCGCGACGCAATAACTGGGAGAGTTTCAGGTGACCGGCAGGCCGGTCGAGGGGATTCCATGCGTTTGGACAAACTGACCAGCAGGTTTCAGATGGCGCTGGGTGAGGCGCAGTCGCTCGCGGTGGGCCAGGACCACCAGTTCATCGAGCCGGCGCACGTCATGGTTGCGCTGCTAGACCAGCAGGGCGGCGGCGTCCGCGGCCTGCTGACGAAGGCCGGCGTCAACGTCAATCTGCTGCGCTCTCAGCTCGGCGATGCCATCGACCGACTGCCGAAGGTCGAGGGCGCCGGCGGCGATGTGCACATCAGCAGCGACCTCAACAAGCTGTTCAACATTACCGACAAGCTCGCGCAGACGCGCAAGGACCAATACATCTCGAGCGAGCTGTTCGTGCTGGCGGCGATGGACGACAAGTCGCCGCTTCGGACAGTAATGGAGCAGGCAGGTGCGGTGCGCGGCGCAATCGAGAAAGCGATCGACGAGATGCGCGGCGGCCAGCAGGTCAACGATCCGAACGCAGAAGACACGCGCCAGGCCCTCGAGAAATACACGATCGACCTCACCGAGCGCGCCGAGCAGGGCAAGCTCGACCCGATCATCGGTCGCGATGACGAGATTCGTCGCACGATTCAGATTCTGCAGCGGCGCACGAAGAACAACCCCGTGCTGATCGGCGAGCCGGGCGTGGGTAAGACCGCCATCGTGGAAGGGCTCGCGCAGCGCATCGTCAACAACGAAGTACCGGAGGGACTGCGCGGCAAGCGCATCCTCGCGCTCGACATGGGCGCATTAATCGCCGGTGCGAAGTATCGCGGCGAATTCGAGGAGCGGCTGAAAGCCGTCCTGAATGACCTGGCCAAGCAGGAGGGGCAGATCATCCTGTTCATCGACGAGATGCACACGATGGTCGGCGCGGGCAAAGCCGAGGGTGCGATGGACGCGGGCAACATGCTGAAGCCGGCGCTTGCGCGCGGCGAACTGCACTGCGTAGGTGCCACGACGCTCGACGAATACCGGCAGCACGTGGAGAAGGACGCGGCACTCGAACGGCGTTTTCAAAAGGTGCTTATCGACGAGCCCACCGTCGAGGATACGATTGCGATCCTCCGCGGCCTGAAGGAACGCTACGAGGTTCACCACGGTGTCGAAATCACCGACCCGGCCATCGTCGCCGCCGCGACGTTATCGCATCGCTACATCAGCGACCGGCAGCTGCCCGACAAGGCGATCGATCTCATCGACGAGGCCGCATCGCGCATTCGCATAGAGATCGATTCGAAGCCCGAGGCCATGGACAGGCTCGAGCGCCGCATCATCCAGCTCAAGATCGAGCGCGAGGCGCTGAAGAAGGAGTCGGACGAGGCGTCGCAGAAGCGGCTCAGCGACCTCGAGGAACAGCTCCAGGAACTGGAACGGGAATTTTCCGATCTCGAGGAGGTGTGGAAGGCCGAGAAGGCGGCCATGCAGGGCGCCACGCACATCAAGGAAGAGCTGGAGCGCGCGCGTCTCGAGCTCGAGACCGCGCACCGGGCGAACGATCTAGCGCGCATGTCCGAACTGCAGTACGGGCGTATTCCGGAACTCGAGAAGCAGCTCGCGGACGCGGCCGCCGCCGAGCAGAAGGAGAAAACGCTGCTCCGCAACAACGTGACGGATGAAGAGGTCGCGGAGGTCGTTTCGAAATGGACGGGCATCCCCGTATCGAAGATGCTCGAGAGCGAGAAAGAGAAGCTGTTGCAAATGGAAAGCGTGATCCAACAGCGCGTCGTTGGCCAGGAGGAAGCCGTGACGGTTGTCGCGAACGCGATTCGGCGTTCGCGCGCAGGCCTGTCGGATCCCAAGCGACCGATCGGCTCGTTTCTGTTCCTGGGGCCCACCGGCGTCGGCAAGACGGAGCTTACGAAAGCGTTGGCGCAGTTTATGTTCGACACGGACGAAGCGATGGTGCGGCTCGATATGTCGGAGTTCATGGAGAAGCATTCCGTCGCGCGCCTTATCGGTGCGCCGCCCGGCTACGTCGGCTTCGAGGAGGGCGGCTACCTGACGGAAGCCGTCCGACGTCGTCCGTATTCGGTTATCCTGTTGGATGAGGTCGAGAAGGCACATCCCGACGTTTTTAACGTGCTGCTGCAGGTGCTCGATGACGGTCGCCTGACGGACGGACACGGGCGCACGGTCGACTTTCGCAACACGATCATCGTCATGACGTCGAATCTCGGGTCGCAGCTGATCCAGGAGCTCGCGGGCGAGGAGAATTACGACCAGATGAAGGCGGCGGTGATGGAAGTCGTCGGCCAGCACTTCCGGCCTGAATTTATCAACCGTGTCGACGATGTCGTCGTGTTCCATCCGCTGTCGCGCGAACACATCCGCAAGATCGTCGACATCCAGCTTGGCTACCTGCGCGATCGGCTTGCGGCCCGCGATATGCGGATCGAGCTCTCGGATGCGGCGCGCGACAAGCTCGCCGATGCCGGGTTCGATCCGGTATACGGCGCGAGGCCGCTCAAGCGTGCGATCCAGCAGCAGATAGAGAACCCGCTCGCGCAGGAGATCCTGCAGGGCAAGTTCGCGCCGGGCGATGTCGTATCGGTCGGAGTCAGCGAAGACCGGCTGGATTTCAGGAATGCGGCCTGATGTTGAATCGAGGTAGTCGCCTGGCCAATCGCGCCAGGATGGCGCTCTCGCGGAAGGTTCGTAAGAGCGGCATGCTGACGTGAGGATTTGTGGGAGCGGCTTCCAGCCGCGACGGGATTCGCGCCGGGGACGGCGCTCCTACGATCGTGCGCCGTAGGAGCGGCATCTTGCCGCGAAAATTTATGAGAGCGACTCGGCCGCGATTAATATGCTGCACGGCTATTGATACGAATTGAATTGACACAGGGAGCAAGTCCACATGCCGATTTATGAATACGCTTGCCAAAGCTGTGATCACACGCTCGACGCGTTGCAGAAGGTCTCGGAGGACCCGCTCGTCGACTGCCCGGAATGCGGGGAGCCGACGCTTAAGCGCAAGCTTTCGGCGCCGCGCTTCCGTCTGAGGGGGCAGGGCTGGTACGAGACCGACTTCAAGAAGGACAACCAGCGCAATCTGGCGGGCGACAGGGAAGCAAAGAAGGCAGACGACAAGGCCGAGGACAAATCGTCCGAAAAGACGACCGCCAAGACGGCCGATTCGGGCGCCGCGAGCAAGACTACGGAAAAGAAAGCATCGAAAGTGACGAAGGCGGGTGCCACGGATGCAGCCTGAGCAATCGCTCATGAAGCGCCTGCGCCGCTACCTCGTCGCGGGGATACTCGTGTGGCTGCCGCTTGGCGTCACGTTCTTTCTACTGCGATTCCTGATCGGGCTCATGGACAAGAGCCTGAATCTGCTCCCGACGGCGTATCGCCCCGAAGAATCATTGGGGTTCGCAATACCGGGTCTCGGCGTGCTGCTGACAATCGTCGTGCTAATCGTTACCGGCGTGCTGGCCGCAAATATCGTCGGACGTAGCATCGTCGGCGGCTGGGAATCGCTGATGCACCGTATTCCAATTGTCCGATCGATCTACTCGGCGGCGAAGAACTTCGCCGAGGTTGTATTCTCCGATTCCGGAACGGCGTTCAACAAGGTCCTGCTCGTCGAGTATCCACGGAAGGGTATCTACACCCTTACGTTTCAGACCGCGACGGAACTCGGCGAGGTCCAGAACAAGACCGGTGACGAAGTGGTCTGCTGTTTCGTGCCGACGACGCCGAATCCGACATCGGGATTTATCATCGTCGTGCCGAAGACGGATGTCGTGGAGCTCGACATGGAGGTCGACGCCGCCGTCAAATTCATTATGTCGCTGGGTGTCGTGGTACCGCAGTGGCGTAAAGATCAGATTCCCGAGCTGCCGCTCAAGATGCCGGACGAGGGTCGCTCCGGGCAGGCGTAGGCGCGACCGCACGCTGTGGGAAAGGGGACATTCCGGGGAAAGGGGACATTCCGAATTTATGCGCATACGATGCATAAAAGCGGAATGTCCCCTTTTTGTCCCCGAAGGCGTCGTGGGAGCGGCATCTTGCCGCGACAGATCGCGCCGGGATAGCGCTCCCACAAACATAGAATTGCCAATGATCGCGCCAGGATGCCGCTCCCACGGCAAAAGGAACTTGGCAACGGCAATTTGGACACGAAGTCCGTATGTCGCGGAGCGCAGGGATGTACGACGCCGACCCGGCCGCGACCGATTGTATCGACCCGCGAAGCCGCACATCGATCTCGCTTGCGTGGTGCGCGCCCGCGCCGTACCATTTCGCCTCTTTTTTTCAGGCAAATCCGGCGGATATGGCAATGCGCAGCCACTACTGCGGGCAGGTCGACGAGGCGCTGATCGGCGAGGATGTCGCCGTGTGCGGCTGGGTGCATCGGCGGCGTGATCACGGCGGCGTGATATTTATAGACCTGCGTGATCGCGAGGGTCTGCTGCAAATCGTGTTCGATCCGGATCGCCCGGACGTCTTCGCCGAGGCCGAGCGGGTGCGCGGCGAGTACGTGCTTGCCGTGACGGGCCGCGTTCGTGAGCGGCCCGAGGGAACGATCAATCCGAACATGGCCACCGGCCAGGTCGAGGTTCTCGTTCACGAACTCACGGTACTGAATCGGTCCGAGACGCCCCCGTTCCACCACGATGAGCACGCCAACGAAGAGCTGCGGCTGACCTATCGCTATCTGGATCTGCGACGGGAGGACATGCTCGCAAATCTGCGTCTGCGCCACCGCGTAACGCAGGCGATGCGGCATTTTCTCGACGACAACGGGTTTATCGACGTCGAAACGCCGATGCTGACGCGAGCAACCCCGGAAGGCGCTCGCGACTACATCGTTCCGAGCCGCACGCACCCGGGCAAGTTCTTTGCGCTGCCGCAGTCGCCGCAGCTGTTCAAGCAGCTGCTCATGATTTCGGGCATCGATCGGTACTACCAGATCGTGCGCTGCTTCCGCGACGAAGATCTGCGCGCGGACCGGCAGCCCGAATTCACCCAGCTCGACGTCGAAATGAGCTTCGTCGACGAAGCCGACGTCACGAACCTGATGGAAGCGCTGGTGCGCTACGTCTTCAAAAGCGTGCTCGACGTCGACTTGCCGTCGCCGTTTCCGCGCATGCGTTACGCGGAGGCGTTGCAGCGCTTCGGTTCCGACAAGCCCGACCTGCGCATCGATTTGGAGCTCGTCGAGGTCGCGGATCTGATGGCGGACGTCGAGTTCAAGGTCTTCGCGGGGCCGGCCAAGGATCCCGCCGGACGTGTCGCCGCGCTTTGCGTACCGGGTGGCAACGATCTTACGCGCAAGGAGATCGACGATTACACGGCGTTTGTCGGGCGCTACGGTGCGAAGGGGCTTGCGTATATCAAGGTCAATGACGCGAACAAGGGCCGGGAAGGCTTGCAGTCGCCAATCCTGAAATTCCTGCCCGATGCGGCAATCCAGGGCATTTTGCAGCGCACCGCGGTGCAGGACGGCGACCTGATTTTCTTCGGCGCCGACAAGGCTCGCGTGGTGAACGATGCATTGGGCGCACTGCGCGTCCAGCTCGGTATCGATCGTGGCCTGGTCAAGGAAGGCTGGGCGCCGCTCTGGATCGTCGAGTGGCCGATGTTCGAACAGGATCCGCAGAGCATGCGCTGGGACCCGCTGCATCATCCGTTTACGGCGCCCACGGTGGAAGACCCTGCGGCGCTGCTGGCCGATCCCGGTAACGCACAGTCGCGCGCGTACGACATGGTCCTGAACGGCACCGAGCTCGGCGGCGGCTCCATTCGTATTCACGATAAAGAGCTGCAGTCGGCGGTTTTCGAGCTGCTGCAGATCGACAAGGAGGAAGCGGAGGAGCGCTTCGGTTTCCTGCTGCGCGCGCTGGAATACGGCTGTCCGCCGCTGGGCGGCATTGCCTTTGGGCTCGATCGGATGGTGATGCTGATGGCTGGTGCCGACAGCATCCGGGACGTCATTGCGTTCCCGAAAACGCAAACTGCGAGCTGTCCGCTGACGAACGCGCCGGGCGTGGTGTCGGCACTGCAGCTCAAAGAAACCGGCATCCGGCTGCGCACGCCGCGGACCTGACGACCGTAGCGCCTGGTAAGGTGCTGCCGCGGCGCACAATCGTGGGAGCGGCATCCTGCCGCGAAATCGGATTGCAGGAGCGGCTTTTCGGACAGGAGGTCCTTGTGTCGTGGAGCACGGGGATGGGCGAGAGCGACCCCACCGCGAAGTCCGGCTGGCAGCCGCCCGACGCTTGTAACACACTCGAGCCATGAGCCGGACCCTTACTGAACCGCGCCGGCCGGTGTCGGTGCTCGTCGTCGTCTACACCAGCGACGGCCAGACATTGCTGCTCCGGCGCCGCCAACCTTTCGAGTTCTGGCAGTCCGTGACCGGCAGCCTGCGGCATGGAGAAACGCACCCGCAGGCGGCGCGGCGCGAGCTTGTCGAGGAAACCGATTTGACCGACGAAGGTACTCTGCAATACGCGGGCGTCAGTCGGTGCTTCGCGATCGATCCGCGCTGGCGCAGCCGGTTCGCGCCCGGCGTCGTCGAAAACGTAGAGTTCGAATGGCGCTATAGGCTTCCGAAGCCCATAGATATCGTGATCAACGACGAGGAACATTCCGCATTCGAGTGGCTTCCGATCCGTGAGGCCATCGCGAAAGTCTGGTCCTGGACGAACCGTGACGCTCTGCGGGATCTCGAAATTCAATGACTGCGACGGAGACAATCGTCTGCGTGCACGGCATCTGGACACGCGGCGGCAGCATGGCCTTTTTGAAGCGGCGCTTTGAAAAAGAATACGGATACCGAGTGCGGCTCTTCAGCTATCCGTCGGTTCGCGGGTCGCTCGATGACAATGCGAAGATGCTCGCCGAGTTTCTCATCGACGGTGGCCAGTCCGTATCCCATATCGTCGGTCACAGCTTAGGCGGCGTTGTGGCATTGCGCATGTTGACGATCGGTTTTTCAGACACATCCGGCCGCGTGGTTTGCCTTGGTTCGCCGCTGACGGGCTCGCGCACGGCTGATGCGTTGCGCGGGCGGCGCTGGGGCAGACATATCGTGGGTACGTCGTTACCAACTGGCGTGCTCGATGCCGCCGCAAACGAGTGGGCGACCGAGGTTTGCCGCATTCGGGATGTGGGTGTCATCGCCGGAGATCTGCCAATCGGGATCGGCCGACTTTTTGCGAAGTTCGATGAAGGCAACGACGGCACGGTCACGGTCGCGGAAACGAGACTCGCGGGGGCGAAGGATCACATCGTGATGCCGGTGAGCCACAGCAGTATGCTCGTGTCCCGCAACGTCGCGGACCAGGTGGCGGCGTTCCTCAAACGCGGCGAATTCCTCCGCGCCTAAAATGTAAAAAGGGGACATTCCGGTTTTATGCAGGTTATGCGCATAAACGAGGAATGTCCCCAAGTGTGATAGCGAATTAATCAGGGGTCTAGCAAGGGGGACGTTCCGGTTTTATGCACGCTATGCGCATAAATCCGGAATGTCCCCATTATCTCTTTAGGGCTTTCAGGCGGTACAGCGCGTCGAGTGCTTCGCGCGGGCTCATGTCGTCAGGATCCAGTTCCTCGAGCGCGGCCCGCAGGCGATCGTCGGCCTCGGTCCGGAGCGATGCCGAAGCGTCGAAGCTATGCTCCGCCTCTGCCAGCGGCAGCTGCCCCTGTGGGCCGTCGTGCTGCCGCGCCCGCAGTGCCTCCAGCGCCTTGAGATAGGTCTTTGCGCGCCGGATGACGGTGGCGGGTACGCCCGCGAGCGCGGCGACCTGCAGCCCGTAACTCTGATTGGCCGGGCCCGGTTTCACCGCGTGCAGAAACACGAGTTGTCCGGCGTGCTCCGTCGCATCCAGGTGGACGTTGTCGCACGCAGGAAGCTCCTGAGACAGCGCCGTGAGCTCGAAATAATGGGTTGCGAAAAGCGTGAACGCGTGGGCGGTCTCGCCCATGTAGTGCGCCGCGGCCCAAGCCAGCGACAGGCCGTCAAACGTGCTCGTGCCGCGACCGATCTCGTCCATCAAGACGAGGCTCTGATCCGTCGCGTTGTTCAGGATCGTCGCCGTCTCTGTCATTTCCACCATGAACGTGGACCGACCACCGGCGAGATCGTCGGAGGCGCCGATGCGCGTGAAAATACGGTCGATCGGTCCGATACGGAGCCGCTCTGCAGGCACGTAGCTGCCGATGTGCGCGAGGATGACAATAAGCGCGGTCTGGCGCATGTACGTGGATTTACCGCCCATGTTCGGGCCGGTGATGACGAGGAGCCGCCGCGCCTCGTTCAGCGTGAGGTCGTTCGCGACAAACGGCGTATCGATCACCTGCTCGACGACAATGTGCCGGCCGCCCTCGATCTCTATGCAGGGCTCTGACGTGATTTCGGGACGGCACAGATTCAGTGCCTCCGCACGCTCGGCGAAACAGGTCAGCACGTCGAGTTCGCTGACTGCAGTCGCCGTCCGCTGCAGCTCGCCGAGCACCTCGCCGAGTCTGTCGAGCAGGCGCTCGTAGAGGAGTTTCTCGCGCGCGAGCGCACGCTCTTTCGCACCGAGGATCTTGTCCTCGAAGTCTTTGAGCTCCGGCGTGATGTAACGCTCCGCGGCCTTGAGCGTCTGCCGCCTGACGTATTCGACCGGCGCCTTGTCGGCCTGCCCTTTGCTGATCTCGATGTAATAGCCGTGCACGCGGTTGAAACCGAGCTTGAGCGTCGGGATGCCGGTGCGCTCCTTCTCGCGTTGCTCGAGATTGAGCAGATACCGGTCCGCGTTGCTGGCAATCGCACGCAGGTCGTCGAGCTCCTCGTCGTAGCCGTCCGCGATGACGCCGCCGTCGCGCACCATCATCGGCGGATTGTCGACGATCGCGCGTCTTAGCAGGTCGTGCTCGCGGCGGTGCTCCGACACGCGTTCGCGAAGCATCGCCACTAGCGGCGAATCGAGCGGCGTAAGCTGGCTGCGAAGCTCGGGCAATCGCGACAGCGCTTCTGCGAGCTGGCGCAGATCCCGCGGCCGCGCGGAGCGCAGCGCGACGCGTGCCAGGATTCGCTCCACGTCGCCGATGCCTTCGAGCTGTATCTGCAGCGATCCGGAAACGCGGCTTGTCAGCAGCGCATCCACTGCCTGGTAGCGTCCTCTCAGGATCTCAGGATCGCGTAGCGGACGCTGAATCCAGCGACGCAGCAGCCGGCTACCCATCGGGGTCTGGCAGTGGTCCATGACGCCGGCGAGTGTGTCCTTATCGCGACCGGCAAGTGATAGGTCGAGCTCGAGGTTGCGGCGTGTCGGGCCGTCCATGATCACCGCCTCGTCGTGGCGCTCGACCGTGATTGATGTCAGGTGGCGCAGCGAGGCTTTCTGCGTGTCGGCAACGTACTGCAGCAGCGCTCCGGCAGCGGCAACGCCGCGCGGAAAGTCCTCGCAGCCGAAGCCGGCCAGGTCGAGCGTTTCGAACTGCGCGCACAGGAGCCGTGTCGCGCTGTCGAGATCGAAATGCCACGGCGGACGCCGTGTCACCCGGACGTCGGCGCCGAGACGACCGGCCCAGTCTTGTTCCTCGTTGGTCAGGATCTCGGCGGGATTGAGCCGCTCGAGCTCGCCGGCGAGCGCCTCGGTGTCAGCGACTTCGGTGAGACGGAAGCGCGCCCCGGCAAGGTCGAGCCAGGCAATTCCCACCCGCTCGCGATCGGCGAGTAACGCGGCGACGACGTTGTCGTCGCGCTCGGACAAAAGCGCCTCGTCCGTGAGTGTCCCCGGCGTGACGATGCGCGTGACTTCGCGCTCGACCGGGCCCTTGCTCGTCGCCGGGTCGCCGACCTGCTCGCAGATCGCCACCGACTCGCCTCTTCTTACCAGCTTCGCGAGATAGCCTTCAACGGCGTGATACGGCACGCCCGCCATTGGAATCGGGCTGCCCGCCGACTTGCCGCGCGCCGTTAGGGTGATGTCGAGCAGCGCGGCGGCGCGCTTCGCGTCGTCGTAGAACAGCTCGTAGAAGTCCCCCATGCGGTAGAACAGCAGCATGTCCGGGTATTCCGCCTTGATCGCCAGGTACTGGCGCATCATCGGCGTGTGAATGGGCGATACGTCAGTGCTCATAGAATTCGGGACGGTTGCAAAGCCGCAATTATTTGAGCGTGGGCACAAACGCATGGGACAGACTGGGCCGTGTTGCGAAATGGCTTGCTGCGCTGCGCTTTATTTTCGCTACACGGCCCGCTCTGCCCCGGCACTGTTCGGATCATACAGTATCATTCGCCGATGCAGATTCTGCACGTCGAGACCGGACGGCATCTCTACGGTGGCCCGCAGCAGGTGCTCTACCTGATGACGGCGCTGGCCGGGCGCGGCGTCGACGGATTGCTCGTGTGTCCGCCGAATTCCGCCATCGATTCCGCGGCGCGCCTGGCCGGTCTGAACGTGCGTAACCTGTTTTGCGCCGGCGATCTCGACCTGCCGTTCGCGTATCGCCTGGCGCAGTTCCTGAAGACGGAGCAGCCGGACATCGTGCATTGTCACGGTCGCCGCGGTGCCGACACGCTGGGCGGCATGGCGGCCTCATTCAGCGATATTCCCGCGGTCGTGTCGCGACGTGTCGACAACCCTGAGCTACAGCTGCTGGCGGCGATGCGCTATCGCCCGTTCAGGAAAATCATCGCGATCTCGAACGCGATCAGCAACGTTTTGATCGACAACGGCATGGAGCCCGACCGCATTGCTGTGATTCGCGATGCGGTGGATACGAAGCGGTTTGCAGAGCCGCCGGATTGTATCGTGTTCCGGCATCGCTTCGGCATCCCCGACGATGCGCTCGTGCTGGCCGCGGCCGGGCAGCTGATCCCGCGGAAGGGCCATCGCTATTTGCTGCAGGCGGTGGCGGGCCTGAACAGGACCAAGCGGCTGATACGTCTGATCATCTTCGGCGAGGGCCCTCTCGGCGATCAGCTGCGCGCGCAGGCGGCTGCGCTCGGGCTCGGTAACACGGTCCAGTTTGCCGGGTTCGACGACCGACTCGACGACTATTTCGGTTGCTTCGACGTGTTCGTGCATCCGGCGCTGGCCGAGGGGCTCGGCGTCGTGACACTCAAGGCGCAGGCGGCGGGCGTGCCGGTCATCGGTTTCGAGGCCGGTGGCGTGGTCGAGGCCGTCGCCGACGGCGAGACGGGCCTGCTCGTGCTCCCGGAGGACGCCGCCGGGCTCGGCGATGCCATCGCGACGCTGATCGGGGATGCGGGGCTGCGCAGCCGCCTGGGCGCCGCGGGGCGCAAGCGCATGCAAAGCGAGTTTTCGATCGCTAGGATGGCGGATGCCCACGTTGCGCTGTACGAGGCCGTGCTCGATGCCTGACGTCGACAGTATTGCCAAGCTTGCGGCGAGTCTGGTTGACTCCCTGACCCGGCAGGGGAAATGGCTGGCCATTGCGGAATCCTGCACCGGCGGGTGGATTGCCAAGGCGCTGACGGACGTGCCGGGCAGCTCCGCCTGCCTCGGCTACGGCATCGTAAGCTATTCAAATGCCGCTAAAGAGACGCTCCTTGGAGTGATGGCCGAAACGCTGGCTGAACACGGGGCGGTCAGCGAGGCCTGCGCCCGGCAGATGGCGGAGGGCGTCTTGGCATTGAGCGATGCCGATCTCAGCGTTGCCGTCAGCGGCATTGCGGGCCCGGACGGCGGCACCGATGACAAGCCGGTCGGCACGGTCTGGTTCGGCTGGAGTCGGCGGACCAGCTCTGGCATGGTAACGGACACGGACTGTCGGCGATTTCACGGGGATCGCGAGGCGGTCCGGATCGAGAGCGTCGTGCACGCGATGACCGGACTCCTGGAGCGGGTCGACGGATGAACAAGAAACGCCTGTTTTTCGCACTCTGGCCCACCGATCGCCAGCGCGACCGGCTGCGCGACTTCATCACGCCCGTTGCGAAGCTCGTCGAGGGCAGGATGATCGACCGGCGCAACTGGCACGTCACGCTGTCGTTCATCGGGGACTTCGAGGAGGCGCGGGTGCCCGAGCTCAGCTACAAGGCGCGGCAGATCGAGGTCGAGCCGTTTCACCTGCGCTTCAATCGGCTCGAATTCTGGGCCCGGCCGAAGGTCGCCGCGCTGATGCCGGTCACGATACCGCCCGAGCTCGAGCGCCTGCACGGGGCGCTCACGGCGCTCCTGCAGGACGACGGCGTCCTGACCGAGGATCGGGCTTTTCGGCCGCACATCACGGTCGTGCGGCAGGCGCGGCCGTTCGAGACACAGCGCCTGGCGCAGCAGGCTGATACCGAGTGGTCGAGCTTCGAGCTCGTGGAGTCGGTGTCCCAGCCCGGCGGCGTTTCCTACCACCCGTTGGAACAATAGCTTCGACTCCTTTCTTGATACAAAGCCGGGATTCGCGGTCGGGCCGCGGGTGTCTGTGTCGGGGCTTTGTGAAATAATCGTCAATTGGTTTGTCGCGCCAGGATGGCGCTCCCACGCGAACCCACGATGACGTTCGTGGGAGCGGCTTTTTGAACAGGAAGTCCTTACGTTGCGGCGCACAGGGATGTGCGGGGGCAACCCAGCCGCGAATGACGTGGGAGCGGCTTCCAGCCGCGACTTGGGCACCAACAAACGACGGCGTTCGCCGCACCAACAGGAAGACACACTGACTATGGACGAGAATCGTAAGAAAGCACTCGCGCAGGCACTGGGACAGATCGAAAAGCAGTTCGGCAAGGGCTCGGTCATGCGTCTCGGGGACAGCAGCACCGCGCGCGACATCGAAGTCGTCTCGACGGGCTCGATCGGTCTCGACGTGGCGCTCGGCGTCGGTGGCCTGCCGAAAGGCCGGGTCGTCGAGATTTACGGCCCAGAGGCTTCCGGCAAGACAACGCTGACGCTGCAGGTCGTCGCAGAGGCGCAAAAAGCCGGCGGCACGGCCGCATTCGTCGACGCCGAGCACGCGCTCGACCCGTCCTACGCCGAGAAGCTCGGCGTCAACGTCGACGAGCTCCTCGTTTCGCAGCCCGACACCGGGGAGCAGGCGCTCGAGATCACGGACATGCTCGTACGCTCCGGCGCGGTTGACGTCATCGTCGTCGACTCGGTCGCGGCGCTGACGCCGAAAGCGGAGATCGAGGGCGAGATGGGCGATTCGCACATGGGCCTGCAGGCGCGGCTGATGTCGCAGGCGCTGCGCAAGCTCACGG
>JBFJOC010000053.1:0-17650 GCA_041617855.1 Woeseiaceae bacterium | reverse complement strand
GGACGCGCTCGAAGAAAACGTCATGCTCGAGATGGAGGACCTCCCGGATGTCCCCCAGACGAAGCCGGAAACCACGAATGAAGTCGAGGCAATTCGTGCCGAGGACAACTGGACGACGCGCGTCGGCGAGCGCATGCCCGATGGCGGGTGGACAGGCGACGGCCGGCCGATAAATGATTTCGCCGACGAATCGGGACAGTCACTGCGCGAACATTTGCTGTGGCAGCTCGAAATGGAGGATTTCACGCCGCGCGAGGCGATGATCGGCGAGGCGATTATCGACGCGATCAACGACGACGGGTATCTCACGGTCGACGTCGACGAAATCATCGCAAGTCTGGACGCAGACACCGAAGTCACGCCCCAGGAAGTCGAAACGACGCTCGAGAAGGTGCAGCGGCTCGATCCGGTCGGCGTCGGGGCCCGCACGATCTCGGAATGCATCGTTCTGCAACTGCGCCAGCTTGAGGCCAGCACAGCCGGACTTAAGCTCGCAATAGAACTCGCCGAGCATCACCTGGACCTGATCGCGAGTCGCGACTATGCGGAGCTCAGACGCAGCCTGCACGCGTCGGAGGAAGACCTGCATACCTCCCTGGCGCTCGTGAAAGGCTGCAATCCGAAGCCAGGCCTCGCCGTGAGTTCGGCCGCCGCAGAGTATGTCGTGCCCGACGTCTTCGTCCGCAAGGTCGACAACCGTTGGCAGGTCGAGATCAGCCCGACCGGCGTTCCGCGACTTTCAGTAAATCAGCAATACGCACGGCTCCTCCGTGGCAGTGGAGATCACGACGCGTTACGCGCCCAGCTGCAGGAGGCGCGTTGGCTTATACGCAGTCTGGAAATCCGCAACGAGACGCTGCTCAAGGTCGCGACCTGCATCGTATCCCGGCAAACCGAGTTCCTCGAACACGGTGACGAAGCGATGAAGCCGATGGTGCTGCGCGACGTGGCCGAGGAAATCGGGATGCACGAATCGACGATTTCCCGCGTCACGACCAACAAATACATGCACACGCCACGTGGCGTTATAGAGTTCAAGTACTTTTTCTCGAGCCACCTGTCTTCGGCAGATGGCGAGGATCAATCCTCGACGTCGGTGCGTGCCAAGATTCGCAAGCTCATCGGTGCGGAAAACCCGGCGAAACCGTTGAGCGACAGCAAGATTGCCAAATTGCTCGCAGACGAAGGCATAAAGGTCGCACGCCGTACTGTTGCGAAGTATCGAGAATCGATGAGTATTCCGTCGTCAAGCGAACGTCGGCAGCGACCTATTTAACGATACTGAACTAGGAAAGGAGGCAATAAGCAGTCAGAAATACCTATCGGAAAGGCACGATCGCTACGAATGCGGCTCACTGCGGGGAAAGCCGATGGGAATGCGAACAGAAATACGGAAATACGGGAGATATCTATGCAACTGAAAATTTCCGGCCATCATGTTGAAGTCACCGAGTCACTGCGAGGTTATGTAAAGTCGAAAATCGAAAAAATCGAGCGCCATTTCGATCTGGTATCCGGCGTGCATTGCATCCTCACAGTTGAGAAACTTCGCCACAAAGCCGAAGCGACAGCACATGTGAACGGCAGCACGATTTATGCCGATGCGACCGAAGGAGATATGTACGCAGCAATAGATGGCCTAGTAGACAAATTGGATCGGCGGGTACGCAAGTACAAGGAAAAGCTCGTCGATCATCACGCAAGAGAGGCACGTAAACGGCGATTCGTCTGATAACCCCTATCGTACCCACGCGGTCCGCGCACCGCGTTGGGTCGGCGAACTCCATTCGTCATGTCTTTAGAAGAAATCATCAAACCGGATAACGTATTGTGCAACGCGGCGGCGCGTAGCAAAAAACACTGCCTCGAGATTCTGAGCGAGTTGCTGGTTCGCTCGCATCCAGACATTGCGAATGAGACGATTTTCAACAGCCTGATAGAGCGCGAACGTCTGGGATGCACGAGCCTCGATCAGGGCGTTGCGTTTCCGCACTGCCGTGTAGATGGCCTGGAGGAAACGACAGCGGCGCTGATAAAACTCAGCGATCCCGTCGATTTCGATGCGCCGGACGATGAACCGGTCGACCTGGTGTTCGGACTCATCGTGCCGGCAGAGGTCGACGAGATTCACCAGGCCGATGTCTCGATGATCGCAGAGCTGTTAAGCGATAGCGACGTGCGCGGCAAACTGCGCGCCGCGAACACCAGCAGGGAGTTGTACCACGCTCTTCTTGATCGGCAGCCTGCACGCGGCACCGATTCGCCGCCCGGCGAAGCAACGACCTGAGCACCAGACCTACCTGCAAAACGGATCCAATGGTCGAGCAAAAACGCCTGATCATCGTAAGTGGGCTTTCGGGGTCCGGAAAGACCGTCGCACTGCATGTGCTCGAAGATCTCGGTTACTACTGCATCGACCACATGCCGGCCGCGTTGCTGAAGTCCGTTGTCGCGGAAGTTACGGCCAATACCACAAAGCCAACGCAGCTACTGGCCGTCGGCATCGATGCGCGAAACAGGACCGAGGATCTCGAGTCATTGCCGGCTCTGGTTCGCGATTTACAGGCACAGGGCGTGCAGACAGAAGTCATTTTCCTGCAGGCGAGCGATGACGTATTGCTCAAGCGCTTCAGTGAGACGCGTCGTCGCCATCCCCTCGCAGACCGCGAAACGGCGCTGCGCGCGGCGATCGCCAGAGAGCGCGAGATCCTGGCCGAAGTCATCAATGGCGCCGATATAGTAATCGACACGTCCCGCACAAGTGTCTATGAGCTCGCCGACACGATTCGGGAACGCATCGATCGTCGCGAGCCCGACACGCTATCGGTCCTCATACAGTCGTTCGGTTTCAAGAGCGGTATTCCGGCAGATGCCGATTTCGTATTTGACCTGCGTTGCCTGCCTAATCCGTATTGGACGGTCGAATTGCGAAACCTGACCGGCCTCGACGGCGCCGTCGCCCAATTTCTCGATGGCCAGTCCGCGTTCGTCGCGATGTACCAGGACATTCTGGGATTCCTGAAGCGCTGGATTCCCGAATACAACGACCGTAATCGCGGCTATTTGACCGTGGCGCTCGGCTGCACCGGCGGCCAGCATCGCTCGGTCTACATGACCGAAAAGCTGGCGACTGAATTGCGTAATCTGCACGATCCGGTGCTGACACGGCACAACGAGCTGGGCAAATTACCCTTGAATACCTGACGACCTCGGTAATGCACGGCCGTTCTAGGACGGTTACACTCCGCGGAACGTTCTGACTGCCCCCCAGTGCGCGGCGGCCGCGATCGTGTGCCCGCCGCAGTGCGACGTTGGACAATCACCGGAAATCTGGCCTCAATCCCATGGAAGCACGAGAGCATCAACAGGCGAACCTGAAACTGCTGCGCGAGCGGCTGGACAGCGGCCGCATGCGATCCGCCCGCCTGATGATCCGCAGCCTGCATCCAGCCGAAATTGCGCGGCTCTTGGAATCCGTGCCGCCGCACGAGCGCGCCGTGCTTTGGGAGATGGTCGACCCGGACGACGAGGGCGACGTGCTGGTGGAAGTCGCCGAGGAGGTTCGTGACGGCCTCATCGAAGGCATGCAAACGGAGCAGCTGATCGCCGCGACGGCCGGTATGGAGGTCGACGACCTTGCCGATTTGCTGGCTGATCTGCCCGAGGCGATCACGCGACAGGTACTCGAGTCTCTTGACAAGCAGGACGAAGAGCGACTCCGTCAGGTATTGGCATACGACGAGGACAGCGCCGGCGGCCTGATGAACGTCGACATCGTGACGGTCCGTCCTGACGTCACGCTCGAAGTCGTGGCCAGATATCTGCGCGCACGAGGCGACATCCCCGACGGTATGGACGCCATCTATGTCGTTGACCGCAACAACGCGTATGCAGGCTCGCTGATTTTGTCGCGCTTGTTCACTCACGATCCGGATGACCTGGTCTCGGCCGTCATGTCCACGGACATGATGCCGATTCCGGCACACACGCCGTCAACGCAAGTCGTATGGGAATTCGAAAACCGCGACCTCCTGTCCGCGCCGGTTGTCGACGACGACTATCGGGTCGTCGGCCGCATCACGATCGACGACGTCGTCGACGTGATTCGTGACGAGGCCGAGCACTCGTTCATGAGCGCTGCCGGACTTGATGAAGAAGACGACATGTTCGCGCCCGTTTTCAAGAGTGCCTCGAGGCGGGCGCTCTGGCTCGGTGTCAATCTGGGAACTGCGTTTCTCGCCGCCGCCGTCGTCGATCTGTTCCAGACGACGGTCGACAAGATCGTGCTGCTCGCCGTGTTGATGCCCGTTGTACCGAGCATGGGTGGCGTTGCGGGAAGCCAAGCCCTGACCATCATTACCCGCGCAATCGCGCTGGGACAGGTCGATCAAACAAACGCGCGCCGAATCTTACGCAAGGAGTTTCTGGTGGGCCTACTCAACGGTGCCAGCTGGGCCGTCGTCGTCGCCCTGTTCACGTATCTGTGGTTCGGCGACTGGCGCATCGGCGGCGTCATCGCGGCTGCCCTGCTCATCAATCTTGTCATCGCCGCGCTGGCCGGCTTCGGTGTCCCGCTCCTGCTCAAGCGTATGCACATTGATCCGGCGCTGGCCGGCGGGGTCGTCCTGACGACGATCACCGACGTCGTTGGCTACGGCGCATTTCTCGGGATCGGCGCTCTGCTGCTGCTCTGAGATTGCATGAAGAGGGCTAAGGCGCCAACGGCAACCGGCGCTGGTCCGAATCGAGCACGCTCAGGTCACGCTTGATCCAGCTCGGCGCAAATAGCCGCGGCACGGGTCTACCGAGGACGAAATCCTCGAGCTCGTCGCGGACTTTCATCGCATCATGGTATCCGAGCTGAATCAGCTCTCGCGTGTATGCCTGTTCAAACAGCAAGAAGCTCAGCAACCGGTTCTCGCTGGCGTTGCGTCCACCGATACCGCGCAGTAATCCTCGAATTGCGACCGGCAGTTCGAGGCGGTGTCTGTGGGCGATCTCCCGGAGGTCCCGGCTCGGAACGATGAGCATCGTGTCCAGAGGCTTCATCTGTGCTAAAGAGCCGGTACGGTGCTCCGGTGCGACCGAGTCGACGAGCTGATTGATGCGCGTCATACGCTCCAGATCCGAATACAGACCGTCCATGAACAGCGTGTCCAGCATGTAGCCCGCAATTTGTGCGAAATTCGGCATCCTCTGCGGCACGGTCGCGACCGGCACCTTATCCGCGGTCTCATCGCGGATACCGACGACGAGTATCCGATCGGCGCCAAGATGAATCGCGGGACTAAGCGGTGTCGCCTGGCGCATCGCGCCATCGCCGAAATACTCGCTGCCGATACGAACCGGTGGGAATATCATCGGCACCGCGATGCTTGCCATGACGTGGTCTAGGTGCAGCTCTGTGCGAACCCCGACGCGCCGCGTGCGGGCCCACTCGCCTACGCCCGGCGCGCCCTGAAAGAACGACGTCGATCGCGCGCTCCCGTAACCGGCGGCGGTTACGGATACCGCATCCAAAAAACCTCTGTCGATGGAATCCTGGATCCGTGGAAACCGGACGTTGCGACTCAGGAGGGCTCTCAGCGGCGAGTTGTCGAGCAGGGATTTTGGGGTTCCGACGAGCCAGCCGCCGAGCACGATGGTCGCAAGCCAGTGGAGGCTGCTCTTGAGCATCGTCCAGTGATCGGTGCGATAGACGTCCTGGCAGCGAAAATGACCCCACACGCGCTCGAGCTCGGCGACCGCGACGCGAAAACGACGTGCCTTGCTTGCCAAAACGATGGAGTTGACCGCCCCGGCCGACGTGCCGCTTATGACCGAAAAGGGGTTCGAGCTGCCCCGGGGCATGAACTCCGCGATTGCCTTTAGAACGCCCACCTGGAACGCACCCCGGGCGCCGCCGCCGGGCAATACGAGACCCGTGCGCGTCTTGCGCTGCCCGTCCCGCTCCATTAGCTCATCGACTGCCAAAAAATTGCTCATCGCAGCGGATCCCGTATCATAGGGTGCCTCGTTTGCAAGCCCGATGCGGTCGACTCCGTATCAATTTCGCTCATTCGGACGCTATGATGAACCGTATAATCCCAACTTCTCTCAGCGCGGTCGCAAGCCTGGCCGCATTCGTCGTACTTGCCGCCGACATCGCGGTTGGCAAGCCAGCTCCGGAATTCGAGCTACCGGACCAGAGCGGTAATCTGCATTCTCTCGAGGATTACCGCGACCAGTGGGTCGTCCTCTACTTCTATCCGAAGGACGATACGCCTGGCTGCACGACGGAGGCATGCGAGTTTCGCGATAACATCTTTGCCTTCAGGCGCGCAAACGCGCAGATTCTCGGCGTGAGTCTCGACGATGTGGAGTCGCACCAGAAGTTTTCCGAGAAGTACAGCCTGCCCTTTCCGCTCCTCGCCGACACCGACGGCCTCGTGTCGGACGCATACGGCGTCAAGACACGCAAGTTCGGTATGACACTCGCCAAGCGTCAGACTTTCCTGATCGACCCGCGTGGCAGCGTTGCGAAACACTACGAGAAGGTCGATCCCGACACCCACTCCGCGGAAGTGCTTGCCGATCTTCGCGCGCTCGCCCAGCCGTGCAATCCCGCACTTGCGGAAGGCAGCCAGGAGCGTACCGAACCGGGCTCTTAATGCAGGGCCTTGATACCCTCGTCCAGCCCGGCAATCGTCAGCGGATACATCCGATCCTCCATGATTTCCCGGACGAGCTTGATTGACGGCGTGTAGTCCCAGCGCGCGATCGGCTCGGGATTCAGCCAGATCGCGTTCGAATACGTGCGCAACAGGCGCTTGATCCACACCACACCGGGCTCATCGTTCCAGTGTTCCACGCTGCCCCCCGCGTAGACGATTTCGTACGGGCTCATCGTCGCGTCGCCGACGAAGATCAGCTTGTAATCGGATCCGTACTTGTGGGTGATGTCCAGTGTCGGGACGCGCTCCGAGTGCCGTCGCCGGTTGTCCTTCCACAGCGACTCGTAAATGAAATTGTGAAAATAAAAGTATTCGAGATGCTTGAATTCGCTTCGCGTTGCGGAAAATAATTCCTCGCAGATCCGTATGTGGTCATCCATCGATCCGCCGATGTCCAGGCACAGAAGAACTTTGACCGCGTTGTGGCGTTCCGGGATCATGCGAATGTCGAGCAGTCCTGCGTTGCGCGCCGTCTTGTCGATCGTATCGTTGAGGTCCAGCTGATCTGCTGCGCCCTCGCGGGCAAATTTGCGCAGGCGTCGTAGCGCAATCTTTATATTGCGCGTGCCGAGCTCGACCGAATCGTCCAGATTGCGATACTCGCGCCGATCCCACACTTTGACCGCACGACGATTTCCGGAGCCCTGCTGGCCGATGCGAATGCCCTCGGGATTGTAGCCGTAGGCGCCGAACGGCGACGTGCCCGCCGTCCCGATCCACCTGCTGCCGCCCTCATGCCGGCCTTCCTGTTGTTCCAGCCGCTCCCGGAGCGCCTCCATCAGCTCCTCGAAGCCTCCGAGTGACTCGATTCTTGCGCGCTCTTCGTCGGACAGCATCAGCTCGGCCTGTTTTCGGAGCCAGTCTTCGGGAATGTCCGCAAACAGGTCGGCCAGCGAGTCTTCAACACCTTTGAAGTACGCAGAGAATATCCGATCGAAGCGATCGAGCTGTGATTCGTCTTTCACTAGACAGGAACGCGCGAGGAAATAGAAATCATCGACGCTGTGCCCGGCGAGACCCTCCCTCATCGCCTCGAGAAGGGTCAGCAGCTCCGTGATCGACGTCTTCATACCGCCGTCGCGCAGCAAGTAAAAAAACGGAATCAGCATATGCGATTACTGCTGGCGCGACCGGCGATCGAGAAATACGAGCTGCTCGAACAGGTGCACATCCTGCTCGTTTTTCAGCAGAGCTCCATACAGCGGCGGAATTGCCTTACGCGAATTCTCGCTGCGCAGCGCCTCCGGCGGAATGTCCTCCGCGAGCAGCAGCTTGATCCAGTCGAGAAGCTCTGACGTCGAAGGCTTCTTCTTCAATCCCGGCACGTCACGCACTCTGTAAAATGCATTCAGCGCTTCGCTCAACAAGTTCTTCTTGAGGCCGGGGAAGTGCACGTCGACTATCTTGTGCATAGTCTGCTTGTCGGGGAACTTGATGTAGTGGAAAAAGCATCGTCTCAGGAACGCGTCGGGCAATTCTTTTTCATTGTTGCTCGTAATGACGATGATCGGACGATGTTTCGCCTTGATAAGCTGCTTCGTCTCGTAGACGTAGAACTCCATCCGGTCGAGTTCCTGCAGCAGATCGTTCGGAAATTCGATATCCGCCTTGTCGACTTCGTCGATCAGTAAAACCGGCTGGATGTCGGACTCGAATGCTTCCCAGAGCTTGCCGCGGACGATGTAGTTGCTGATGTCGTGCACGCGATCGTCGCCGAGCTGGGAATCGCGCAGCCTGGCGACCGCGTCGTATTCATACAGACCCTGCTGCGCCTTTGTCGTCGACTTGATGTGCCACTCGTACAGCGGCCGGCCCAGTGATTCGGCCACCTCGACGGCAAGCTGGGTCTTGCCCGTACCCGGCTCACCTTTGATGAGTATCGGTCGCTCCAGCGTCACGGCCGCATTGACGGCCATCATCAGGTCGTCGGTCGCGACATAGGTGCTCGTGCCAGTAAATCGTTGATCCGTCATCCATTCATCCATGTTTTTGCAGTGCAGCGACCATCTTACAGCCTGCACGACGGCGCACAAGCACCGGCCACTCGGCGTGACCCGACTGTGCTTTAAGGTTCTGTCTTGAGCGCGAGCCGATGTCGTGTGAGCCCGGGAAGGAACGGACTCGGGCGGCCCTCCTCCCATGCCGTGTGCCCACGACGGTAAAACGCGGACAGGGGGTGTCCGCTTTGCCCGGTTGGCATATGCATGATCCCGTTTGCCTCGTCGCCCGGAGCGACCGCGAATCGTTCCGACGCACCGAAATTCGGACTCTGCGCCTTGGGCATGTCGAGATCCCCGTTCAGCGGAGTCGCCGGCATGTCGAGCCACCGGCCGAGACCCGGAACGACACGACTCAGCGGGTGACGTATGCGCGCCGTATTACGCTCTCCCCAGGTTCGCCGCTCGAGCGGACCCTCGAAATTTGCATTGAAATAGCGGACGTTCGCCCGCACCGCGTCGAGCAGCAGCTCATCCCAATCCGCATAGGCACCAGGCAGCAGGTGTTGCGGACGCTCTGTAATCAGTGCCCACAGCACTGCCTCGAACTGATTGCTCATGCGCAGATCGACGTCCGGTCCATACGTCGCCCGGATCGGTCCGGTCAGCCCATAAAATACCTGGGCCTGGACTTCCAGGCGAAACGCCCGAACCAGGCGGTAGCCCACCGATTCGGCGGCCGCACGTGGCAACCAGTCGGCGACTAGCCTTCGGTAGTCTGCGAGACCTTGCTCGGTCGCGGCGATTTCGGCGTCGACAACGTCGAGGAGCAGATCACGCCAGCGCGCGAGAAACAACGCCCGGTCGTCGTACTGTATCGCGAGCATGTCGTCCGGTCGAAACTGCTGCTTTGCAAACAGGCCGTCGCGAATTTGGCGGGCCCGGGCCCCAAGGTCGTAGCCGCCGTCACCGATGGCCGCCAGCGCTTCAGCATCGGCGACCCGGGCATTCGCCGTCCAGAGTCTGCCGTCCGGCGGATTGACGATGCGAGGATAGTCTGCGGGCGCGAGCCACCCGGTCCAGCCATGTTGCTTACTCCAGTCGGCTGGAATGGTCGGGTCGTACCCGCTCCTGACCGGAATACGTCCCGCGATCGTCCAGCCAATATTGCCGGCCGCGTCACCGACGACGAAGTTCTGCGGCGGGATGCCCATCGTATTCGCAACATCGAGTGCCTCGCTCACGTTCGCGGCAGTCTCGAGGCCGATGAGATTCAGATTCACGGCATCGACGTCGTGCGCCGTCCAGGACACTGCGATGTCGCCGTCGGGGTAGGCCGCACCTTCGAGCACCGGACCCCAGACGGTCTCGCGAACGTCGAGCGATTCGGGCTCGGCGCCTTTGACCGCAATGCTCTCGCGATACACGCGAAACTCGCGATCGCCTTCAGGCGTCACATAGTTTCCTGCGCGCGCGCCCGAACGCAACAGGACCGCGTCCGACCAGTCCCCGTAGCTGTTCGTATAGCCCCAGGCAATCCTGCCGTTGCTGCCCGCCACGACGAACGGCGTCCCGGGCAGCGTTACGCCGCTGACATCGACGGCAGCACCCGTGTCGACCACGATGCGCGCGCGGTAAAAGATGTTCGGAACGTTTAGGCCAAGGTGCATGTCGTTCGACACAAGCGCGCGGCCGCTTTGCGTCAGCGAACCGGCGACTGCCCAGTTGTTGCTGCCCGCTAGCGGGTCCTTACCGCGCTCCCGCGCGGGCTCGGCGCGTTCCGTGAGCTGGCGAACCGAATAGCGATCCGCTGCGGGTGGCGGCGTCGGTGCACGCGCTCGCCCAATGAGTGGCGCATCCCAGGATGTACCCTCTGGATACAGCCACGCGAAGACGTCGGCCGGCAGCGCTCGCTGCGCGTAGCCACGTTGCAGATCTATCTCGGCGCGCTCATCATTCAGTTCGAGAAACATCGTGTAGACGACGAGCACCGCATCTTCGGCGCGCCAAGGCTCCGGATCGGCCGCAAGCAGCGCGTATTCGAAAGGCTTGATGCGGAGGCTCCGGACGCCCGCGTTGACGCCCTCGGCATAGCTGTCGACGAGGCCACGGGCGTCGTCGTCCAGCACCTTCAAGGTTGCCCGAGCGCGGCTGCGAAAACGATGCAGGCGCGCGCGCCGATCCACGCGCAGCGCCGCTGGCCCGATCAGCGCGGCCAGCTCCCCGGCGGCCTGGCGACGCATCAGATCCATCTGGAAAAACCGGTCCTGGCCGTGGGCAAAGCCGGTCGCAAACGCTGCGTCGCGGCGATTGTCCGATCGAATCGTGACGACGCCATCCTCGTCGCGCTCGATCGTCGCGCCAGAATCGATGCCGCGGACCACGATTTCGCCGTCGACCATCGGCAGGCTCGCGCGAAGATATAAGAATGCGGACACGACGGCCAAGGTGGCGAGGCCCGCCACGGCTGCCAGGATGCGCCGCGCCCAGCGCTTGCGGGTCGCTCGCCGCACACTCAATCCGGCGCAGCAACCGTGAGTATTTTCATTGCGTTCGTCTGACCCGAGATTCCCTCGAGGTCGCCCTTCGTGAAAATAACGCGATCGCCGACGTGTACGAGATCGTGTGCGAGCAGCGTCCGAAAGACTTCAGCGTAAAGTCGCGATGGCTCGACGCTCAGGCTGTCGAACTCGACGGGAAATACGCCGCGATACAGAGCGACGCGCCGGCGAGTGGCGACGTGGGGCGTAAAAGCGTAGATCGGAATGTCGGAGCGAATGCGCGACATCCACAGCGCCGTGGAGCCGGACTCGGTCAGCGCGATGATCGCCCGCACCGACAGGTGATTCGCGGTGTACATCACCGCCATGGCGATTGCCTCGTCGACCCGCTCGAAATAGTCGCCGATGCGGTGTCGAGTCCGGCCCTCGGGCAGCGGAAACGACTCCGCCCCGAGGCACACCTCGGCCATGGCGCGAATCGCCCTGACTGGGTACTCGCCGACGGCCGTCTCCCCCGACAGCATCGCGGCGTCGGTCCCGTCCATGACCGCGTTCGATACGTCCGAAACTTCGGCGCGGGTCGGAATCGGGTTTTGGATCATCGATTCCATCATCTGCGTCGCCGTAATCACGACCTTGCTCTTTTTGCGCGTCTGGCGAATCAGGACTTTCTGTATGCCGGTCAGTTTCGCGTAGCCCATTTCGACGCCGAGATCGCCGCGGGCAACCATCACGGCGTCTGCCGCATCGATAATCGAATCGATTTCCTCAACCGCCTCGGCGCGTTCGATCTTTGCGACGATCAGGCCTTTACCCCCGGCCTCGTTGAGGAGGCGCCGCGCCTCGATGACGTCGTCCGCCGAACGCACGAACGAGACCGCGAGAAAGTCCATCTCGAGCTCGGCGGCGAGGCGTATGTTTTTTCGGTCGATATCCGTTAGCGCCGGCGCCGACAAGCCACCGCCTTTCTTGTTGATGCCCTTGTGGTCCGAGAGGATGCCGCCCGCGAGAACTTTCGTATGCACGCGCGTACCGTCGATGCGTTCGACCTCGAGCGTGATCATACCGTCATTGAGTAACAGCACGTCGCCGGGAGCGACATCCTCGTGGATCGTCTTCAGGGCGACGCCAACGCCATGCTCGTCGCCATCGCTCAGCCCGAGGGCACTGTCGAGGAAGAACGACGCGCCGTCTGGCAGGAAGACGCTGCGCTTCTTGAAGCGCTTTACGCGAATTTTCGGACCCTGCAGATCACCGAGCAGTCCCACCTCGCGCCCGCATTTTTTTGCCGCAGCGCGCAAAGCGAGTGCCCGCTTGCGATGATCGTCCGCGCTGCCGTGCGAGAAGTTGAGACGCGCAACGTCGAGCCCGGCATCGATCATTTTTTCGAGGATCTCGGGCTTCTCCGAGGCTGGCCCGAGCGTCGCGATTATTTTTGTACGTCTCAGCACGCGCGGATTATCGCACATTCGCATACGGCGACTTCACCTGGTCAGCGTTGCCCGCTATGCTGCACTCGAGTCTCGCGGGAATCAATGACACGATGAACCGTCGACATTTCCTTCGCTCGATTGCGGCGCTGGCGGCGCCGAGCGGGCTTGCGGGCTGCGCGGCTCGTCTTGATCCGCAGCGACTGCAACTTCGCGCAGACCCCGCCCAGATTCTCGACATCGCGGAGGGATTCACGTACACGGTCGTCTCCCGCGCAGGCGACATGATGAGCGACGGGCTGAAAGTCCCCGGAGCACACGACGGCATGGGTGCATTTGCCGGCGAAAAAGGTCGCGTCGTCCTGATCTGCAATCACGAGCTGCTGCCATCCCAACGCGACCAGAGTGCGTTTGCCGACGGCTTCGAGCAGCTCCCGGCCGGGCTTACGGAGCGCTTCTATGACCGCGGCGGGAGCAGAACCCCTGGCTGCGGCGCGACGACGACAACAATCTACGATCCGGCCAGGCGCGCGACCGAGCGCCAGTATCTGAGCCTGGCCGGCACCGAACTCAACTGCGCGGGCGGAGCTACGCCCTGGGGCAGCTGGCTTTCCTGCGAGGAATGTTTCGAGTCGCCGGGAATCGGCCTCACGCTCTCGGGTTTCGCAACCCGCGATCAGCGTCACGGTTACGTGTACGAGATACCGGCCGCGGCGCAAGGCCTGGTCGAACCGCGACCGCTACGCTCGATGGGCAGATTCGAACACGAAGCCGCTGCCGTGCATCCGGAGTCCGGAATCGTGTACATGACCGAGGACCGGCATCACGGTCTGTTCTACCGTTATTTGCCCGACATCCCCGGCAGGCTCGATGCAGGTGGCCGCCTGCAGGCACTGAGTCTTCCAAGCCTGCGATCACCGATGACGCACAACTGGGGTTATCGCCACGATGTCGCTGCCGGGGCGCGCGTGGTGGCTCGCTGGATCGATCTCGACGACGTCGATCCCGTGGACAACGACCTGCGCCTGCGCGGTGCGGCGCTCGGGGCGGCGACGTTTGCCCGCGGCGAGGGCCTTTGCATTGCGGGCGGCGATGCCGTGTTCACGTGCACGATCGGTGGGCAGGAACGCCTCGGACAGGTGTTCCGATATCGCCCGAGTCCGCACGAAGGTACGGCCAGGGAACGGCGCATGCCCGGCAACCTGACGCTGCTCGCGGAAGCCGGCGCGGATTCATTGCTCCGGCATGCCGACAACCTGACGTTTGCACCGTGGGGCGATCTCATCATCTGCGAGGACAACGAAGTGCGCTGCGGCCTCGTCGGGCTGCGGCCGAACGGCAGCCAATACCTCATCGCGAAGAACAACTACTCGAATTCGGAGCTCGCGGGCGTCTGCTTTTCCCCCGACGCCAAGACGCTGTTCGTTAATATTCAGTATCCGGGGATGACGCTGGCGATTACGGGTCCCTGGCCTGCCTAGGGCTTACCGGCAGCGCGCTTTTCGAGCATGGCTACGGCCGGCAGCGTCTTGCCCTCGACGAACTCCAGGAACGCACCGCCGCCAGTCGAGATGTAGGAGATCCGGTCCGCAACGCCGTATTTGTCGATCGCGGCCAGCGTGTCGCCGCCCCCGGCAACCGAAAACGCACCGCTGTCCGCGATCGCCTCGGCAATCGCCTGCGTGCCGTCGCCGAACGCGTCGAATTCGAAGACGCCTACCGGCCCGTTCCAGATGATCGTACCCGCGGCGGCCAGCACCGTCGCGAAGGATTGCGCCGCTTCGGGCCCGATGTCCAGGATCATCTCGTCGTCACCGACTTCGTCGACCGCGCAAACTCGGTGCGCCGCGTCCGCGCTGAATTCGGTGGCGACGACGACGTCACCGGGCACCGGTATGTCCGCGCGATCGTCGTCACGCTCGGCAAGCCGCCTGGCCGTTCCCAGCATATCCGGTTCGTAAAGCGACTTGCCGACGCTGTGGCCAGCCGCCGCGATGAACGTGTTCGCAATACCGCCGCCCACGATCAGCGTATCCACGATGCCCGCGAGTGCATCGAGCACGCTGAGCTTCGTCGATACCTTCGACCCGCCGACGACCGCAACCATGGGCCGGGCCGGATTGGAAATCGCCTTGCCGAGCGCATCGAGCTCCGCTGCAAGCAGCGGCCCTGCGCAGGCAATCGGCGCAAATTCGGCGACGCCGTAGGTGCTCGCCTGGGCGCGGTGCGCGGTGCCGAACGCGTCCATGACGAAGATCTCGCAGAGCGCGGCCATGCGGCGCGCGAGGCCTTCATCGCAGGCTTTCTCGCCCGCCAGGAAGCGAACGTTCTCGAGCAGCACCACGTCGCCAGGAGCAACGTCGACGCCGTCGATCCAGCCTGCGATGAGCGGCACGGTCCGGTCGAGGAGCTCGCCCAGGCGCGCGGCGACCGGTCCGAGCGACAACGCGGGATCCGGATGTCCCTCCTGGGGCCGGCCGAGATGCGACATGACCATTACGGCCGCGCCGGCGTCGAGCGCCTTGCGAATCGTCGGCAGCGCGGCGCGTATCCGCGCGTCGCTCGTGACCCGCCCATCCGCGATCGGGACGTTCAAATCCTCGCGAATAAGCACGCGGCGGCCGCCGAGCTCCAGGTCCAGCATGCGCACAATGGACATCGTCGTCTAGCCCCGGAATCGCGCTGACGCGACGTTACGCGTTGTACAACGCGATCGTCGTGTCGAGCATGCGATTCGAAAAGCCCCACTCGTTGTCGTACCAGGCGCACACCTTGACGAGCGTGCCCTGCATCACCCTCGTCAGGCCGGCGTCATACGTCGACGATGCCGGATTATGGTTGAAGTCGATTGATACGAGCGGCTCATCGTTGTAGTCGAGGACATCCTTCAGCGGGCCTACCTCGCTGGCTTCCTTCATGACCGCATTGATCTCGTCGATCGTGGTCTCGCGTTCCGCGACGAAACTCAGATCGACCACGGACACGTTGATCGTGGGCACGCGCATCGAAAAACCGTCGAGGCGGCCATTGAGCTCCGGCAGGACGAGCCCGACCGCTGCAGCCGCGCCCGTCTTCGTCGGGATCTGCGACATCGTCGCGGACCGCGCGCGCCGGAGATCTTTGTGATACACGTCGGTCAAGACCTGGTCGTTCGTGTACGCGTGGATCGTCGTCATGATGCCGTGCTTGACGCCGATCTTCTCGTGCAGTGGCTTGACCAGCGGCGCGAGGCAATTCGTCGTGCAGGACGCATTCGATATGATGCGATCGCTGGATTTCAGCACGTCATGGTTGACGCCGTAGACGACCGTCGCATCGATGTCCTTACCACCCGGCGCGGAGATGATGACCTTGTTCGCGCCCGCTTCGAGGTGCTTGCCGGCCGTGTCCCGAGTCCGGAACAGGCCCGTCGATTCGAGAACGACGTCGACGCCGAGCTCCTGCCAGGGCAGCTTTGCGGGATCGCGCTCGGCGAGCACGCGAATACGATCGCCGTTGACGATCATCGCATCGCCATCGACTTCGACAGTGCCGGGAAAAGGACCGTGCGCCGTGTCGCGTCGCGTGAGCAGCGCATTCGTCTCGGCGTCGCCGAGATCGTTGACCGCAACGATCACTATCTGCGAGTGTTTGTCGCCCTCGTAAAGCGCTCGCAGCATGTTTCGGCCAATACGGCCATAGCCGTTAATCCCAACTTTGATTGTCATGCTCGTCTCCCGATAGTGTCGCGGCACGCCTCACGCGGTCACGCATGCCTTTGGAATTCATTGTCCCTTAAGTACGTCGCGCACGACCGCGACGACGTTGCGCAGCGTAAATCCGAAGTGCTCGAACAGGTCTTTCGCGGGCGCCGATTTGCCAAATCGATCGAGCCCGATGATCCGTCCTGACGGGCCGACATATCGCCACCACGTCTCCGTGGCCCCGGCCTCGATCGCGACGCGGGCGCGAATCGATGCCGGCAACACGCGCTCACGCCACTCGTCGTCCTGAGCGTCGAAAACCTGCGTGCAGGGCATGGATACGACGCGCACGGCGATACCGTCCGTAGCCAGCTCGTCCGCCGCTTGCGTCGCGAGCGTGACCTCCGATCCCGTCGCGATCAGAATAGCGTCGGGTGCCGAATCGCCGTCTCTGAGAACGTACCCGCCGCGCCGGATGGCATCGACCTGCTCCGGCGTGCGAGCCTGATGGGGCACGCCCTGCCGCGTCAGCACGAGGCTCGTCGGTCCGCCGCGGCGCTCGATCGCGTCGCGCCAGGCGACCACCGTCTCGACCACATCGCACGGCCTCCAGACCCGCATATTCGGCATGACCCGCAGCGACGCGATGTGCTCGACGGGCTGATGCGTGGGACCATCCTCACCGAGACCGATCGAGTCGTGTGTATAGACGAATATCTGCTGCACGTTCATTAGCGCCGCCATACGGAGCGCGTTGCGTGCGTAGTCAGAAAACGTCAGAAAAGTGCCGGAATACGGCACGAAGCCGCCGTGCAGCGCGAGGCCGTTGCAGATCGCGGACATCCCGAACTCGCGAACACCGAAATACAGGTAATTGCCGCCCGGCTCGGCGGCGCTCATCACCTTCGACGTGGCGTGCTTTGTCAGGTTCGAGCCGGTGAGATCCGCGGAGCCACCGATAAGCTCCGGCAGCATCGGCGCGAACGCGTTCAGGGCGACGAGCGACGCTTTGCGCGTTGCCATCGACTCGCCGGCTGCCGCGATGTCGGCAATTGCGCCGCTCGCGTGTTGATCCCATTCCTCGGGCAGCTCCGGCGCGAAGCGCCGCGTGTATTCGGCGGCAAGGTCCCGATGCTCGCCGGCGTACGCTGCGAACATCGCTCGCCAGGCATCCTCCTCCGCCGCACCGCGGGATCGCGCGTCCCAGGCGGCCCTGACCGGGTCAGGCACCTCGAACGGCGGCGCCGTCCAGCCGAGCTTCTCGCGAGCGAGGGCCACCTCGGCCTCGCCGAGCGGCGCGCCGTGCGTGGCAGCAGTCCCCTGCTTGTTAGGCGCACCATAGCCGATCACGGTCTTGCAAGCGATCAACGCCGGGCGCTCGGCATC
>JBFJOC010000052.1:0-17955 GCA_041617855.1 Woeseiaceae bacterium | reverse complement strand
CGCACGGCCGCGCTGATCGTCTCGGCGAAGACGTGCGCCGTATTGCAGGGCATGACGAGGAAATCGGCGCCGGCTGCCTCGAGCCGCACCGCCATCTCGGCGAGCACCGGTGCGGGATCATCGCCGCCAGCCAGAATCGCGTCCTGGCGATTCGGGACCTGCGGGTTGTGGTCGACGACCATCCTAATGTGGTCCTGGTCCCGGCCCGCCGGCGTCAACGCAATTACTTTCGCCATGAAGTCGACCGTAGCGTCAGGGCCCATGCCGCCCAGGACGCCGGCGACTTTGTATCCTGCGCCCATCGCCACTCCAAACGAAAACGCAGGCACCGAAGTGCCTGCGTTCGATGGTACTGCAAATTTCTAGCGTCAATCAGAAATTGAAAAGTCCCTTCACGTACCACATCCCCCCGTCGTAGCCGAACGGCGTGCGCCTCGAGTAAGGCAAGCCGTTCGAGAGCCGCGTCGGGATCTCGTTCGGGAACTTGTCGAACACGTTATTCGCACCGATCGCGATCGTGTAGTTCTCGTTAAACTCGTACTTCGCCTCGACGTCGACCGTCGCCGCCGCATCGACGACGTCTGCGTTCGGGAAGTCGCGCTCGTCGCGGGCCTCGTCGTACCAGTTGACGCGCCCGGTGATCTGCCACTTCTCGCGATAATGATTCACGGCCAGGCTGGCTCGATTGTCCGGCAGGTTGTTCTCGACATTGAAGATCGTCCCGGGGGTCACCGGCTGGATGCCGTTCACGAGATTGATGCCGGTGATCTCGGTATCGTTGTGGTTGTAGGCCAGGCTGATGTTCGTGCTCGACCCCCCCGCGTGGGCGAAATCCAGAACCGCGACGAGGTCGATGCCGGTGGTTTCGGTCTCGAGTCCGTTCGTGTAGAACGCCACGTTCGAAAACCCGGATCCCGCAAACGCCGGGTTGTCCGCGACGTTGATGTCGAGCGTTTTCACGATGCGATCGTCCACATCGATCTTGTACCAGTCGAGCGTAAGGCTGAGGTTGTCGGTAACGTCGGCCGAGAAACCCGCACTCAGGTTCACCGACTCCTCCGGCTCGAGCGCCTTGCCGCCCAGCGGCACGAGGAGCGGATCGGTCGGCGGCAGCGTGCCCTGCTGCACCTGCACAGCGGCGCCGCTCGAGGTATCAAACGTGGTCACCACGATCTCCTGGTTCGACTGGCCCGGCGTCGGCGCGCGGAAGCCCGTCGACGCGGCCGCGCGAATCGTAAAGCGATCCGAAACGTTAAAGCGCGTCGCGATCTTGCCGTTCGTCGTCGTGCCGAAATCCTCGAAGTCCTCGAAGCGCAGTGCAAACTGAAGCAGCCACGCGTCAGACACGTCCCACTCGAGATCGCCGTACACGGAATAGTTGTAGCGATCGAACGTGCCGGCGACGTCGGTACTGAAGCCGACGCGGCCGTTGCTGCCGTTCGGCGGCGTAGCATAAAAACTCCCCGTGGGGTTGGTAACCGGGTCGATCGTCGTCGGGTCGATCAACAGCCCGACGTTGGCATAGGGGCCCGGCAGCCAGGATTCGGTCTGTCCGGCTTTGACCTCCCAGTTTTCCTCGCGCCATTCGACGCCGAAGCCGAGATTGACGTCGGCCGTGAACGCATACGAGAAATCCGCGTTCAGACTGAAGTCCGTTTCCTGCAGATCACCAGTGTCGAAGTCGCGGGGCGAGTCCGGCCCGTAGGTAGGGCTCAGCGTGTTGTTCAGCGTGTAGTCCTGGACGTTGGTGCCGAAATTGCCGCTGAAGTCGAACAGCATGCCGTTGTCGAATTCCCCGCGAACACCCGCGACCGTGGCGAAGTCGGTCTGGTCGCCCTCGAAGTACGGCGTGTAGCCGCCGGTCAGCGTGTCGCACCAGCAGAAGTTGCCCTGCGACGGGTCGGTCGGGTCGATCGGCACCGGCTGCAGGCTGGCGTGGTCGGGGTCGCGGTAGAAGAACCGGTAGTTGCCGTAGGTAGAGGCGTAATTACCGAACATGTACAGCTCGTTGTCGCCGGCCATCGGCACCGCCATGTTCCAGGCGGTCCTGAGCCCGCGGTTCTCGGGGCGCCCCCATGTCTGGGCGAGGCGGTCACCGCTGTACGGACTGTCAGTGCCGACATTCGGGACGCCGTCGTCGATTGCCGCCTGCGCGGCGGCCGGCTGGAAGCCGCGACTCAGCTGCTCTTCGTCCTTGTATTCGGCGCTTAAGTTCAGAAAGCCGCCGTCGCCGAGCGAGAAGCCGATGTTGCCGGCGACCTTGACCGCGTATTCGCCCTCGTAGAACTGGCCGTATTGGGCCTCTACGCGGCCTCCCTCGTCGTCGTCGCGCAAGATGAAGTTGATCACGCCGGCGATCGCGTCCGACCCGTACTGCGACGCGGCGCCGTCACGCAGCACCTCGACGCGCTTGAAGGCGATGCTCGGCAGCGGCCCCATGTCCGCAGCGTGGGCACCAGCACTCATCGCGGCGCCGAACAGCTGGAGCAGCGCGGACCGATGCCGCCGCTTCGAGTTCACGAGCAGCAGCGTCTCGTCCGGCGGCAGGCCGCGCAGCGACGTCGAGCGCACGAATGCGCTGCCGTCACCCGTGAGTGCCGTCGCGGTAAATGACGGCACGAGGTTCTTTATGTTCTCCGTCAGATCGCCGTGCGCCTGAAGGTCGAGCTGTTCCGGCCCGAACGCGTCGATCGCGACGGGCGACTGGGTCGCGGAGCGCGGCTTCGCGCGCGTGCCGGTCACGGTCACCTCCTCGATGACATCCTGGCCACCCTGCCTGGTTGCCTGCGCGGCCACCAGACCCGGGGCGAGCACGGCGAGCACCGCCACGAACGCCGGTATTCTGCGCAAATCCTGCATGGTTTTTCCCCTGTTAATCAGCTAGGTCTCAAGATTATTTTGCGTTATCCCCACTACTATAAACCGCGAAATTGCCCGGTTCCAGCGAAAAGTTCCGAAAATGTGGTTTTCGTACAACATGCCGATCGGCGACGTTTAATTGCGGCGCGCAGCGTCCCGCCGCGCGTTCTCGCGAATCGCCCGATCGGGGTCGGCCGTGCGGCGTGGCGTCCCCCCACCCCCCGCGGTTGATCAGGCGGAACCCAAGTCTACTCGTGCAAGTGCGCGCCCGAGCTTTTCGATCAGCTCATCGACGTTATCGGGCGAGTAGATGAACGGCGGCGCAAGCAGAATGTGCGCGCCGGCCGTGCCGTCCGCGGAGCCGCTGCCGGGATAGATGATCAGGCCTTCGGTCATCGCCGCTTCCTTGATCAAGGGCGCAACGGCGGGCCGCATTGGCCCTTTCGTCGCGCGGTCGGCAACGAGCTCGATGCCCAGCAGAAGCCCGCGCCCCCGGACATCCCCGACGTTGGGGTGCTCGCCGAACGCATCCTTGAGCCCCTCGACGAGCAGAGCCGAAATCCGCTGCACGTTGGTCAGCAGCTCTTCGTCGTCGAGCACGTCCGACACGGCCATCGCGGCGGCGCAGGCGGTCGCGTGGCCGATGTAGGTGTGCCCGTGCTCGAAATGCCCGAAGGCCTCGACTATTTCATCGTGAATTGCGCTTTGCGCAACCACGGCGCCGATCGGCTGGTAACCGCCGCCCAGCCCTTTCGCAATCGTGACGAGATCGGGGCGGATGCCGTCCTGCTCGAATGCGAAGTAGGTGCCCGCGCGTCCCGCGCCTGCCATGACCTCGTCGAGGATCAGCAGGATGTCGTGACGATCGCAGATGTCCCGGATGTGCCGGAAATAGCCGGCCGCACCGGGCACGGCGCCGAGCGTCGCGCCTACGACGGTCTCGGCTATGAACGCCCCGATTCGATCTGCCCCGTGCTCAAGAATCGCATCCTCCAGCGCGTTCGCGGCGCGCCGCCCGTAGTCCTCTTCGGTCTCATTCTCCCGGCGATGGCGATACGCGTAGCACGGTTCGATGCGCGGCCAGTCGTGTAGCAGCGGCCCGAACAGCCCTCGCCGGCCCACATTCCCGGATGCAGACAGCGCACCGAGCGTATTGCCGTGATAGCTGTACAGGCGGCTCGCGATCATCGTCTTGTCGGGCTTGCCGCGGGCCAGCCAGTATTGCCGGACGAGCTTGATTGCCGTCTCGTTGGCCTCGGATCCGCCCGAGACGAAATAGACTTTCGCATCGTCCTCGCCGTAGCGCTGCGCGAGGCGGGCCGCCAGCTTCTCCTGCGGGGCGTTCGTGAAGAACGCGGTGTGCGCGTACGCGAGCTCCGCAACCTGGTGCTGAATGGCACGAATGATTGCGGGATGGCCGTGTCCCAGGCAGCTCACTGCGGCGCCGCCGCTGCCGTCGAGGTAGCGATGGCCCGCGGCGTCATAGAGGTAAACGCCTTCGCCGCGCGTCGCCTGAGGATAGTAGTGCCGGGGATCTCTGTAGAACACGTTACTCACACGGCGGCCCTCCGCCCGACGGTGCGTTCGCGCACGTCGAGCAATCTTTTGGCATGCACCGACAGCGCGACGCCGGGATGCCGTAACGCGTAGGCGGGCGATCTCCGGAGTCGCCGCAGCGGCACCGGGCATGCATCGGCGTCGCTGCCGAGCAGGAGTTCTGCGATCTCGATGCCCGTGACGGTCGACATTGCGATGCCGCGCCCGTTACACGCCGTCCCGACCAAGCGACCGTCGTCCATGCGCACGATCTGCGGCAGATGGTTGGCGGTCAGCGCGAGATAGCCGCTCCAGCCGAACTCCCAGCGAATCTGTCCAAGGTGCGGGAACCGATCATGCGCCGCATTCTTCAGCCGTGTAAACAGACCCCCATGCTCGTCACCCGCCGTCGCGCCCGCACCGCCCATGATCAAACGTCTGTCGGCGGTAAGCCTGAACGACGTCAGCAGCCGCTGCGTGTCGGAGGCGCTCTCGCCGCCGGGAAGGATCCGTCGCGCTGCATCCTCGGCAAGCGGTGCCGACGCGATCTGCGCGGTCCTGAGCGGCAGGACGGAGGCGCGGAGCTCCGCCAGCGTGTGGCAGTACGCGTTTGTGCAAATCACGACGGCGTCGCTCCGAAGCCTGGCCTGCGGCGTCGTCGTCAGCCAAACGCCGCCCTGCCGGTCGAAGGCGAGCGCCGGCGTCTCCTCGAACAGCTTTGCACCGGCTGCGCTGGCCGCCGTGGCGAGCCCCCGCAGATACGCGAGCGGGTTGAGCGAGCCGCCGCGCGGATCGAACCAGGCACCGGCGTAGAATTCGGTACCGAGCCGCTCGGCTACGTCCGATCGCGGGATAAGTTTGACGTCCGCGCCGAGCGCCTGCCACGCCCGAACGCGCCGCTCGATCAGCGGCAGTGCGGCCGGCGCATGCGCAGCCTGGATCCAGCCGCGTGGGTTTAGGTCACAGCGAATCTGGTAGCGATCGACAAGCGCCCGTACCTCCTGCGGCGCGGCGCCGGAGCATTTAATGAGGCGCGCTCCGGCCGATTGCCCCAGCAGCGCATTCACGTCGTCCGGATCGCGTTTCAGGCCGGGCACGAGGAGACCGTTGTTGCGCCCGGATGCACCCCAACCGATACACGACGCCTCGACGAGCGCGACGCTTGTATTGTGCTCAGCGAGCCTTAGCGCCGCGGCGACGCCCATGAAGCCACCGCCGACGACGATGACGTCGAAGCGTTCGTTGTCGGTCGGGCGCGCGGTAGGGCCGAAAGGCTGCGTGGTTTGCGCCCAAAGCGACCGCGGCATCGGGGAAACTCGGCCTCGCTGGTAGGGGCTCTCCACGGCGGTTACCTGCGGCTAGTCGATGCCGGATTCCGTGAATTCCATCAGCGTCCCGCAGGCGTCATCGGGCGCAATTCGCAAGACATGCGCGGAAGGCTGCGCGAACTCGACACCATGCTCCCGGAGCGTCGCCGCAGTGGCCCCAAGATCCGCGACGCGCAGGCTGATAGCCCCAAGCCTCGGCGTGTGGCCATCGTCCGGAAACGGCAGCGCGCCGAAGCGCGTAATGAACGCGTCCGGCAACAGCAGGTCCAGAAACTGGCCCGTTGGTACCTGCGCGCGCAAACCGGCGGTGCTGGTCGTCACGGCGGCGTCGCCAAGCAGCCGGCGTATTCGTTCTGCGCAGGGGACGACGTCGTGTACAGCACCCGCGATGCCGTTGACGCCCGTACAGCCGTTGGCGTGATCGAGAAATCGCACGGGGCGGATGAGCTCTGGCGTCCGATGTTCGAGCACGACGACGTGCATCAGCTCCTTGATGTCCTCGGCAGCCGGCGCATACAGGGTAAACGTGGGATGTGTCCAGCCTTCGGGATGCTCGAAATTACGCGTCAGCGTACGCAGCTCACCCGCGTCGATGCCGTTGGCAAGCGCCAGCTTACGGCTGGCCGCTGCATCCGAGGTGCCGAATGCGATGCCCATCAGGCCTTCGCCGTAGCGCTCCAGATGCTCGTCCAGATGCATCGTGAATCGCGCGGCGTCGATGATCCCGCGTACTTCGAGGTAATCGCCGGGGAACATGATGCACAGGTTGCCGGTGCCCCACTCCACGTGACTGCCGCGCGGCGGAACGGTAAAACCGAGCCGCTCGAACGTCGCGCGCGCCGCGTCGAGATCGGTCGCAGCGATGACCGGATGGTCGAGCGACTCGATGCCGTTGTAGCTGGCAGGCTCGGTCATGGTGGCGTCGTCCGCATGTTGCAAGTTTGCCACCAGAGCGCGGGATTGTGGGAGCCCGCCACGCGGGCGATTCGCGGCTAGGTCGCTCTCGCACATCCCTCTGCTCCGCGACATAAGGACTTCGTGTCCAAAATGCCGCTCCTACGGCTCTGCATAGCTCTGTGGGAGCCCGCCGTGCGGGCGATCCGACAGGGGACATTCCGCCGCGGCGGAATGTCCCCGGATACTCCGATAATCGGGAGACGTTCCGCCAGCGCGGAACGTCCCCGACAGCCGCTCAGTCGACCGAAATCCGCTTCGGCGACGTCGCCGATTCCACGGTCTTCGGAATACGCACCTTCAGCACGCCGTTTCGCGACTGGGCCGAAATCTTCGCCTCGTCGGCGTCGGCCGGCAGCGCGAAGCTGCGCGCAAAACGCCCGTACATGCTCTCGATGCGATGCTGAGTCTCGGTCTCTTCTTCCTTTTCGAAACGTCGCTCGCCGCTGATCGTCAGCATACCGTTCTCTACCGACACTTCCACGTCGTCTTTTTCGACCTCCGGCAGCTCGGCCTTGATCAGGTAATGGGTCTTCGTCTCGCTGATGTCCACCGTGGGGCGCCAGTCGAAAGCCTTACCCGCTACCTCGCCGCCGCCGGCTGGAACCCGCCCCAGCACGTTGAAATAACGGTCGAGCAGGCTATCCATATCGCGAAAGGGCGACCAGTTCACCAGATTCATAACAAACATCCTCCATTCGATTCATCGCGCCCGCAGCGAGCCGCGGGTTTGCGCTGATATGGGGACGAATTTGGAATTTCAAACCAGATATTTGCCGCGGCCACTGCGCGTTCCGGCGGGGGGTCGCGTGTGTCAGCCGCGCTGGGACCGACGCACGGCCTGCCCGTACCCGTCCGGCGCATGCAGTTCGCCGTCAATGCACACGAGCTTCTGGGACGACTCCAGGTCGACGCGATTGCGGCCCCGATCCTTCGAGCGGTACAGCGCTTTGTCGGCGCGCATCAGTATCGTGTGCACGTCGTCGTCGTTGTCGGACAGCGACGCGACACCAAAGCTCGACGTCATCGGTATTTCGTGCCCCCCCATCTCGAGGGGATGCGCTTCGACGTTGGCCCGTATGCGCTCCGCGACTTTTACAGCCTGGAATAGGTCCGCGTTCGGCAACACGATCGCGAATTCCTCGCCGCCCATACGCGCGACGACGTCCTCGGTGCGCCGATCGGTCACGAGCAGCGTAGCGAAATGCTGTAGCGCTTCGTCGCCGACGGCGTGGCCATACCGGTCATTGATCCGTTTGAAGTGGTCGATGTCGGTCATGATGATCGATACCGGCCCGCCGGATCGGCGCGCCAACGAGAATGCCTGCTCCGCCTGCTGCGAAAAGCCGCGCCGGTTGTAAAGGCCGGTCAGCGTGTCCATGACAGCGAGGGCCTTCATTTGCTCCGACAGATCCGATGCCACCATGAATGCGGTAAACATAGCGACTGTCGTGTAACCCGCGGGCAGGAACAGGTAGGCGAGGTGGATATACAGCGCATAATAGTGCGCATCGCCGTTCGGGCCCATCTTCAGCGCGACGCCGGCCGCGATCACCTGGCTGGCCCCGAACACTAGGCTCGCGATGGCGGCTGCCCACTCGGCGGGGCGCGGTTTGTCACGGAACCTCAGGATGATAATGCCGGCGAGAATCAGCGCCAGAGCGGCCGTGGCCGGGATGAGCGCAACGCTGATGCCGACGTGTGGGCGCACGGCGATGGTCCAGACGATTGGCAGGTATAGCAGCACCGCATACCACCACAGGTTGCCCGGCATGAAGCTGCAGTTCGTCCGCTGGCAATGGCCCCGCAGGCCGAGGGTACATATGATCAGCGCGATCGCGCTCAGCGTAAGCCGAAAGGCGATAATGCTGGGGAACAGATCCCAGAAAAGATTGAGCGACCACTGTACGGCCCCGACCAGATATCCAATTGCCCAGGTCAGCGCATGCGGCTCTCGTCCCAGGTATTTCCACGCGAGCAGGAACACGATGCCAATCGCCAGACTGGCCATGGTCATCGCAATCAAAATGTAGGAAACCGAGTCGGTCACTTTTCCCTAAGACGCACTACTCCCAAGCTGCCTGCCATTGTCCGGGCTGGGTGCGTCAGCAGGTTTGACCGACTGCACATTTTTGACAGAAAAACAGGAGGTTATGGGCCAAAACCCGCGCATAGCGCGAAAAATGTCGACCAGGCCCAACCCGGTCTGGATATCAGCGCAACATGGAACCCCTGCTCGGGCGTAGACTTCAGGGTCGCGAGCGGCGCACGACGCGGCCTGCCGGTGCCTGGCTTGGTGCCGTATGTGTCGGCCGATACGAATCGTTTTAAAATCGGAGCGGGCTACGCGCTCCGGCCACGAACTTCGCGTCAATGCGCGGCATAAACTGGGGTGGGTATTGGATTCGAACCGTCGTTCTCAGCGTGGGAAGCCCATGTCCTAACTGTGAACGCCAGCCGCCGTTCAGTGTAATTAGCTGACTACCCGATTGCGTCCACGCGACAGAAATGCCTAGCGTAGTCAAAGCGATACGCAGCTGTCGACGGCAGAGCGGGTGATGTGCAGGAAAATCGTAACAGCGCGTCGGCGTTCCAGCATCGAATGGTCGAGCGCAAGGGCCCCGCTGATCGCTATTGCTACGACAGCAGCCATCAAAACCGGACGTAAGGCGCCTCAACTGCATCGAAGTGACCGACCCAAATCCAGAGCAGCAGGACGAGCCCGCAAATGAATACGTACCGCCAGCGACGACTTGCTTTTTGACGCGTCACTTTGACCACACTCCGTGAGCAATCCCCGACAACATGATGACGTACGCGAGCGAAGCAACCCGTAACAACGTCGTTCCCACATTTCGTTTCTGCGCCCAAGTCAACAGGAATGCCAGGCCGACGCCATGGCCAAGTCCCCAAATCGCAAACCCGACGGAAAAATTGTGCCACAAGCCCATGAATACAAACGCCGCAATGAGCGCCAACTTGGTCCGCGAAGTTGTCACCAGCAGCGGTAAGTAAATGTACTGCATGACGAAATCGGCCATCGATCGGTGCCAGCGTTTCCAGAAGTCGCCAAGATCGCGCGCAAGGTGAGGCTTGTTGAAATTCTGCGGAACCTCGAATCCGAAGAGAAGAGCCGCTCCCTCAGCCATGCGCGAGTAGCCATAGAACGTCGCAAATAGGAATGCGAAACCGGCGACAGGCGCGGCGACGAGATTCAGCAGCAGCGTAGCGGCAAAAGCGCCCGATGCTTCCACATTGCCTTGCAGGACATCGATGACCCGAATCGCAACGCCAAGGAATCCGGCAATTGCGAACAAGTACACGAGCCCCTCAAACAGCCTGTAGCAGCCTTCGCCATACACAGGCGGTGCATTCAGCCGCAGGCGTTCCCAGGTACGCACGCCGTTGAAAACCGGTCCAGACGGCAGGGCCGCGCAGCAAAACGTCGCCAGAAGTAGCCCGGGAATGAACTGCTTCAGCGGTACCGCATGTTTTATTCCCTGCTCGACAGTCATCATTTGCCGAATGATGAAAAAGGCGCTACCGAGCCAGAGAATCGGTGCCTCCGACGCCAGTCGCCCGACGTCCGGCACGAACAGAAGCAGCAAAATCAGGTAGGGAATGCGGGTTCTCAGGCGCGGATTATCCAGAGCGCGGCCCGCCAGAAATACGCCGATACTCGTCGCGAAACTGGCAATCGCGAATACCAGCGCCACCGGATGGGTGATGAACAGCAGCAGAATGCCGGGTGCCACGATCCAGAACAGGCGATTCCTGCAATCGCAGGGTAGTACCGCATGGGACAGCCCAACCGAGAGCAGGATGAGGATCAGGAACGAGACCGCATCAATCATGCCTGGCCACCGGTACCCGGGCCTCCAGAAGCCCGGTATCCAGCAAGTGCTGAGCGAGGATTGCCGTGGTGAGCGCGCCGGCCGGATACACCTCGATGTGGCCGTCGTCGTACCAGAACTTGTCCAGCTCGGCCTGCACTTGCCCGTACAGGTCAAAGACGTGCGCCCGCGTAGCAATCGTATCTGCCAGCTCTCGCAAGTCGTCCGCTCCCGACGTGTACCCGTACAGCGGCATCGGCAGCAGCACAACGGGAACGCCGTGATTCGAAGCCCGTCCGAGCATCGATCGCAGGAGCACGACTTCGCCCTGACGGTACGGTGCTCCGAAATCGTAGGGGTAGCGTTGCCCCGCTTGGACGCCGGCCTGCCAGGGCTTCAGCGCGCGCTGCGGAGCGGACCGCGCCATAACGGATTCGAGCGCCGGAATCACGTCGTCCGGTGGCGCATCCGCTTCGAATTCGCCGTAGCTAAATGCGAAATCGGGCGGCCAGGCGGGCTCCGTCGTCCATGTCGCTTCGTCGCAGGCGTCGAGCCGCCAGTTTTCCGCCGGACGACGGAAAAACTGATACGCGAGCGCCCCTGCCCGCAGCACGACCCCGCGTAATCGGAAGCGCCATCGATTGAGCATGCTTTCGCGCTCGGAGAAAGGCATCGCGACGGCGGGCAGCGTCAGGATCTGCTCGAAGGTCATCAGGTTGAGGTCGCGTCGGAAGATGTAATGCTCCGGCGACGTTTCCTGGCCGCGTTGCGCCAGCCGGTCGACGCTTCGCCGGGTCATAAACATGATCTCGAGCGCGATGACCCGCGGCGCTCCACGCGTGTCCAGATAGTTTTCGAGCAGGGCGTGGCTGGCGCGCAGAGGGCTGTGTCCCAACGCGATGCGCTCCACGGTTGGCGCGGGGCCGGTGACTGCATGCGCCAGCATGCCTCGCATCGCGATCGGGTCCAGTGCCGTTCCGGAGCGGCTGCTGCCGACGATCAACACATCCGCCGGCGGCGCCGCGCTTCGGGTAAGCAACAGATTGCAGCGCGACAGCATGCTCGCCGGGCCTCCCCGATTGTGGTCCAGCCAGAGCAGTCCGGCGATCAGGCCCGCGGTGGCCGCGAGCCACAGGCCGCGGTACGAGAGATTGCGAATCATGGCTCAGACCCGGCGACCGAATGCAGAGCCGCACGATCGAGCTTGCCGTGGGAATTCACGGGGAGCGCATCGACGACGATCGATCTCCCTGGAAGCATGTAGGACGGCAGACCCAGGGTTTCCGAGTCCAATTGCGCCGGCTCCGCCGGCCCCTCGACGAACAGCACCAACTCCGTTGGCTGCTCTGCCGGATGCGCGATCACCGCTAGCGCCTCGGTTTTTAGGCAGTGGCGCAGCCGGTGTTCGATCTCTAGCAGCTCGATGCGGTGCCCGCCGATCTTGACCTGATGATCGACCCGACCCAGGTGATACAGCCGGCCCTGTCGCCAAAGCACACGATCGCCGGTTCGATAGAAGGTCGTACCGCGGCTGTCGGTGACAAAGGGCGATGCAAGTTCGGGATCGGTGTAACCGGTGAATCGTTGCGGTGTCGCCAACAGCAATTCACCCACGGCACCATCCGCCGCAGCTAAGGTAGTGACGATGTGCTCATCGTCGAGTAAAGCTGTCTGGCAGTCAGGGAATGGCTGACCGATCGAAATAACATCGGCCTCTTGCAGCTCCGGTTCATCCACCCAGCGTTGGGCCGTGACGGCAACCGTGCATTCCGTCGGGCCGTAGAAATTCCAGATTTCCGAATTCGGCGCCGCATCGTGCCACGCTGCCGCCAGGCCGGCGGTCAGTGCCTCGCCGTTGAAGATGCTGAGACGAATTCCCCGCAACGAATCACCGATCGGGACACCATTATTCAGGATTACTCGTGCCAGGGACGGAACGGCAATCCACACGGTGATGGATCGGTTGGCAACATAGTGCGCGGGATTGAAAAGGTCGACTCGCCGCGCGGGACACAGCGTGCAGCCGCCCAGCAGGGCCAGGTAAATCTCATGGACGCTGAAATCGAAGGATAGCTCGCAGACCTGCGAGCAGACGTCGTCCGGCGTGTACGCGATGGCGCCCTGCATGTTTTGGATGAAGGCGCACAAGTTGTCGTAGGAAATCGGGACACCCTTGGGCTGGCCGGTTGATCCGGACGTGAACAGTACATAGGCAACGTTTCCGCCGCGACGTGCGCGCCACCATGGCCTGTCGCCTGCCGGTTGTTCGCCCCGGTGTTTAGTGACTGACGCGATCACCCGGCGATCGGCATCGATCCCTAGCTCGTGGGCAAGATGCAGCGTACCCTCGTCGCACACGACCGTGCTGATGCGGGCCTGCGCGATGATGTTCTGCAGGCGCGTCCGCGGATAGCTCGTATTCAGCGGCACGTAGGCCCTGCCGTGTGCTATCGATGCCCACATCGCGGCATACGCGAGTGCCGAACGGTCGAGCAGTAGCCCGACCGGGCCCGTGTCCTGCGGGTCGACCCCTTCAAGCTGTCCGTGGATGCAGCCGATCATCGCGTCGAAATCCGCATACGTGAATGCGCGCTCGTGCTCCGCAACGGCAATTTTATCGCCGTGTCGGATCACGACATCGCGCATGCGCGCGAGCAATTTCTGCTGGCTGTTCGAATCCGGCACTACGCGATTTGCTCCTTCAAATACGCATGCAGCGATTTCACCGATGTGTAGTGAATCGCGTCGTCAAAATCCGGATTCACACCGAATGCCTCGTTAATGGCCACGAACACACTCATGAATGACAGCGAGTCCCAGGCAGCGACTGTCTCCATCGAGTCGGCTGCGGTAATCAGGACGTCCTGATCCTCGCCCTTGCTGCGAAGCACGTCCTGAATGACTTCCAAAATGCGTTGCTCGAGTTGATCAGCCATAGAGTTTGCTCTCCAGTGGGCGGGCAAGCCGCTCATAAAAAGTGACCTCGGATTCGCTCCAGGAATCGATGGGCCCGATCTGGTAGGAAGGCCGGTGGTTCAGCCTGGTTGCCGATCGGTCGACACAGCGGGCGAGGTTCGATTTGGAGTCAAGACCCAAATCCCCAAGGAAATTCGACCAGAACTTCTTCGGATCCTCGACCAGGTCCTCGTACAGCAGGGAGCGGCAGTTCGCATGGTTCGCGGCAACCTGAGAGAGGTGTGCGTTGACGCGGTGCCAGAGCCAGATGTTGCGTTGGATCGCCGACCAGCCGGACCAGCGCTCCGCATCGTCGCTGCCACCCTCCGGTTTCAGCCTGCCGAGCGAAATAAACTTTTCGCGATCGGACAGCGGCTTCGATCGGCTTGGCCAGCCGGCCGGCTGGCGATCCTCTCCGCTGACGATCGTCGCCGAGCGGACAAATCCTTCGCACCGACGGAACACCACAAACAACAGCGAATTCGGGTGATGCTGTGCCAGCGGAACCAGCAATGGAGCATTGTAGAACGCTGCATCGACCAACAGTCGCGCGTCCCCCGCAGCTTCAGACAGTATCGTGACGTTTCGCAGCTCGGCGACGACTCGCTCCGCGAAGTCCGATTCGAACCAGGCTCTGCGATTCTGGACGTTGATCAACGGTAACCGCGCCGTCGGCGGATTGCCGGGCGTGTGGCCCTCGTGCAGTCCGACGACGCCGGGTAAAGCGTCCAGCGTGGTGGCAAGAAACATGGTCGCAGTGCGTCCCGTACTTGCGCAAAAGGCGAGCCGGCAGCGATGCATTAGACGCGAGGAATCAGCAGTAGTGAAGCGAGGTTTGCGACGCTATCCGCGCTTTCCCGCTGGATGTCACGGGATCTCGGCCGCCGTCTGATATCGGAAGCCGCGCTTGCGAGTAGACACATAAATACTCTCCAATGCCTTCAATGCGGATCAAACTGGAAAGTATTTCGGATCTGGGTTCGCGACTCTAAGGACTTCGTCACATTATGTAGCGAATGACGGGCAGCGGAATGCCCGCCACGCGGCACCGCCGCAGAACCGTCCGGGTCCTAGCCCGATGTTTCGAACCCAATGGGGTGGCCGGACTAGATCCGGCGCAGAGGCGCGCAATCGGGGAGTTTTCCGTAGGACACCACCCGCCAGCATAGACCGGCGGCTGCGTTTTTCAGGGAGTCGAGGCGGTTCGCCCGCGCCGGGAAAGTGACGGGGCCCGGCGTGACATATCCCCAGCAGACGCTACCGCGGTACCAATGCGACGACCCGTACCGGTCCGCCGGACCCGCCTTCGATTTTCATCGGCAGCGCCAGTACCGTCGCGCCGGTCGGCGGCAGCGCGTCGAGGCTGGTCAGGTTCTCGAGTCCGGCCACGTTCCGCGCCGCGGCGATCCGGTGTACGGGAAAATCCTGCGACGGGCCGTAGTCGATCGATGCCGTGTCCACGCCGAGCATGGCCACACGTCGCTGCTCGACGAGCAGGCGCGCGGCATCGTCACCGTAACTCGGAAACGACAGCCTGCTCGCATCGCCGGGCGTGTCGTCGCCGAGATAAGCACGCACATTCGGCCAGCGCTGGCTCCAGCCTGTGCGCAACAGCACGATCGAGCCGGCCGCGATCCGGCCGTGCTCGGACTCGAATTCGCGGACATCGTCCGCGGTGAGGCGGTACTCGGAATTTCGCTCGGCCTTTGCCGCCACGTCAATGACCACCGCCGCGGCGATCAGGTTTTCCAGCAGCAAGGCGTCTGCAGTCGCCGCGCCGCTCGCGAAGTGGATCGGCGCATCGAGGTGCGTACCGCCGTGCTCGGGCGTGCAGATCGAATAAGCGGAGTAAAACCACCCGCCCGGAGTCTCACCTTCCGCAAGCGTCCGCTTCTCGAAGCGGGACGGGGACGTGGGCCAGTAGATCGTGTCCTCGTTGTACGCATGCGTGAGATCGACGAGCCGATACCGGTCGACGTCGAGGGCCAGCACGACAGCGGACGGCAGTGAGAGGATTCCCAGGATAGTGACGAATCGGAACATGGCGGCATCTCGGCAAAATAAAGAAAAAAGACCTGCCAGACAGGCTTCGCTCCCTCACAAAGGATGATAGGACAGATTGCTCAACCTGCCGATTGGAGCGCCAACCGGCGCCGCAGATTTAGGCGCCGGTAGCGGGTCCCAGAACGAGCAGGTCATTCTCAGGCGAGTGAATCGCCCAATCTGTCGCTACGCGCACGAGATCGAGTATCGACAGTCCTGCCTCGGTCGATGCCCTGTGCCAGTCTGACAATGAGCGCACGCGTTTAATGATAAATGCCTGCCCGGCATTTGCTTCTGCTGATTGCGCCGCCCAATCGTCGAATTCGTCGACACGGTGGACCTGCAAGTTTCTGGTATGCCAACCAAAATCGCCGCCTGCGAAAATCAGCCCTTCGGGAGCAAGAACGGATCGAAGGTTACGCAGCGCTCGCAGCCGTTCGGCGTCATCGGTGATGTGAAAGAGCACGCCAATTGCCGAGACGTAATCGAACGGCTTTCCTAAGTCCTCCGCGAGGAACTTTGGGCTCGAAACGTCCATGTCTTTAATAACGACCTGAGATCGATCGGAGTTTTTTCCGATTAGAAATTCCCGAACGTTCGAAGCTACCTCCAAACCGACGACATCACCGACATATAGTGTGGCAATAAAAAAATCGATCCAGTGTCCTGTGCCGGAACCCACATCGAGTAGTCTCAGGTCCTTGCGCGTTTGCGCAAACTCCCAAAGACGAACATGTGAACCGTATGGCGGTGGCTCCTGATGGGCGATTGATCGGATTATGCCGTTTTCGACGGCATTTTAATGGAACCGAGACGCAGGGCGTGTGACCATGTGGCCGATCGTCGAGCGATCATCAGATTCCGCCCCGGAATCGACCTTGTAAAAACTCTCGAAAAACTTGCTTTGATCATACGCCGCGCTGAGCTCACCGGTCTCCGGGACATCGAAAGCTTCACGTTCATCAAAAGTCATTCCGCCCTTACGCCTGCTTGAATTACCTCGTGACCGTTGCAGGCGTTCGTCATGGGTCCCGCAGGTTCGAACGCCTGGCCCATCCGGGTTGTGGGTTCGTGCGGTGGCTGGCGTGATCTGGAGCGGGTGAAGGGAATCGAACCCTCATTCTCAGCTTGGGAAGCTGATGTCCTACCATTGAACGACACCCGCAAATCAGGGAGTTAGCTCTCACCCGAGCTCGGCTGAGCATAAAAGTGAGAGTACTCGGATTCTAAGCGATTCTGAGTTCTCTGGAAAAGAATTTGGCCGGACCCAGTGATCTTCCCCCTAACGTGCGCCGCAATTTGGCAGACAAACTCACGTGACTGAAACGAACCGACCCGTCCCCGGCTCTTGCACTATCAATAGTCGAATTCGAGTGCGATGTGCACACAACGGCATCTAAGGAGTCGGTGTTTTGGAAGTACGACTATCCGATTCGACTCAAGGCACTTAAATCAAAGATTTCCGACAGTTACGGTCTCGATGGCCGAACCCATCCACTCCAGAACCCCGCAAACGAACAAGTAAGTGGCGGTTGTTCCACGAATTCCTGATACGGAGTTCCGTGTGGGCGGTCGCCGTTTACTGTAGAGTAAATGCTGCTTCGGATTCCCTGCCCCGCCACCTGCGCTGAATCGCTTCAGCGCAATAACTCGGCATGTGCTTCCACGCGCGGCCCTTTCGACGACTTGCCGATGCAGCGCCCGAAATTCCGCTACCACTAGCTTGTCTACAGCTGCCCGTCAGTAGCAGCATGAGAATCCAGAGGAATCACTCAATGAAACTTTACGTTGAAAATTTGCCGGAACATACGTCGGTCCAGGATCTGGAGGATTTGTTTACGCCATATGGCGATGTAAAATCCGCGCGCATTTTGACGACGTACCACCGGGGCCACCCACGCGGTTTCGGCTACGTGGAGATGTTGAAGCAAAGCGCCGAAATCGCGATCTCGGAGCTTAATGGGCGCCGGATCGACTTCATGGTGTTGCGAGTCGGTGAGGCGAAACCCTGATCAACAATCGCTGACAACGACCCTTCGACCTGTCCTTACATCGAACGTGCAGAGGAGCGACGTCTGGCAGAGCTGCTGCCCTTCGACGAGGCTGGGCCACCTGTATTTCGCCAGCTCCTCTTCCGCGCGAATGAACTTCGTGTTCGACCCCTTGCAATAGGCTCTGCTTTGATACGCGGATCCGGCTCGTAGCCCGGGATTATTTGCTTGCGGATTCTCATCTGCAGCAGTTTTTCGATGTCGGTCAACAGCTTGTGCTCATCAACACAGACGAGCGAAACTGCGTGGCCCTTTTGCCCGGCGCGAGCCGTGCGGCCAATACGATGTACATAGTCTTCCGGGACGTGTGGCAGTTCATAGTTGACGACATGCGGCAGACGCTCGATATCGAGGCCGCGAGCTGCAACGTCGGTTGCCACAAGGACCCTGACCCTG